>CAYVAG010000001.1:0-272 GCA_964449265.1 uncultured Candidatus Peribacteria bacterium
CAAGTATGTTTTTCTTGAGAGACATATTAGAGGTGATTATGAATAGGAGTAAGGCTTCATTGAAGTTGTTTCTTTGCTCGATGGATGAGAGTTCCGACAGTTCCTATAGGAATCCTGAGTATATCGCTGATTTCTACGTAATCTCGTCATTCGATATATTTAAGAATTATGACTTCTCGTTGCTCTTCAGAGAGTGCTGAGAGTCATGATTGCACGATTTCTTTCATATCTTTTTCTTTGAGAGAAATATGAATATCTTCATCACTCTGTAG
>CAYVAG010000001.1:282-113439 GCA_964449265.1 uncultured Candidatus Peribacteria bacterium
ATATTCATCGTCGTCGAGGGAAATAGTGATTTTAGTACTTCTTTTACGAAATGTATCAATAGTAGTATTATGAGCAATACGATATATCCATGAGGAAAAAGAAAGAGAAAGGTCATACTCGTTGATATGCGTATATGCTTTTATGAAGACTTCTTGGAGTATATCCTCAGCATCGGCAATGGAAAAATCTCAAAGTCGCATAATATAACGAAAGAGCTTTTTCTCATATCGATCAATAATGAGAGCAAAGTTATCACTCTCCTCAAGGGTAAGTGAGATGATTTCTGAGTCACTGAGTTCTACAGGCATAGATATTTTTATGACATACTACTTACCTTATACGAAAATGGAAGGTTTTTCTTTGAATTCGTTTACCTCTTTATTATTTTGTTCATATGCGTCAAATAAGCTATTTCCTTATCTCAAATTCAAGATAGGTAAAGATATTTAACGGTCTATTATGTATGGTGGAGATGGCGGGCACCGCCCCCGCGTGTACAGAGGTACTATCATCGTGTATTCCTGTCTATGATTCATTTTTGGATACTTTTTTCGATCAAAAAATGACAAAAAGCCGAAAAAAGCTTATTTCGTATACTCGATCTCCCTACGCTCTAAGGAACTCTACGGAGTGAGACTGATGATACGACACTTCCCTATCAGTTTCGGAAAATGAAGTTTGTAGCAGGCCATACGGCACTCATCCACTAAAGGAGACTACACTCACGAGCGGTTAGGCAGCGTAAGCAAATGCAGGTGATACAGACTTCTTGAAAGAAGCAGCAAGACGAGCGAGTGGTGATGTTTTTGCATCTATTGTTTGTCATTTGATAACGAGGCTGACTGCCCCGAGACAGCACGAGTGACCATACGATTCTCTGTATCGAATCCTATATCATCCCCGAGAAATTAAGGTACAAATGCGCACCCATTATAGGGAAAATCATGCTTTTTCCAAATATGTTCACTGATTTTTCACAAAAAACTCCCCGATATACCAATAATCGGGGAGAAACACGGGATGAGGGCGGGTACCTATTCGGAGTGGATCGTGGCAAGTATAGTCTTCGCTGAGGGTGAATCGAGATTCCCCGTGATGACAGCGATACCATTCGGGAGACGAGAATATGCACGAGGAGTAGTGGGGTCGAGAGTTTTCTCGATATCCGCTATGGGAGTATCTCTATAGAAAGCGACTTTCACTCCATCTTTCATGTTGATCGCTCGACTCTCTCCTACCACGGTGACATGATCTACTTTCGCAGAGCCTGTCTGGGTATAGCTATCTCATGCAAGTGCATGGAATCCATAACCCATCTGTTCGTTCCAGTAGGGAGCAGATATGGATATAGTATGACCTGTGGAGCTCACATCATAGAGCGAGCTATACGAGGAAAAACTATCCATAGAGCTATATATACCGGTAAGCACCAGAAGGGTAAAGATAGCAGAAAGCCACTCAGAACCACTTCGACGAGGATGTCTGTGTACGGGATGTTTCATAACTATTTACAAAAAGAGCAAAGCAATTATAACATATAAAATCACAAGAGTCAATATTTATTTATTAATTTTATAATATGTCAAATACTCTTTCTCACTTTGGTTCGATTTTTCTGGCTTTTTCGCTATAGTGTGCGTATGTCACTCCATATATATAATACACTCACCCGCTCACTCGATCGATTCAAGCCACTTCGCCAAGAAGAAGTGAAGGTATACTACTGTGGACCGACTCCATATAACTATGCTCATATAGGGAATCTGCGTGCCTATCTCTTCGAGGATTTCGTCATCCGTACGCTCAGATTTCTCGGATATAGAGTACGAACTGTCATGAATATCACCGATATCGATGATAAGACGATTCGAGATAGTCAGAAGTCAGGAAAAACCCTCAAAGAATTCACAGAATTCTATAGTGAAGCATTTCTCGCGGATCTCGACCGACTCGCTATCATACGTGCTGATACGATCGCTCCAATATCGACTCTCATAGAAGATATGGGAATCATGATACAGTGACTCCTCGATAAATGATACGCCTATCTCGCTGAAGATGGGAGCATATACTACAGTGTGAAGAAATTCCGAAAGTACGGGGAACTCGCGCATCTCGATATGAGCGGGATGATATCGAGTGTGCGAATAGATAACGATGAGTACGACAAGGAACAGGTTGCTGATTTTGCCCTCTGGAAAGCCTACGACCAGGAAAGTGACGGTGAGAATAAATGGACTATCACCGTGACGATAGATGGTGAAGAAAGATCCCTGGCGTGACGTCCAGGATGGCATATCGAGTGTAGCGCCTGCAACCATCACTACTTCTGAGCACAGATTGATATACATATGGGTGGTATCGATAACCTCTTCCCCCATCATCAGAACGAAGTCGCACAGACAGAGGCATTCACCGGAAAAGAGTTCTCGAAATACTGGATGCACTGAGGACATCTCCTCGTAGACAATAAAAAAATGGCGAAAAGTGCAGGAAATTTCTACACACTTCGGGATATCGTCGAGAAAACAAAGCCTGTCGATGAGATTACTATTTGCCGAGGATTCCGTCTTATGGCACTCCAGAACCAGTATCGAGAAAATTTCAATTTCACCTTCGAGCGACTCACTGCAGCGATAAATACGATCAAGTGACTTGATGAGATGCTGAAACGTCTCGCCAGGTATATAGACAGAGCAATTCCCGCCAATACTGAACGAAATGCATACGGAAAGATGAAATTCCATGATATTTCGAGAGAATTCCGTGATAATCAGCAGGCATTTATGCAGGACTTCATCGAGAAGCTCGAAGATGACTTCGATACGGTATCTGCGATGACGATCGTGTTCGAATACCAGAGTTATATAAATAGCGGTATCGATGATGTGCTCTTCTCGAGTGAAGAGGCAAAATCACTTGTCGACCTGCTCAAGTCATGGAATGAGGTCATCGCAATCCTCGATTTTTCTCTCCTCGAATCAGGAGAAACTACTCCATCAGAGATACAGACACTCCTCGATGAGCGAGCGCTCGCAAAAAGCGTGAAAGACTTCGCAAGAGGTGATGAGATACGTGATACGATCACAAAGATGGGATATCGGATCATCGATGAGAAAGATGGAGCTCGGGTGGAGAAACTATAAAATATGAAACAACCATATCTTCTCATCATAGTCGGAAATTCCTGCAGTGGAAAATCTACTCTCATAAAAGAACTCCAAAAATCCCTTCTCGGATCATATCATATCGGATACGATAAGGTAAAATGGGGTCTCGCGGGCTATAATAGAGATAGCGATATGCAAACAATCCAGAAACTCCTCTCAGGATTCCTCGAGGTGATACTAAAAGGTGGTATAGACTGTATCAGCGATATGCTCATCCGAGAAGAAAAGAAATATAGAGAGATAGTGCTACTCGCAGAAAATTATAGTCATAGGATAGTCGTCATATGACTCGAATGTCCTGAAGATATCCGTCTGGAGCGTTTTCGGGAGAGAGTACAGAGAGCAAAAGCTGACCCAAACTCTAAGATAAGCGTCACAGATGAGTCGATATTCCTAGAAAACTCTCACAAGCCAATATACTTTCCTGAAAATACGAAGAAATACGATACCTCACTACAAACCACAGAAGAAATAGCAGAAAATATCCTCCTTTCCCTCTAAAATATGTCACTCACTTCCATCATCTCCTCACACATCTCTTCCCTCTACGGAAATATAGACTTCACCATCACACTCTCAGCTCCACCGAAGAGTGAGCTCGGAGAGTACTGCTTCGGGGTATTTCCTCTCGCGAAACCACTCGGTAAGGCTCCATGAGTGATCGCCGAAGAGATCGCGACGAAGCTCCGAGAAGATACCGATAACTTCACTCAGGCAAATGTCGTGGGTGGCTATGTGAACTTCTCTGCAACAGCGAAGATATGGCTCGATATATTCGAACAGGTGAGAAAAAGTACAGATCAGAAATCATCGAATGGCGAAACGATCGTCGTGGACTATATCGGTGCCAATGTAGGAAAGCCACTCCATATCGGTCATATCTGTACCCCCTCTATAGGGCAAGCGATCATCAACACGCATCGTCACCTCGGATATCATGTCATCGGAGATTCCCATTTTGGTGATTGGGGTGGGATTTTTGGAAAGTTGATTTATCAATGGAGAAAAACAAGCTATGTAAATGTATTCTCTGTGACTTGATGAGAACGAAAGAGAATAAATACAGATGTTTTCAACCGGGATAAACTTGAAAATCCTGATTATTACACATTAGATGTATCATTTCTAGTACTACTTTATCAAGAATTTCATAAAAATACTACCGAGGCAGATGAAGCAGAAGCAAGAGAAGAATTTAAATATCTCTCTTGAGTTGGTATTGATTTATCAAATCATGAAGAAAAAGCACACCATGAAGAAAATGTCGAACTCTGGAAAAAATTCACGAGTATTTCAATAACTGAATCTGAAAAGAAGCTCGACCTTCTCAATGTCCATGCAACCTACAATATCGGAGAGAGCTTCTATGAGTGACTCTGACTACCCAGACCAAATGGCGAAGACTATCCAGATCTCCAATACACGATGAAAAATGTCGTGAAAGAGCTTATAGAAAAGTGAGTTGCCACACAAAATGAAGACGGGAGCGTGTGAGTGAGCTTCCCTGAAGAGTCGAAGATCCCATCATGCATCCTCCAGAAAAAGGACGGCACAGGACTCTATCTCACCTCAGATCTCGCAGCGATCAAGTATCGCCTCACGAATGGCTGGAATCCATCGAAGCTCATCTACTCAGTCGATGTCCGTCAGCAACTTCATCTGAAGCAGGCCTTTACGATAGCGAAGAAAGCATGGCCAGAGCTCACAGGGTGAGTCGAGTTTTTCCACGCATTCAATGGATTCATCAAGCTCAAGGAATGAGCCATGTCGACACGACATGGAACCGTGATATTCCTCGAAGCGCTCATCACAGAGGGATTCGAGAGGATAGAGAAAATCCTGGCTGAGAAGTGAAGAGTGGGCGATAAAGCACTATCAAAGGCTGACATACAGGATATCACAGTCTCTGCGATCAAGTACTCATATCTCGCACAAGACAGAGAGAAAGATGTAACTTTCGACTGGGACAAGGCGCTCTCTTTCGAGGGAAATAGCGGACCCTATATCCAGTATGCCGCAGTACGAGCGAAGAAGATCGGAAGTATGCTCGAAGAGAAATGATACGATTTCTCTAGCGTCACATGACTCTCGGAATACGATACCGCTCTCATCCGTACTCTCGCTGAGATGGAGGGAGTGATAGAGAATACTGCGAAGACGTATAAACCTCATCATCTCGCACTCTATGCCTACGATCTCGCCGTATGCTTCAATAGCTTCTACGTGCATACGCCAAAGATACTCGACGAGGAAGATATCATGTTCCGATCTCTCAGGCTTGCTCTCGTGAGACAGACTGCCGAGCAGATAGAGCTCGCATTCCGGCTTCTCGGTATGCGGATACCGAGCGAGATGTAGAAATCTTTGCAAATCACTCCGTTTTTTCTATACTAGCTTCATGAAATCTGTCCGAAATATCATACTCTGAGTCTCTGTATTTCTCGGATTTTTCGTGAACTCTTTCGCGAGAGAGCTTCCCTTCACAGACATGCCTGAGTCATCGCCCTACTATAGCGCAGTGAAGTACCTCTATGATCAGGGTATCATATCAGATGATGGGTCGCATCTCTTTCGAGATACTGACACGATTGCCAGAGATACCTTCATCGGTCTTTCTGTGAGCGTATCATGTCGAAAATGTATCACTCCCACTCCTGATGATGTGATACGATATCAGGTATCCCCATTTATCGATCTTTCGAAAGCAAATCCCTATTTCTACTGTACCGCCTATGCTGCAGAAAAGGATATCGTCCAGGGATACCTTCCTGACCAAACTGGTCAATCCAGTTGTCAAAATGGAAAAAAATATAACTCGAATCCCTTCTGTGAAAATAACAAAACCAGCCGCATAGAAGCTGCAGGAGTCCTCCTCCGTCAGGCAAAACTCTGGGATGATACGATGAATAGGAATTATACTCCAGCCATGAGCATAAATGATCCTGATCTTACATCATACTGGAGAGGGTATGCTGAGAAATGAATACAAGCAGGAATAATCACTCTAAAAAATGGTCGCGTATTTCCAAATGAATATATCACTCGCGGAGAATTTGCTCTTATGGCAGCCAAAATGCTCTCCTATAACCAGTGTAAGACACGACAGAGTGATCTTTCTGTAGCATCAGAAATACGCGTCACTACGCCTTCTGGGCAAACTACAGATATCTCAGCTATCCCCCTCTGATATACTGGAAGTCTCTCTGTGATAACCTCTACATGAAGTTGGAACTACACTTGGACACTCAGTCACCCAGTCAGTAGTACGGTGCTGACTGGAACAGGAGTGAATTACCCGATAAATCAGATGAATCAGTGTGGCACCTGGATAGCCGTGGTGGAAGTACGAGATTCTATCACAGGGGTAGTAGTAAGTAGCTCACATATCACCATCACTATAAGTTGTCCATGAACCTATGGTCCGATCGCCCTCTCGATACGGGCTACTCCTCTTATAACTATAGTAGATACGCCCGTACAGATGAACTCTACTGTATCAGGAAATAGTGGCAGTATAGCATATTCATGGAACCTCTGAGATAGTACGACCACAGGGTGAGCAAATCCTATACATCCATATGCTATAGCATGAACATATACCGTCAGTCTCACTGTCACCGATACAACATGAGCTACTGCTACAGCACATATCACTATCATCGTCATAGGTGATGATGATAGTGATGATGATGGCGTACCCGATATCAAGGATCTTTGTCCTACTATAGTCTGAACTCCAGCAAATAGATGATGTCCTGTATTCACTCCGTTCGATCCGTATACTGGTTCTACTACAACTACAGGAACTCCCCCGGGTATTTCTGTATCAACCAATCCTATATATAATCCTATACAAAATATTTGTCTCACCCGAAAACTCGAGTGAAGTGGTCTCATAGTTGCATATCCAGTGTGTGAACAGTGTCCATGTTCGAATAAGATAGAAATTCTCACTACGATGCGCTCATGTGATATCCTCTTCCCGACTATACTTTCGAAAGATAAAGAATCGATATTTTCTCGTTGATGACTCTATCAGATTCCATAGATGACTATTATAAATTTTCGTACATCTCATATATCGAGAATGTTCGGTGATATTGCTTCGAAGAGACGCGGATACGATGGCACAGAGTTCGATACTCTATGAGTATACAGTGGTAGTGATGCTCGAAATATCATATGGAAAAGATCGACATGAACTGATATATATGAAAAAAAATACTATACCCACGAGGGTATAGATCTCCATATAATATTCGAAGATGATCCGAGCTGGTGATTCGAAAAAAAGAAAGGAGAACTCTCGAAATACTCGTGGTACGATACTCTTGTGAGAGAAGCGGGTATAAGTATGAGGAAAAGTGGATGAAAAGTCACTTCTTACCACAGATCCCAGCTTCAGAAAATATATAAAAATAGTATGTTGCTATTTCTCTCTTCATCTCTGAGGAAGGAAGATTATATATTCCTGAAGACTGTAAGAAAAAGTAATGATGTGATCGTCATACTACTCTCTCACGAGATAGAGAAAAATACTCACTGAAATATCTACGAAAGTGGAATACTCGATAGAAAATATCAGGAAAAAAGAGAAGAGACCATAAAACAACTGAAAACCACTCTCGCAAAGTCTGATATTGCTCTTATAGAATGATATACGGACGATACTCCCTCGAATCTTCTCAACCATTTTTTTAGAACTCGTTATGCTCGATAGATCTCTCATACCACTCGTATATCTCCATAGTGCATGATGTAGTCATGCCGATATGAAGAAACTCTTTCTCTCTGAAAGTCCCATCTCTTATACTGAGGCATGGGTATGAATAAAAAATAGAACTCTCAATCTGGATACTACAGAAGAAAGGAATAAAAAGATCCAAGAAAAGAGTCAGGAAATAGAAGAAGAAAAAATAGTGAAACTCCTCGATGAAAAAAACGTAGAGATCATCACTTGGGAAGATAAGAGATATCCCGAAAGACTGAAAACTATAGGACATGCACCATATTTTCTCTATGTACGATGAGATCTTCGAGAGAGTCTTCCGCCCCTCATAGGGGTCGTGGGCTCGCGCAAGCACACTCCGTATGCAAAGCGCATACTCGAGAAAATACTTCCTGATATTATACTATCTGGAGTATGAATCATCAGCGGTGGAGCGACTGGAGTCGATGCTATGTGACATGATATTACGCTCGCACAGGGTGGTTATACGATAGCAGTATTTGGCACAGGGATAGACAGATGCTATCCTGCAGGGAATAAATCACTTTTCGAGAATATACTCGCGAAAGGATGAGCGCTCATATCCCACTTCCCTATCGGTACGTGACCTGAGCTCTATAACTTCCCTATCAGGAATGAGATCGTGGCAGCACTCGCTTCTGGAATACTCATACCAGAGGCAGGTCTCTCTTCAGGAACACTTATCACGGCTCAGCTCGCACTCGAACATGGGCGAGATGTATTCGCTGTTCCTGGAGACATCGACCGAGCAACCAGTGAGGGGAGCAATATGCTCATCTCCAGTGGTCAAGCAAAATGTGTACGCTGTAGTGGAGATATACTCGAAGAATACTTTGATCTCACGAGTCTCGGTGCTGGGATGACCCCAATAGTGAAAGTGGCACCGATATTCACTGATAAGAAAGAGAAAATAGTCTACGAATCTGTAGAACGAGGTATGAGTTCTGTAGACGACATAGCCCGAGAGACTGACCTCGGTATGAGCGATCTCCTTATCACGCTCTCTATGCTCGAGATACTCGGACATATTTCCATAGATGAGATGGGCAAATACAGGGTAAATTAAGGATGAAATATTGAGAATTATAAATAATTGGATATGATATGTCTGTATTTTCACTATTCCCGTAACCCTTCCCTTATATGAAATCTGTCGTTCGTGCATTTCTCTTCAACCCAGAAGGCCAAATACTCATGACCCAGCATAAAAAAGATACTCCTTGGGTCCTTCCTGGTGGCCATAGAGAAGAAGATGAATGACTGCACGAAGCCATGATACGGGAAATATGAGAAGAATTTGGGATAGAGGCAGATTTTTTCGAGATGGACTCTACAGAAATACTCTCTCACAGAGGAAAAAAACTCACACATCATCCTCTTCCCATAGCTATCTATGACCTCGAATACCGCAATAGTGAAGGAAAGGATAAGTCTCGTCGAGAGTATATATTTCTCATGGAAACTTCTGATAGCATAAGCAAGACACAAGTAGAGGAAATACACGATTTTCGCTGGTTCGAAGTCGATGATATCCTCTCTATGAAGCCAAATATCGAGACATACGACTTCACCATAGAAATGCTCGAGAAAATCGTCGGAGAAGATGATACTGATGAAGCATAATATCATGCACCCAATACTCCTTTCTACATTCTCAGAGTACAGTAATATCATCCTCGTCGGGTGAGGAACTGGATGACATATCCAGCCGATTTTGAATCTGATAGAAGAACTCCGAGAAAAAAAACTCCTCTGGATCGGAGGAAAGGACTCTAACGAAGAAAAAGAAGCAAAAAATGCTAATACCCAGTTCGAGAGCATATATACGATGAAACTCGCGACAACGCGATCCCCAAAAGTACTTCTTTATCCATTCGTACTCATACAAGGGATACTCGAAGCGAGGAAAATCCTGAAATACTATTCTAAAAATAACTCTTGCGTCTTCTCGAAAGGCTGACCAGGATCAGTCGCTGTCGGTATCGCTGCATGGACAATTTGACTCCCACTCTATATCCATGAGTCAGATACAGTACCATGAAGATCGAATCAGATTCTTGGAAAATTTGCAACCAAAATATTCCTCGGATTCGAGAGTGCTCGGAAGTATTTCGATGCGAAAAAAAGTGAAGTCATATGACAAATACTCCACCCAGCATTCCTTGCTCGTCACTCTGAGCCTGCGAAGCAATCCAGAAAGATAAAAAATCAGGAACAACTGGATCGCTTCGTGCCTCGCGATGACGGGAACAAGCCGAACTGGAAAACTGATAAAAAACATATCCTCGTGATATGCTGAAGTCAGTGAGCAAAAAGCATATTTGAAGCGATGATCACACAGTTCTCTACAAATACAGACTATGAATGGATCATCGCTCTCGGGAAGCTCAATACTGACATGAAAAAATCCTTTAATCAAATGCAAGATATCCAGGCTATAGAGTGGCTCTCACAAGAAGATATCACATTCCTCCTGCAAAATACTGATATCGCGATTACCCGTGGAAGTGCTACGACGCTTGCAGAGATCGATCTCTTCGGAGTTAAAAAAATCATCCTCCCACTTCCCTTCTCATGAGGTAATCACCAGTACTGGAATGCTCGAGAGTATGAGAAAAAATGAGATATACTCCTCGAACAGAAAGAGATCGCGAAGCTCAGTGAAATAATAATACAAACACTACCATGAAAGAATCCATAAGTACCCAAAGAAAAAAGGTTTCATTTCTGAAAACTCTCTTTTCCATAATGAGAAAATATAAAGAAATCAGAAAATCATGGAAACTTCTCTCATTTCTCTGTATCATCTACGTCGTGGGTATGAGTGTAGAGCCAATATTCTCAAAGCTGATCGTGGACTCTTTAGAATCAGGATTAAAAACATGAATCGATGTAAATATGATAGCCTATCTGATAGCATGATGGCTTCTCATGTCAGTATGTATCATGTCTGGAAGATATCTCTATGGATATGTGCTTCTCACGAAAAACTCTAACGACTGGGCGAGAAGCATAATACACGATATCAGAGAGATGACACTCCTTCCGACGAAATATCATATCAGTGTCCAGAATGGAGAAAAAATAAAACTCATCGACCGAGGGGCTGAGGCAGTCTGGGAGACGGGAGATATATTTCTCCTAGAAATACTTCCTTATATATTCTTCTCTATAGCTCTCATAGGAATTGGAATGTATATCAACATTCCTCTTACACTTACTGCTCTCGTATTTCTTCCATTTAGTATCTGGTTGACTCGATATTTTGGGGTCATAGCACATACCCAACAGCATGAAGCCAATGTATATTGGGATAAATTATTTTGAAGAATTAGTGATGTTTTCACAAATATACAAATATTAAAAATCTCAGCTCGTGAAGAGTACGAATCAGGCTATGTATATACTCTCTACGATAGGGCAAACAAAAAGCAGACAAAGATACGATGATATTGGCTCCGATTTAGTTCATTTTGACGAATTATCAAGATTATTCCGAGAATTCTCGTGCTCAGTTATAGTGTATTTCTTTACTCGAAAGGTGAGATATCACTTGGAACTATTTTTTTCTTTTTTTCTTTTACGGATACGATATACTCACCGATTTTTACTATACTCCAGAACTATCAGCAGCTCATGCAATCTTTTGCGAAATACGAACAACTCCAAGAAACTATCGCTCTCCCAAAAGAAAAAAATGATGGTACAAATATACTTTCTGGCATAAAAAAATCTATCTCTTTCCAAAATCTTTCTTTTACTTACCCAGCGACTTCTCGTGAAGTGCTCTCAGATATCGACTTCGAGATTGAGAAATGATCCCGCATCGCTCTCGTAGGACATACAGGAAGTGGGAAATCGACAATCATACAGCTTCTGATGAGATTCTACGAGCCGACAAGTGGAAAGATCCTCATCGATGGCGCTGATATCTATGATTTCACACTGGAGAGCTATAGACAGAGATTCGCGGCTGTATTCCAGGATACGACACTCTTCAATGAAACGATCCGACACAATCTCGAATATGTCCGAGACGGTATCACAGAAGAAATGCTCCAGAAAGCCTGTAAAGAAGCCAATATACTCGACTTCATCAAGTCACTTCCAGGTAAGTGGGAGACCGAGGTCGGAGAACGTGGACTGAAACTCTCTGGTGGAGAAAAACAACGTATCGCTATCGCTCGAGCGATACTCGCGGATCCTGAGATCCTCATCCTCGATGAGGCGACGAGCGCACTCGATACCAAGACAGAGAAACTCGTACAAGAGGCATTTGACCACCTCATGAAGTGACGTACCTCGATCATCATCGCACATCGTCTCTCGACGATCATGAGTGCCGATACGATCTATCTCCTCGATAAGGGTCGCATCATCGCGAGTGGGAACCACCGAGAACTCTACGAGAAATCAGGAGAATATAGAGAAATGGTCGATCTCCAGCATGATGGATTTGTCGGAGAAGATGAAGAAAAAACCTCAACCTTATAATTCTACTTATATGTCCACCTCTAAATCCACCCTCGAATACCTCGAAGAGTGCCTCTCACTCGTTCCAGATATCAGCTTCAAATCGATGATGGGAGAGTATTGTGTATATTCACAGGGGCGGATATTTGCTCTCGTATGTGATAATACTCTCTTCATGAAGACAACTCCCGAGACGATATCCATCTTCGAAGATCAGGAAACCAAAGCATACCCTGGATCGAAAAATACTGCACCAGTAAATGCCGAGTGGCTCGAAGATAGAGAAGAACTCGCAAGAATAGTGAAGCTCACACTCGAGAAACTCCCTCCACCGAAACCGAAAAAGAAGAAGTAATCATTACTCTCACCTATACCGTGCTCTCGCATCCGCAGCACTCTGTTTCTGATCGACGATAGGATCATGGTATACTCCCTGGAGTTCTAGTGAGTGGATTTTCTTTGGGTCGATATTTTCGAGTTCTGGGATATATTTTTTTATGAATTTACACTCAGCATCGAATTTCTCTGACTGGAGAAGTGGATTAAAAATACGTACAGGCTTCGGATCTGCTCAGACCGACGCACTCCACTGCCAGTTCCCGAAATTCACTGCTTCATCATAGTCGATGAGGTATGTCTTGAACCATTTCTCTCCGATTCGCCAATCAATCCCGAGATTTTTCGTGAGAAATGATGCTACCACCATACGGAGGCGATTGCGCATCCAGTTTGTTTTATAGAGCTGCAGTATGGCAGCATCAACGAGAGGATAACCGGTCTCTGCATTTTCGAATTTCTTCCAGAGCATACTCTTTTCATCCTTGTTCCACTCTATCATTCTCCGACGTTCCTGAAACTCTAGGGAGTATGTAAATGGAAAGTAGTATCCGATATGATACCAAAATTCTCGCCAGATAATTTCCGAGAGAAGTGTAGGATTATTTTTTATTTTTTCATATATTTCTCTCACTGAAAAGACTCAGAAACGTATATACGGAGAGAGTCGTGTCGATCCATCGATCGCAGGGAGATTTCGGAGATCATCATAGTGAGAAAAGTCCCTCTCCATGCGTTCACGACCGAACTTTACCGTCCAGTAGGGATGGTACGGGGCACGGATGATATCTCGGATATGTTTTCGATCTTCTGGAACGAACCACTTCGTCATCTTTCCATCGAATGGACGTATCTCGAGTCGTTCTGGATGTGCGAGGAGGAATTTCTTCCAGAGCATAGAAAACGGCGTGAATACTTTCCTCTGCTCACACTCATGTGGCTCGACCATGAGGAAGTCCTGAAATGAATAATATGCCATCCCTCTCGCATCACAGAGTCCTTCTATACTCTCATCCCGAACTTTCCCACGAGGACTATAGGACCTATTGAGATAGATAGCGTCTATAGAGTATTTTTCTATGAGTTTTTTTACTGTATCCTCAGGATTGCCGCGATACACTGTGAGAGCTCATCCATGGATACGAAGTTCTTCGTCGATATATTCGAGACATTCTTTTATAAATCCAAATCGCACATCACTCTCACCAAAATCCTCGATCGCACGAGTATCATGGATAAAAATCGGAAAAACTTCCGTGGAATTCTGCATGGCTTCTATAAGTCATGTATTGTCATGAGTTCTGAGATCCTGACGGAAGATGAAGAGGGTACGATTATGTTTTTTCATGAATTTTATGTATTTCTACGGCACTTTTCCGAGCAATATACTACAGATTCCCAGATGTTTTTCCACTTTTTTCTCATAGAGAAAGGTCTTTGGCAGACAGGGCAGACTTTGGACTCACGCATGACTCATCGATCGAGGATTTTCATAGTTATTTCTTCCGCTTATATCTTACCCACTCGATCACACGATGGAGCCTAAGCATGAAAAATAACCGGAGAGAATGTCGCCTCACGATCCTAATACCAAAAACAAGTACTCATGCTGTAGCGATCATGAGCCATCAGGCAGGGATAGGGGTGAGAAGTCCGATGATACCGAAACAAAAGAGAAAAATAGCCAACATCATGCGAATCCAGAGAGGAAGAGACATAATCTTCTGATAGTATGGATGGATTTTTACGCGATAAAATATCTCACGTATTTTTTGTCGATAGCTTTTCTGTGGTTTTGGCATGAAGGTGATTATAGAGAAAAATCCTCTGAAGAACAGAGGATTTAAAAAATTATTTCGAGATAATAGTCGCCTTCACGATCTTTACTTCGTCGAGGGGTTTATCATTTCTATCAGTCTTGCTTGCTTCTATCTTCTCGACTATGTCCATACCCGAGATGACATGTCCGAAGATCGTATGCTTGCGATCGAGAAACGATGCATCTGCCGCTGTCACGATGAAGAATTGTGATCCATTGGTATTTCTGCCAGCATTTGCCATAGAGATCACTCATTTCTTGTGCGTGAGCGTCGCATCGGAGAACTCATCTTCGAAGGCTCGATGCCAGAGAGACTTCCCTCCCATACCTGTACCAGTTGGATCACCTCACTGGATCATGAAGTCACGGATCACTCGGTGAAATATGATACCATCATAGTATCATTTCTCAGTGAGTCCGACGAAGTTCTCGACTGCCTTTGGTGCTGACTTTGGGAAGAGTTCGAGAGTGATATTACCGAGAGTGGTGGAGAGGAGAATTTGAGGATTAGACATGGTTTCAAAATTAGAGTTTAAGATTTAAATTACTGGATTGCTTCGTTCCTCGCAATGACAGATATTTGAAAAACTTGAAACAAGAGGAGAAATTCTTCAAAAAGGAAGTAATTCGAGTGCGATTTAAGCACCGGAACGAACCGTATGTTTTAATACGGTGAGTGAGGAGCGAAAAATCAAGCTCGAAGGACGACTTTTTCAAGGATTTTCCTACATTCCAGGCATACTGAGCCCCATCTGACTCATGACCCCCTTCATACGATCTGCAGCGATCTCTTGCGCTTTTTTCATACCTTTATTTACTGCTTCTGTGATAGCTTTCTCGATTTTTGCCTGATCCGCGAGGATACTCTTATCTTCGATCACTGTAGAGACGACCTTCAGTTGACCATCGATTGTCACGACGACACCGTCGACTTCCGCTTCGATATGAGTATTAGAGAGCTCTTCTTGTATCTTCTGAGCTTGTTGCTGGAGCTTCATCATTTCTTGTGCTTGTTTGAAATCCATATAAGGTAAGTTAGGATATTAGTGAGTGGTAGGATAGTGGAAAACTCCGAAAAAGCAAAAGTTTCGAATGAGATATTTTACCAGAATTTCAGTGATTTCAGTGAGGCACTCTTCCCACGAAACGAGTTCCAGATATAGATACTGATAGTCAGGACATAGATAACTACTGTGACTCGCTCTTCGAGAAGCGGATGAGCAATCCAGACTCCGAGAAGCGTCCAGAGAAATACTCCAGAGATGATATACGTCCGATATCGACACTGGAGCTCTGAGACGATGAGGAGAAGAGCGCCGAGGGCGAAGATCGCATAGTAGTAGTCTCCCGTTCCTCAGAATGGCCAACTCATAGAACGCATCCAGACAGTGAGATTGAGTGCTGTCGCCATGATGATCCAGGCAAATGTGATATCGACGCTCGATCTGACGATGAGAGATGAGCTACGAGTAAGGGAGAATACATAGGCAAGCAGTGCGAGTATCGCGAACATGACGATGAGCGCCACACCGATATAGAGATTGCCCCACGGTATGAGCCAGACGAATGTGAGAGCGATAGCAAGAGAGAAGAGTCCGAGTGCTCGATTACTCATATGTGAGTCTGTGAGATAGGGTACGATCTTCGGAAAATATTTCTTCGTGAATCGCGTGATCGGAAGTCTCACTATCACGAGTCCAGCGAGTATCCAGGAGAGATATATCACTGACCATATGGCGAAAGTGACCCCTGCTGGTGTGACTGATGTAGTGAACATATTCGATATATCTGCTTGGGTCTTGCCTCCGATGAGGTAGGGAGATCCTGGGATACTCACAAGTGAAGTGAGTCCTATAGTGACGAGAGCGGTGATGAGGAGGATGAAGCGCATAAATAAAAAATTAGGAAATATACCATAGTATACCTAAAACTCGCTTATTGCAATCCTATTCTTCACTCTTTCACTTCCAGTGCATCGGCTCTTTATAGACGGCATTTGCACGCACTTGATAGAACTCTCATGACTCGAGACAGTATGCCGTGAGGGCGCCACCGAAGCAACATCCCGTATCGAGACCCAAGGTGTTGGACCTCATGCGCAGTCACTCCGCTGCCCAGTGACCATAGATGACGAGTTTCTCTCCTGTATAGCTCTCATACCATGGTCGACCATCGACGAGTCGGATAAGTGTCGCGAGTTCTGTAGGAGTAGCTGTACCAAAATCAGGATGCAGTCCCGCATGTATGAGGATGAAGTCTTCTGTTTCTATGGTAGTCGGAAGACTCCGAAGCCACTCGATGTGTCCGTGAGTATCGAGCATTTCTCTGAGTTCTCGCGATTTTTCATGCTGCTTGAGAGCCCAATCTTTCTTTCACACACTCATGGCATCTTGTCACACTGAAAGCGTTTTTTCGAGATCTGTTCGCGTCATGAGTGAGAAATACTCATGATTTCCGATCACGCTCCAGGTATTCGGACGATTTCGGACCCACTCGACCACTTCGGGCGATTTCGGTCACTTATTGATAAGATCCCCCACGAAGTAGAGGTTATCCTCTGGAGTGAGACACATATGCTCACAGAGTGCTATGAGCTCGTCATAGCAACCATGGACATCACCGATGAAGAGCGTTCTTTGCATAGCTTATTTCTTAGGAAACCACGGGACGAATACACTCGTCTTCGCCTTGTACTCTTCCCAGTTCGCTCTTCCTGTATATCGAGCTTCCTGAAGAGGGACTCCTGAGACGAAGAGAAGGAGAAACGTGATAGAGAGTCAGCCGATAATCCCAAGATATGAGTATGGGAGTGAGATGAGTGAGATCCCGAGCCAAAACATGCTCTCTCAGAAATAGTTCGGATGCCGAGAATAACGATAGAGTCCCGTCGTGAATATCTCTCCTGGTTTTTTTGTTTTGATAAATGCTTTTAATTGAAGATCAGAGATAGTCTCAAATATGAGGCCGAATAGAGCAACGAGAGCTCAAACAATCAATATAATCTGTTCCTGTCATTGCGAGGTTCGAGCCTGCCCCTGCGAAGGCAGGGGAAGCAATCCATGCTCTGAAACTCAGAATCAGGTATTCACCACCAATATCGGAGTCGCAACCACGATCATGAGGATCATCTGGAGCATGTATACCTGGAGAAATGACCGAATGAGAAAATACCATCCACTTCCCCACTCTTCTCGCCACTTCGCGTATCGCGGATCTTCTTTTCATTCTCGGAGCTTACGGAATCCGATATGTGAAGTGAGTCGGATTCACCAGAGGAGGACCAGTCCAGTGATAAGCATCTCTGGCATCGCGCGCTCTGACTGAAAAAATGCAAGTACTGCAATGATCATAAATCCAAAACCCCAGAAGACATCGACGATAGAATTATCTTTTATCTTCAGAGAATAGAGAAAAAGTAAGATGTAGAGAGCGAGGAGCATGAGGATTATAGTAGTCATAGTTTTTGTAGTAAGTAGTACCAGGCCATAAATTTAATCGCTTGCTGAGAGTAATAAGTCTCGTATATATCTATGAATCTATCAGGACTTCGAAACACTTCTCAGAATGATGCATGGGCTATACCTAATCTCTCAATTTTATATAAGTATTCTCATTTAGTAGTACATTTTGAATCTTGGAACAACTTCTCAAATATATCAACGTCACCAGTTCATCTCATTCCATGACTTTTTGCAAAATTATATATGGAAGTGTAATTTCCTTCTATCCAGTTATTTCGATCTGGATAGTTAGAAAATGCATTCTCAAAGATCTTAAAAAATGATAGGAATGAAGAAAAAATATTTGCGTTATTTAATCCATCACGAAAAAATCATAGCAACACTAAGGTATCAGCATCAGAAATTTCTATATTAAATAGGAAGTCTGATTCTGGAAATTTAATATTTCAACGATATTTTGGTATCCACGGTTGCTGTATGAATACTGACTCTTTTCTTCCAAAGTAATTTTTAAAGTATTCGTAATCGATATCCACCGTTAATCAGCTTTGTAAATTTAATATTGATAGGTAAGCAAGAATCTTATTTAAGATAGGACTACTAAATATCTCGCGCCTAAAAAGAGGGTCATTAATTTTATACTCATCTATAGGTAAGGGTATGATCAGAAATGGAAAATTATCTTTATTACCATTAACCCACATGAAAGAATATCATCCATAATTTATTATCTTCCTATCACATAAATCAATTTCAATATCAGTTTTAAGTGGTAGCATTAAAGTGACTATAAAGTCTGGTTTCATAAAATCCTTCTCCTCTTCTGTTATATCTTCTCTTAAACTAAAATTATCGCTTTTCTGGAATATAGAAATTTGTTCTAGTGCACTCGCCTTTGCCATATCTATATTTAAATAAAGAGGTCCGATGTGTCAGAGATGATTTGATGTATATACGTGATATATAAATCCTCAATCTACTTCAATTAATTCATATCAATAAAGTATTCAAACCTGAGTAATTGCCATAAAGTAAAAATGATTATGAAACCCTCTCTCCCCTCAATACCCACTTATCCCCCTCTGTGATCTTCACTCGTACGATATCTCCGATTTGTATATCTGGACTATGTGGGATGAATACTTCCTTAAAATTCCTCGTCCTTCCGACAAGCGTCTCATCTTTTCACTCTCAGGATATGAGGATCTCTTCTTCTCGACCGACCATGAGAAGATTTCGAGCTTTTACCGTTTCACGCAGGATATCATTGAGGATAGTCCAGCGGCGAGCTTTCTCTTCTGGGGAGATATCATCTTCGAACCGATTGGTCGCAGTCGTCCCGGTCCGAGCCGAGTATCGCGCGATGAATGCAAAATCAAACTGACACTCTCTCATCGCTGTCGCTGTCATCTGGAACTCCTCCTCGGTCTCGCCAGGGAATCCGACGATGATATCGGTCGAGATCGAGAAGAGTGGATCTTTTGATCTGAGATAGTCGACCTGTGCTTTGAAGTCGGCATAGGTATGCTTACGATTCATCCGCTTAAGCATGCTATCGCTTCCTGACTGGAGTGCGAAGTGCAGATACGGACACATCGCAGGAAGGTCGAAGTGCGCATCGAGGATATCGCGAGTCATGTCATGAGGATTGGAGCTCGTGAATCGGATCCGATCGAGATTTGGGATTTCGCTGATCTCTTCGAGAAGCTCACGAAATGGTGTCTTCACATCTCTACTCGCCCAAGTGAGCTCTTCACTATTCCAGAGCTTTGCGCGAGTTTCTTTGCCATAGCTATTCACATTTTGCCCAAGAAGCGTGATTTCTTGCGTTCCGCTTGCTACGACTTCTCTGATTTCTCTCGTGATCTCATCTTGAGTACGCGAGACTTCTCGACCGCGAGTGTGAGGGACAATACAGAACGTACAGAAATTATCACACCCCGTCTGGATAATGATATTGGCACTCGATGGATTTTCCTGGAGTTGTTTTACTGCCAGATACTCATTGAATTTTGCATCATTCCCGATATCTTCACCCGATATGAGAGAGAGGATCTTCGTGAGAAATGAGACTTCCTCGATACGGAAGACGAAGTCGATCGACTGTGATCGGAGAAAGAGCTCATCATCGTAGTTCATGAGCGAGTCTACAGATTCGAGAAGGGTGATTTTTTCCGCCTGATGACGCTTGAATTGGTCATTTTGTTCGCCAGTTTTTAGCTTTCCATTCTCTACTCTGAGTCTCGCATACCGAGCAGCGAGTCCAGATTTCCGAACCATACAGCCTGTGATGCCAAATAGCGCACTCTTCCCTGTCTCATGAGTCTTATGATATCGTTCGATCTCATGCATAAATCCGAATACTCGATCTTCTCATTTCTGGCGGACCGAACACGTATTCATGACGATGATATCAGCCTGTACAGGATCGACGACCTTGCGCAGTCCAGCTGAGCGGAGTATCATATCGATCTTCTCGCTATCAGCATAGTTCATCTGACAACCGAAGGTTTTTATGTGGTAAGTTTTTATTTGCATTTGACAATGTTATTATTTTGAATATATATTATATCAATTAATTTAATTTACTATGTTTAGATCAACTCTACCCAATAATGAGGGTCCTCGTTTGAGTGATAAAACTTATGTTTTCAATGTCTCTACAGGAAAATCATGGGAGGGTACTTTAGCAGAAAGTATTCCATTCATGCCAAGAGATAAAAGGATGGCATTAATAAACAAAGTAGCTGCGACAGCTCGTATGGAGGCTTTGCTTGGAAAAATAATGCATTAAACAACGAATTTATATACTTTCTGACTTTTGCACATCACTTTCTCGTCTACTATACGCGCCAAAGTGATTTTTTCAACTCGAAGTGAGAACAAAAAGTGTGAACACCTCGTGAAGAAAGACCATTGTAAAATGGCATAGAGATCATATAATGTGTCTAACAAATTTTCAGACAAATATACATATTCACTCTAGGAAACGATTTCTTCGGAGTACAATTTTTATACATCTCTCTAATCTACACAACATATGGTATCCGGAGAACAACTCGTCGCCATAGATATAGGCAGCTCGAAGATCAAAGCAGTGATCGGAGAGTGGGACGATCAGAAAAAACTTCACATTCTCGGCGTAGGAGTATCAGAATCTCGAGGAATCCGCAAGGGAAATATCCTCGATATGGATGAGTTCAAAAACAATCTCGATACGGCTCTCGGTGATGCTGAGCGCATGACAGGAGACCAAGTCTCTCATATCTGTCTCGGTCTTTCTGGTATACATATCGATATCACTCGCAAGTCTGGTATCGTAGCAGTTGCTGGTATGGACGTCACAGAAGACGATGTGAATAGAGCGCTCGATATGAGCCAAAGTGGTGTGGATCTCATGAATCGTACGATACTGAAGGTCATACCAGAGAGTTTCGCTCTCGATCTGGAAAACGGGATCAAGAACCCCGTCGGGATGAGTGGAAAAAAACTCGAAGTACGAAGCCATATCATCTCTATCGGAGCTAACACGCTCTCGAATGTGAAAAAATGAGTGAACGATATCGGTGTCGAGATCATGGATACATACCCGAACATCATCGCCTGCGGCGAGGCTATGCTTTCTCGTCGTCAGAAAGAGCTCGGTGTCGTCGCCGTAGATATCGGATCAAGTGCGACCAATATGGCCGTCTATGAGGAAGGTGCTCTCATCTATGCTGCTGTCATCCCTATCGGTGGTGAACACGTCACATCGGATCTTGCTCTCGGACTCCGCATTTCTATAGATACTGCTGAGAGACTGAAGCTCGAATATGGTGATCTGAACTTCGGTGAAGGTATGAAAAGTGACTACGATGAAGAGATCGATCTCTCGAAGATATCGAATGTCGATACGATCACAGTATCTCGTAAGTTCATGAATGATATCATCCGCGCTCGTTATGAAGAGATATTCCACCATATCACTATGGAACTCAAGAATGTCAATCGTGATGGCATGCTTCCTGAAGGAGCAGTGCTCACAGGAGGTGCTGCCAAGATGCGAGGGCTCGCAGATCTTGCTCGTAGCTACCTCAGACTTCCTGCATCGATCGGAGTACCAGATGAGGTCGAGGGTGTCAGTGGTACATCTATCGCGGATCCTATCTATACTTCTGTTGTCGGAACACTCCTTCTCGCACAGAAATACGGTACAGCGAAAAAACCTTTTAAGATCAATCTCTCCGTCGGAAACATGTTCTGATCGCTGAAAAATCTCTTTAAGAAAATCATCCCTTCGTAATCCCGTATAACTATCAACTATATCTATATCTAACCCTTACCCTATGTCTACTGTTAACCCGAACGAAGATCGACTCAAAAAACTTCTGCGTACCAATATGGTAGCAACGCCCCCTACACCAACACCCCAAAATCACGTCGAAGTGAATGTAAATGGGTATATTTCTCCTATTGCCAATATCAAGGTGGTATGAGTCGGTGGTGGTGGAAACAACGCCGTCAATCGTATGATCGAATCTGGAATCGAGGGTATCGAATTCATCGCGATCAATACTGATGCTCAAGCTCTCTTCACGAGCAAGGCTCAAACTCGTATCAATATCGGACGTGCTACTACTCGTGGTCTCGGCGCTGGAGCCAATCCTGAAACTGGGAAAAAAGCAGCAGAAGAGTCGAGCGAAGAAATCAAGCAAGTGCTCACTGGAGCTGATATGGTCTTTATTACGTGTGGACTCGGTGGTGGTACTGGTACTGGTGCCGCTCCAGTGATCGCAGAAATCGCAAAATCACTCGGTGCACTCGTCGTCGGTGTTGTCACGAAGCCATTTGCATTCGAAGGACAGCGTAGAAGTAGTCAGGCATTCGAAGGATTCGAGAAACTGAAAGAAAAAGTCGATACACTCATCACTATCCCTAACGATAAGATCCTATCGATCATCGACAAGAAGACTCCTCTTCTCGAAGCGTTCCATGTCGCAGATGAGATCCTGAAACAAGGTGTACAAGGCGTATCTGACCTCATCACTCACCCAGGACTGATCAATGTGGACTTCGCTGATGTACGATCGGTTATGGAAAACGCTGGATCTGCTCTCATGGGTATCGGATACGGAAGTGGGGAAAACCGTGCCATCGAGGCAGCTCGTGGTGCGATCGAGTCTCCCCTTCTCGAACTCTCGATCAATGGAGCAAAAGGACTCCTCCTCTCGATCACAGGTGGTACAGACCTCTCGATGTTCGAGATCGACGAGGCAGCTCGTATGATCACAGAGTCTTGCGATCCAAATGCCAACATCATCTTCGGTACTTCTATAGATGAGCGCTATACTGGTGAGATCAAGGTGACAGTTATCGCGACAGGATTCTCAGAAGAAACGAACGCTCAGCTCGGAAGCATGTCTCGAGGTGGATTTGGACAGAGTACTATATTCGGGAAAGGAAGTCAGGGATGAGGCTTTTCTCCAAATAGAAACATACCACAAACAAATATGCCACAAGCTCCTGCGACCCCAGAGAATGACTACGATGTTCCTGCATTTCTCCGAAATAAGATGCCGAAAAACTAATCTGATAAAAATATATGAAAAATCCTCGACTTTTCGGGGATTTTTCATAGAGTGAAGATATGCATCTGAAGGACTATACATTCGTGGCTCTGGATCTCGAGACGACAGGGCTTTCTCCCATACGAGATACTATTATAGAGGTAGCAGCCGTCAGATTTCACCTGGAAAAAGTGGGAGAGAAATATATCGCCATTACCGATGATGAACGCTCGATGCTCATAGATCCAGAGCGGAAACTCGAAGAGAATATCTCTATGATCACGGGTATCACTGACTCTATGCTCAAAGGGAAGGTAAAATGGGGGGAAGTGAAAGAAAAGGTGAGAGAATTTATCGGAGATTCTATCATCGTCGGACACAATGTCCTCTTCGATACCGCTATGCTCGAATCACATGGAATCGATCTTAGTCGTTCTGTGGCTCTCGATACTTTTGAGCTTTCAGAGATATTCTCCCAAGAATCTGAAAGTCTCAATCTCGGGTTCCTCGCAGAAAAATATGGATTCAAGTGAGAAAGTGAACATAGAGCTCTCGATGATGTGAAACTTTCGATATGACTTTTTTGTCATTACCTTTCGGAGATTTGTCACATGGACGATACGCATAGGCGATACTGGAAATATGCTCGAAGTCATGACAGTTCTCACATTCTCTGAGCTTTGCTTGATATCGTAGAAATCACATGAGAAGAAAATCTCGTATTCAGTGATATAGGAAGAGTATGAGTGCCTATTATAGAAAATAATAGTAAGTATGAAAAGTATGACAACAAATATAGTAGTACTTATTTCTCCTGAGGGAAGAGACAGTACAAGGAAATAGTAGAGTCGTCTCTTGAGTGATCAGAAAAGGTGCTCATCCTCGCAGAATGATCGAAAGATATCATGTTTTTAAAACAGTTGCTCGAGGAAGAAGGACTTGCACCGACGGTATTTGCATCTCATGCAAGATATCTCTCTCGGATCGTACTACGGGAACAACTCGAGAAAAAATCATGGAAACGAAAAGAGACGATATTTCTCCTTAAGCTTCTGTCTTGGTCTCTGAGAACAGAAACAGGACTTCTCGATGAGCTCAAATTCTATGGCGAAGAGCGTGAGTATCTATATCTCTTCAGGATGGCTAAAAATGAAGAGAATATCTATACAGAAAAGAGAGATCGGGCAATGGGAGAAGGCTCCATCATCATCTGTGATATCTACAATATTCCTGATATTTCGAAATACCGTACGAGTCTGATCGTATCCGATACTATCAACATCGCAGAATCGCTTCGAAAAAAAGAAACCAAAAAAATAGATCTCACGAAAACTCTCCAGATAGTGGAAGCTCTCGATGGGGACAACGGAATAAAAAATGATATCATAACTTCCCTTTCTCTCTTTCAGGGTATACTGGAGAAGATTCCTGAGAGGCCGACATGACCTGAGAAAAATACTCCTGGAGAATATGGAGAGACCTATTTTATAAAACAAAAGGATATTTGGCATTACGGTTTTTGGGTGCTCATATGGATATGAGATACGCTCGAGAGTGCTCTCGAAACAGATATATTCTCAGGAAAATCCCCAAGTCTCTACGAAGAAAGAATCTGGGAAAGTATCCGAAAAGATATCCGAGCAATAACGACTCTCATATCACAAGAGTCTCTGGAGACGAGTATCATACTGAACATAAATGGAGAAGATATGAGCATATCTCTCGTGCCTCGCAATATCAGAACAGAGCTCAGCTGACTCTTCGAAAAAGTCGAAGAAGATAAAAGAACACTTCTCGTCTATGGTAAGAAATCTGGTATTCTCGATAGATTTCTCCTCAGTGAATACACCATAGAGACACTCCCTGAGACAAACGAAGATACTCGATGAATCCAAATAGTCGAGAATCTCAGTATAAAGAAGAGGAAGACGGTAATCCTTACGACGAGTACTCGACATATTCGAGAAATTTGCACTCAGATAAAAGGAAATTTTGATATAGAGCATGTTTTCGGGCAGTGAATATCCTGAGGAAAGGCAAAAATGGCGACACTTTTTGCTCGTAGAGAAGAGAAAAGTGTCCTCGTATGACTCATCGATACATGGCAAAATGAGTATACTCTCTGGGAAAATACCGATGAGGTCATACTTATCAAGATACCATTCGACCCTCCGACAGATCCATACTACCTCGCACGCACTGTCGGTATGAAAAACAACTTCGAGGAATACAGTATGCCGATGGCACTTTCTGGGATAGAGAGTCTTATCATAAAGATATTATTAGCAAATGAGAATATTGATATCAGTATCTCTGATGATCGCTTATCTAAGACAAACTGGGGGCAAGTATTTCGAGAAAATATGAATCCATTTATTATTATGAAATAGAAAGTTTCGTGCTCAAGAAGAAAAGTGGTCTCATATTTGTGAAAGGAGAGAAAATACTATATGCTAAATGAGTATAACTTTATCCTATGGCACAAGAAACTAGCCTCGACGAGGCAAAAACTCCAGAGTGAACATCGTTCATTTCTGCATGACAGGAAGCAGCTCCTGAATCATCCACATATAGTGATTTTTTCCAGGAAACGAGTGATGGAAATATCAGTATATGACCCAAGGCCCAGAAATCTGGACTCGAAATCATCACGACAATACTCGGGTATGTGCTTCCTGTGGTCATTGTAGTAACACTCTTTGGATTATTTCATGTATTTATTCGTGGTGGTGGCTGAGCAAAGGAAATCAAAGATAAGTATACTTTTCTCTGTCCTTATCTCACCTATGGAGTCTCAGGAATAGAAGAATCTGAGAACTGCGAACCTATGAAAAATATAGAAGAAATCTATACAAAAAGAAGTAATGATCTTCAGACATCTATTATCAACAAACTTGCTGAATATATCCCTATCAAGATTACTAAAAATCTCCTTATCACTTCTCCAGAACGAACTTTCGTTATCGATACATATAAAAACAAGATCCGAATGGATCGTATCATGGAGCAATTTCAAGATGTACAAAGAAGCGCACGATCAAGTATTGGCGATAACATTGTCTGCAATGGTATAAGTATAACAGGAAATGGGGACCTTACGACACAATGTAGCGTCTACGGAGGACCTTCAGGAAGTGATGATTCCAATGGTCGTCTTGGATCAGCACGAATAGAGGCATTAAAATTTACTGAGATTCTCTCTGATACCAGCAAGAGTAAATTTATCCTTCTCAATCCCCCGATATCTCTCTCGATGGAAGAAGTACAAAGTGAAATTTCACCGATATTTCAGACGAGAACATCTCTTTCTCTCCAGCTTCAGTATGTACCATTTAACGAAAAACCCTAATATATACATATATGCTCTCAAATTCTCAAAAGGAACATCTCACCTATACTGCCATATGACAGGTTTTTACGCTCGTTATCATCGGCATACTCGCTTTCAATTACATCATCCCACAGATTACCGCTATCAACTCTCAGCTTTCGAGAGCAAATACTTCTATAGAAACTTATAAGAAAACTCTCGAAGATGGACTGGACTATGCAACTCTGGGGAATATGCTCTCTGGAAAGCCAGAAAGATCAGAACTCGTAAAGATTATACAAACAGATCCCCGCGGTACAGAAACAGTGATAAAAAAAACAGGGACAAAGAACTACCTTGATTGGCTCACGCAATCAATAGGAGATAGTGATGAAGATAAAAAAATTCTCGTGCGAGAAAAGGGGAAGCTCAATAGTATTATACCAACCATGAGTCCCATAAGTAGTAATATAGAAGAAGAAAACATCAGTTTGAAAGATTACGTAAAATTTATAGAAGGCACTATTCTTAAAAAATTTAACTTCGACAGCAACGTAGTTATCACGATGCAGGGGATCACATTTTGACAAAAATGAGGAAATATACCAGAAAACGTAGGGGTCTTGGATTTTCGTTTTGATTTCAAATGAACCAATAGTGATATTTCTCGATTCATCGAATATGTGAACACTGCTGGAAAGCCTGATATTCTAACAAGTTCATGAGTACAAAGCGAGAGCATAGAAATTCCAGGACCGATGAGTAATCCGCTCATCACTATGTCGAGCTTTTCTCTACAAAATATACTTGATGGAGATGACCCAAGTGGCGAAAATAGTGGACGAGCCAATCTTCGTTTCTATATCCGCTGAGTTTCGAAAGATGATCTCCTCTACTTACGGGAAAATCTCAAATCTAAAAAAGAAGAAATCGGAAACAAACTCGCAGAGAGTATGAAGTGATGTGAGAAAGATGGCGTTATCTGCGCAGGATACAAATCTAAACTGACCCAATTTGATATAAAATTTCGAGAATTTAAACGCTCGATCGAAGCAGCCAAGACGCCTGCAGAAGACATATATACTATGACACAACTCGCGAATACGCTAAAGTCGCTCGAAAAAGAACTCGATACCATACTTCCAAAAGATAAAAAATAAAATCCTATGCCCAATACTTCCATAGAACTTCTCAAAGATCAGATCTATAAATGAGAAAACATCTGACAAATCTGTGATCTTATGATCATCGGGGCAGTAGAGATGGGGTCATCAGATATCCATATCGAACCCCTGACCAATATTGTCAGACTCAGGTATCGTATAGATGGAGAGCTTCGAGAGGTTCTCGAATACCAGACATTTCTCCATCAGCAGGTCGTCGCGAGATTCAAGATCATGTCGAATCTCAAGATCGATGAATCTCGCATACCACAAGACGGTCGTCTCTCTACAGTTATCAATAATAAAGCTCTCGACCTTCGTGTCTCAACACTTCCTACAGTTCACGGTGAAAAGATAGTGATGCGTATCGTAGATAAATCAAAAAAAATTCCCGATCTCATGGACCTCGGTATCGAATGACACAATAAAGTGCTCCTCGAAAAAGCCCTAGCCCTACCAAATGGAATCATCCTCACTTCATGACCAACAGGTTCGGGTAAGTCGACCACACTCTACTCATGCTTATCGAATCTCAATAAGCCTGATGTGAATATCATGACTCTCGAGGATCCAGTGGAAAGCCAAATCGATGGACTTAATCAGTCTCAGATGTTTCCAGATATTGGATATAACTTTGCCTACGGACTCCGTACAGCTCTTCGTCAAGATCCAGATATCATTATGGTATGAGAAATTCGTGATCACGAGACGATCAACGTCGCGATCGAAGCAGCTCTGACAGGTCACCTCGTAGTATCGACGATACATACGAACTCAGCAGCCGAAACGCTCACTCGTATATTGAATATGGGAATTCCCGCATTTCTTCTCCCTGCTTCGATCAATGCCATCATCGCACAACGACTCATCAGAAAACTCTGTCAACACTGCAAAAAACCAGTTCCCATGAATATGCTCGATGCTCATCTAAAGGGTCGAGTAGAAAAGGCACTCAAACGTACAGCAAAAGAAGAGCTTCTCTCTCGTATCTCTCCTGACATTTTAAAAAATCCCATATTTTATGAACCAGTAGGATGCCCAGAATGCGAAAATATCGGGTACAAAGGACGAGTTGGTATTTATGAAATTCTAGAAATTACTAACAGTGTGAAAAAGCTTATCATCGATGGTGCCAGTGCTGTGATCATCAATGAGGCTGCTATCGATGATGGGATGACTTCACTCGAGCAAGATGGTATCATAAAAGCGCTTAATGGGCGAACATCTCTAGAAGAAGTCTACGCCGCAGCAAAGGAAAACGCATAAACAATTATCCATAAGAGGTACCTCTTAAATTTATACATATGGCCAATCAAGCATCAGACATCGTCATTCTCGATATACAGGAATGACAGGAAGTGAAAACACAGGAATCCTACTTCATGTATCTCAAGAATTTTCTCTTTAAGGCAGGGAGTGTAAATTTGAGACAGAAGGTGATATTTTTCCGTATCATGGCAACGATGGTAAATGCCAGCCTGACGGTACTCAAGAGTCTGAATGCTCTCAAAAAACAGGAAAAAGATAAAGGAATGATCAAGTTCTATACATTTATGATAGAACGCGTACAATGAGGAAGAACCATGCATGAAGCGCTTGCTGAGTACTACGGATCTTTCTGAGATGCAGAAATCTCTATCATCGAAGCTGGGGAACGTACTGGTAAGCTTAACCAGGCACTTCTCCAGATCGCAGATCAAACAGAAAAAGTAGATTCTATCACGAGAAAAATCAAAGGAGCCATGACCTACCCTCTTCTTTTGATTGTTGGTATGGCAGCCTGTGTGACAGTACTTATGGTGAAGGTAATCCCTGTGCTTACAGGATTCTTCGGAGACAAAGATAAGCTTCCATCAGCAACAAAACTCATTCTCAACACCAGTGAAGCGTTCCAGAACAACTGGTTCTATATAACGGTAATTTTGGGTATAGCCTATGTGCTTGTATCTGTATGGAAAAAAACAAAATCAGGAAAGTACCGTTGGGATTCCTTAGTCCTGAAGATGCCCATTTTCGGACCGCTTCTTCGAAAAGTTATCCTTTCACGATTTGCTCGTGTATTCTCGAATCTTATCGGAAGTGGTGTGTCAGTTATCGAAGCAATCCGTATTGTGGCGAGTGCTGTATGAAACGAAGTATATCACCAGCGCCTTCTCCTCTTACGAAACGATGTAAAAAATGGTATGAAAATGGCGGAATCTCTCGAAGATGATATCCTGTTTCCTGATCTTCTCGTTTCACTTCTGAGAGTAGGAGAAGAGACAGCCCAAATCGGTGAAACTATCCTGAAAATTGCCGATTTCTACGATGAAGAAGTAGATATAGCCATAGGTGGTATCCAGAAAATGATCGAACCGATCATCCTTGCGGTGATGGCGGTGGTGATCTGATTCATCGCCGTTGGTATATTCCAGCCGATCATGAACCTCGCAGGAACGTTGTCGGGCTAATCAAATATTTTTTTAGAAAAATGCAGATGATTTTCATTTGCATTTTTTTGTATTTCTTCTATACTCCGTTCGATTTTTATAATCTCGTTTTCAAGATTAGGGAAAAATCATTATCTATTTATCTATTTTTTTATGCATTCTCTCGAAGCAAAGATCCGTACAGAGACAGCTCGTGATACTCGCGAAAGCGGTGCTATCCCAGCAGTCGTATACGGCAAGGATGTCCCTTCGACCAGTGTGGTTATCAGTACTTCCGATTTTACTCGTCTCTACCGAGAAGTGGGAAAAAATCATGTATTTACCCTGAAAGTTGAGAAAAAAGAGTATCCCGTACTGATCCAAGAACTCCAGAAACACCCTGTGACAGGAAAGGCTCTCCATATAGATTTTCTCACAGTGGATATGAAGGCAGTCATCCATGTACAGATCCCTATTCTTCTCATCGGTACTTCTCCTGCTGTTGTGGCAGGTGGACAGGTACACCAGAGTCTTCACTCTCTCGATGTGAAGTGTCTCCCAGCGGATGTCATCGATGGATTCGAACTCGATATCTCATCGATCGATCATATCGGTAAGACTCTCCACGTAAGCGACCTCGTCGTCGATACGAAGAAGTATCAGGTACTCTCTCATGCAGAGGTAGCGATCGTCGGAGTCCATGCTGTGAAGGAAGTAAAAGAAGAAACAGTAGTAGTATCTGTCGCTGACGTTGGTGTCGCTACAGAGAAGAAAAAAGATGAAGAAGCTGCAGAATAATCCAAAAATCCGCCTTCTGGCGGATTTTTCTTGGCCCTTCTTGAAAAAAACAAGATATTTTATATAATCATACCCCTATCACACATTTTTCATTATGATAATCAAACTTGTCGGAACGTGAGAATCTCTCGAAGCAGTGAAAAATCTCGTCAACCAAGCACTCACAGAACTCGCACTCGCTGATGCCGTGAAACTTCAGGAAACTGATGATCCAGCATACAAGATGGAGCTCGGCATCACCGAAAATCCTGCTCTCTGTATCGAAGAAGAGTCGATCGACTTTCGTGATATGATATTCCAGGGTGAAGTTCCCGCTTACGATGAGATCAAGAGTATGTTCATCTCTATCCTCGGCGATGATGATGCTCATAGTGAAGGTGGATGTGGAAGCTGTAGTACATGAGGATGTGGAACATGTGGTGACAGCGAAGAAGAGGGTGATGGCTGTGGAACTGGATGCAGTACCCACTAAAGAAGAACTCTCTTTCTCGTCAAGAGAAAATCCTTGCGAGGAATAAAAAGAAGTGCTACTCTGTATGAGTAGTATTTTTATTTATACAAATATGAAAACAAAAATTAATGTTTTTCTCAAAGAGGTAAGTGAGTATGGATCAGCCCCTTATTATGCTCTAGCAAATCAAGAGACTCACCATAATACTCAAAATACTGTAGAAAACTCTGTAACAGAAGTTTTAGATAGGCAGAGTAGTCCTACAGAAATTTTAGATACAATATTTACTGATGCTGAGAAATTTCAGAAAATTTTCAATTTGGCAACCAAAAGACACGAAGAAAAACTGGTAGGACTAACTGGATACGTAAGAATTGAAGAAATCGAAAGATTCACAAAACTCCTTATGACGCTTATGTCAAAACTACCAAATGACGTCCCAGGAAGACTAAATTTAGCAGCAGAATCAGCTCGGGCACACTTAGAATACTTGATAGCTCGACTCAAATTAAGTACAGCCACGAGAATGGCATCACTTCATAATGGCATCACCCCTACAATCGCATAAATTCCTCTAAACTCAAACACTTCACTCCAAGGCCTTCCGCCTTGGATTTTTTTGACCCTGCGTTTTCTCAGACGATGAGATAGTCGAGCTTACTCGTCACAGCAGTACGCACTTCCCCGCCGTGTTTCTCGATCAGCTCATGGATCTCTTCACGAGAAATATTCTCGAATGATCCTGTCACACAGAAAGATTTTCCTACAATAAGAGAGTCCTGCTCCTGTCATCCTGAGGCACGAAGGATCTGCTCTGACTTTTCTATTTCTAATCTGCTAAATAATCTCTCCACCATCTCTCTATTCTCCTGCATATACTCTACGAACGCTCGAGCTGTCTCAGGACCGATATCCTTCACTTCGAGCAATTCTTCTTCCGCGATAGTATATACAGTTCTCTCATTTGATTGATTTATTTTCTTCGCGATGACCTTCGCTGTCTTCTTTCCCACATTTGGTATTCCGATAGCGACGAGTACTCGGTCAAGTGTAGTATGACGCGCCTTTTCGAGAGATTCGAGGAGATTATTCACTGATTTCTCTTTGTATCCTTCGAGAGAGAAGAATTGTTCTCTATACTTCGCGAGGTCAAATACCGAAGCAAAATCAGTGATCCACCCAAGCTCGAGGAAAAGTTCGATCTGTTTGCTGCCAAGTCCGTCGATATTCATCCCCTGTTTTCCGACGAACATCTCGAGTTGTCACTGGATTTTAGCAGGACAGTGGACATTTGGACAGTAGATCGCGACCATACCCTCATCTTGCCTCGTCGGAGTCGAGCAAATAGGGCAGATTTTCGGGATTTCGACGATCTTCTCTTCTCAGGTACGGACATCGGTGATGACAGAGACGATCTCTGGGATGACTTCTCAGGCACGCATGATGAAGACATAGTCCCCTTCTCGTACTCACTTCTTCATGAGCTCATCGTAGTTATGAAGTGTGGCTCTTCGTACCGTCACTCCACTCACATCGACCGCTTCGAGATTCGCCACTGGAGTCACCGTACCAGTCCTTCACACTGAATGTTCTATAGAAATAACTTTTGTGCGAACTTGCTTGGCTGGGAACTTGTACGCGATCGCATATCGAGGGTGGTGCTCAGTACGCCCGAGATCATCCCAGAGACTCATGTCATCGAGCTTGAGTACCATGCCGTCGATATCGAAGTCGAAGTATTCTTTTCGGTTTTTCGTCTCTTCTTCGATACAGAGAGAGAGTGAGTCGATACCAGAAATCTCTCGAAAATCAAAATCCACTCGAGGAAATCCCCAAGAAGCGAGAAGATCCATAAGCTCATGGTAATTCCTGAGCGAATATTTCTTCGCTTCGAGCTCATCCTGCTCTATCTGTGGTACAGAGTAGGCGAAGAACTGGAGATGGCGAGATCGTGTCACGAGAGGATCGAGCTGGCGGAGAGATCCAGACGCACAGTTTCGAGGATTGGCGAAGAGCTTTTCTCAGGCTTCGAGTCGCTCCTTATTCACATGGACAAATGCCGTCCGACTCATCATCACTTCCCCGCGGATTTCCATCCTTTCTATTTTTGCGAGTGGTGGTATTTCTTTCGGTAGATTCTCTATCTCAAATGCCGTCAGAGTGACATCCTCACCCTCTACTCCACTTCATCGTGTGATTGCCTGGTCAAGCTTCCCATAGCGATATATTACTGCAAGTCCGAGTCCATCATATTTCGGTTGGATATAGTAATCATACTTTTCTCGGATTTTTCCCTGTTTTTCGAATATGCGACGCATCCTATCTTCGAAATCTCTCACCTCATCGACACTATACGTATTGTCGAGCGAGATCATCGGATAGATATGCTTCACCTTCTGGAATTGCTCAGAGGCGAGGATCGCGAGCCGTGCAGTAGGCGAAGACTCATCGAACATATCATGATCAGACTCCAGTCGAGCCAGCGCATGAAAGAGCTCATCGTACTCAGTATCTCCTATGATCGGAGCTTCTGACTGATAGTAGAGACGATTGTGCTCGCGGACGACCTCACGCAACGTGAAGATATCATCTTTTTTGAGATTGTGTATGCGAGCGAGATAGTCGCGAGAGTGGGAGAGGAGTTCTGATGGAGTCATAGGAGCAATATATCGAAAAAATACAGAAAAGAAATATTGACTTATACATTTATCATAATAATATTCATTTAAATTTATAATATAATCATATGCAACTCGAACTTTCTCATCAGTCAGAGATAATATGACCTGGGAGTGATCCCTATCTATACAAGATACGTCCAAGTTCATGAAGGTACACTCCCATATGGCAGTGATATAGAATGCCTCTCAGAGTCAATGAAACAAGTGCCATAATAAAAGCAAAGATACAGGCCTGATTAGATAATCAATCTTGAATACAAACCTGTCTCCAAAAAATTTATGGACACTAATAAGCCAAAATTTGAAGAATCGAAAAGGTTCGAAATGCTTATGTGAATACCATGACTGAATATTCTTATAGCAACTATTTTTGGTACATATAAGTTAGTAGAATATATTAGAAAGAGAGTGATAGAGAAACTCTCTGGAAAATAAAACATTTTTTTGCCTTTTCCCCATTTTTTCATATAATTTTCCCGTTTTCTCGGGGATTTTTTCTACAAATCCAACCTGCTAACCCACTAACCCTCCATTATGCAATCTACCGTCACTCGCAAAAATAGCTATACCCTCTCGATCAATATCAAGGAATCAGGAGTCGAGCTCGAAAAAGCAAAGAAACACGTCATCGAAGAGATCCGTGCGAAAGGAAAAGTAAAGGGATTTAAGCAGGGATCTGCTATACCCGATCATGTCATTATCCGTGAGTACGGTGAGGCAGGTATCGAGCAACAGGCTCTCGATGAGCTCATCGGAAAGATCTATCCGAAAATCCTGAAGAAGGAAAATATCCTCCCCGTCGCTCCAGGAAACATCACAGAGATGAAGAGCAAAGATCCACTCGAGCTCACCCTCGAAGTCGAGGTCTTCCCTGAGATCGAGATCGACGAGAAAAAAATGAATAAAATCCGAGTCAAGAAAACTGCTGTAAGTGTCGAAGAGTCTGAGGTAGATCTCGAGATCAACGCGATCAAGGCACGATTTACACACTTTCATGAAGCAGGTCACCATACAGATGACGGAGCAGATACATCTGTTCTTACTATCGAGAAAGGTGATCGCGCGACGATCTCTGCACAAGGATACGATAAGAAATGAGGTGAGCCAATCCTCGAGACAAAAGTCCCGAACTATCCTCTCGTGATCTGATCTGGATCATTTATCCCTGGATTCGAAGAGCATCTTATCGGTGCGAAAGTCGGAGATGAGGTCGCATTCGACATCACTTTCCCGAAGGATTACCACTCAGACGACTTCAAGGGTCGCAAAGTCCACTTCACCGCCTCTATCGAGAAGATTGAAAAACCACACACTCCAGCATTCGATGAGGAATTTATCGAAAAACTTCGCGGAAAGAAGACGGACATGGCAGGATTCCGTGAGATCATCCGTGGTGAGATCGGATCCAAGAAAGAGTACGATGCTCGTACGAAGGATGAGGATGTCCTCATGAAGCAGATGCTCGAGATCGCATCATTCGAAGTCGGACCATCACTTCTCGAGAACGAAGTGAACCAAGTCTACAGCGAACATACACAAAATCTCGAACAGCAAGGATACAATATCAAGCAATATCTCGACCACCTCAAGAAGAGTGAAGATATGTATAAAGATGAGATCGTGAAGCCAGAGGCAGAACGCCGACTCAAGGCTGAGCTCCTCCTTCGCAAGATCCGCGAGATGAAGGGTACTGAGCCCACAGAAATAGAGATCAAGGAAGAGATCGAGAAAGTCATCTCTCAGTATGGATCAGATGAAGTAGTCACTCGTCTCCGCGCGAAGCTCGTCCCTGGTGATAGTTACTACGAGGATATCCGGAATCGACTTGCCTATAGAAAAGTCGTCGATGAGTTCTTCGAATAATAATAAATCCCTCCAACTGGAGGGATTATTTTTGAGTATATTATATAAAATATAATATACTCAATTGTCAACTCCTTCACCTCATTTTCACTCTATGAGATTTGAAAAGGGAGGACTTTTTCGTATAATACCGCGGATTTTTCTCTACTTATACACATGAATCTCCTTTCCCTCATATTCTGAGACCCGAGCGCTAAGAAGCTCAAATCCTATCACAAAGAACTCGATATTATCAAAGGTATCGAATGAAAATTCCGTGAAGAAATAACGAATGTAGAACAGGTTCAAGCGAAAACGCACCAGTTCCAGTCACTCTTCGAGTGACTCAGTATCGATGATACAGATGAGCGCGTGAAGATTCGCCAGATTCTCGAGTCGATCAAATACGAAGCATTCGCTCTCCATAGACGCGCATGTGAGATCATATATGGACAGACATTTGATCTCGGGAATGGACATAGTACAGAGTGGAATATGATCCCTTATGATGTCCAACTCATCGGTGCTCTCGCACTTCATGAAGGATCGATTGCTGAGATGCGTACAGGTGAAGGAAAAACCCTCGTAGCGACCATAGCAGCATATCTCAATGCTCTCGTTCCAGCAAGTGTGCATATCGTCACCGTGAACGACTATCTCGCAAGGCGTGATGCAGCCGAAATGGGAATTATCTATAATACTCTCGGGCTCTCTGTGGGAGTGATAACACACGGTCAGTCATTCGAAGAAAAAACAAGAGCATATACATCAGACGTTGTCTACGCGACCAATAACGAACTCGGTTTCGACTATCTCCGGGATAATATGGCAATCAGAGAGGATCGCAAGGCTATGGGGAAAAAATGGCTCGCGATCGTCGATGAAGTCGACTCTATCCTCATAGATGAGGCTCGTACTCCCCTGATCATATCAGCCCCTGACAGCGAACCCACGAGCAAATATGCACGATTTGCAGCGTTTGCACGATCGCTCAAAGATGAGACTGACTACAAAATCGACGAGAAGCAAAAAACAGCCACCCTGACAGAAGATGGTATCACGAAGCTCGAACAATACCTCGGAGTAGATAATATCTATGTAAGTCAACACTTCAATGATCTCCACCATGTCGAAAATGCCCTGAAAGCATGAGCAGTATACAAGCGAGATATAGATTACCTTGTGCGCAATGACGAAGTCATGATCATCGACGAACACACAGGACGTGTACTTCCGGGACGTCGATACTCAGATGGACTTCATCAGGCAATCGAGGCAAAGGAGGCAGTCACTATCCAGCAAGAGTCTCGTACACTTGCATCTATCACTTTCCAGAACTATTTCCGCCTCTATCCGAAACTCGCTGGTATGACAGGAACAGCAAAGACAGAGGAAGAAGAATTCTACAAAATCTACCACCTGGAAGTCATCACCATACCTACCAATAAGCCAATCCGACGTATCGATCGTGGGGATCTTCTTTTCAGGAGTGAAAAATGAAAATATGCCTATCTTGTCCGACTTATCAGCGAGCTCTATAAACATGGTCAACCCATACTCGTAGGAACGATATCAGTAGCAAAAAGTGAATACCTCTCGAATCTTCTGGAGAAAGAGAAAATACCACACAAAGTACTCAATGCGAAACAAGATGCGTATGAAGCAGATATCATAGCGTGAGCTGGGCAGTATGGTGCTATCACTATCGCGACCAACATGGCGGGACGAGGAACAGACATCAAGATCGATGAACGGGTCCGTACACTCACTGGCATAGTAAAGCTCGAGTGAGCTGCTGGACTTCAGGAGTATCCTCTCGGAGGACTCTACGTCATCGGTACAGAAAAACATGAAACAAGACGTATAGACAATCAGCTTCGCGGGCGCTCTGGTCGTCAGGGTGATCCTGGACTTTCTCAGTTCATGCTCTCTCCACAAGATGACATCATGCGGATTTTTGGAGGCAATAAACTCTTCGGCATACTGGCAAGTTTCGAGAGTCATCCTGAGTATGATCCTCTCATCGAGTCTAAGATGCTGACGAAAAATATCACCACCATACAGAAGCAAGTAGAAGGACGCAATTTCGATATACGAAAACATATCCTCGAGTATGATGATGTACTCAATCACCATCGTCTCGCTATCTACTCACGCCGAGCAAAGATCCTCTCTGGAGCAGATATACATACGGAAGTTCTCGAGATGCTTCGAACTGAGGTAGATCGTCTTGTCGAGATAGCGAAGTGAGAGGAAACAGAAATTTCTATAGATAGTATCGGACATATTATAGAGGAGGTGAATCTCTTTGCAGAGACATCTCTCATCACCGCTCGTGATCTTGCAAATGCAGATGACTATGACGAGGTAAAGGATCGAGTTTTTTCTCTCCTTTCTGGAAAAATAGAGTGACTTCGAAATACAGGAACAGAAGAAGAGTTCGCAGAGTTCGAGCGTAGACTTTCACTCGCAGCTATCGATGAGCTTTGGATGAACCATATCGATAGTATGGCACACCTTCGAGAGGAGGTGGCATTCGAGTGATATGCACAGAAAAATCCACTCATCATATATAAAGAAAAGGCATACGATAAATTCGTCATTCTCGTCAATACTATAGGACTTCGTGTGACAAAAGGACTTCTCACAGCACGAGCAAAAGAAGGTATAGAAGAGGTCAATATGGAGGAAACCCTCCTCTCAAAATATGCAGAACAAGCTGCTGCAAGTCTCGATACATCTGCTATATTACAGGCAAGTCATCTCGGACATACTGAGTACCAAGATCCTGAGAGAGAAACTTCTCCTATACATGTAGGAAAGGCTCTAGAGAAGAATCCTGAATACACTGGCGTAGGCCGGAATGATCCTTGTCCATGTGGAAGTGGCAAGAAATATAAACAATGTCACGGAAAATAGAATTTCGAAACTTTTATTCATCATTTACTACTCATGGAGAATCCAAACACAGAAAATAACTTCGAAACAGAAAACTTAAACGAAGGCAATAAGACGATGAGAGAGTTTATCTCATTCTTTCGAGATTTGATCATTATACTTCTTATTGTCCTTTTCATACGTTCATTTTTTGTCACTCCTTTTCGGATCAATGGAAGTTCTATGGAAGCAAGTTACCATGATAAAGAATATATCATTGTCGATAAACTCTCTTACCTAAATCTTCCTATAACACATGAGGCGAGTAGTGGAAGTACATGGAACAATATAACCTCCCTTCTTCTGAGAAACATTCCAATTCATATAGGAGATCCTGCACGAGGAGATGTTGTAGTTATTACGCCTCATGTGGATAAGCAGAGAGAATACTATATAAAACGTGTTATCGGACTTCCTGGCGACACTATACGATTCGAAGATGGAAATGTATTTATCAAAAAATGGGATTCTGCCACATTTATAAGGATAAATGAATCCTATCTTTCACTTGCGAACTCTGGACAGACACGACTTCCAGAGCATGTTGAGTCAAACGAATTCACTATCCCAGAATGATACTACTGGGTCATGGGAGACAATAGAAACAACTCTGCGGATTCCAGGTCGTGCTTTCGTAACTGTATCGGAACTATGACAGTTGCTCACTTTATCAAAAGGAAGGATATAGTAGGAAAGGTTCTTATCAATCTTGGTTACTACAACATTATCAGTGAATGAGGGCTCCTCTCAGGATGAAAATGGTCGTGGACGTATCCTCCTCGTTTTCTCTCCCATCCAAGACAATCGAGCTATCCAGAGCTCGGAGAATAGTATGTTTTTTCTTATAGATAAACCTCTCGGTATGACGAGTTTCGACGTCATACGAAAACTCAGGAAAAATCTCCAAATCAAAAAAATGGGGCATACAGGAACACTCGACCCTCTGGCAAGTGGACTCCTGCTTATCGCTACAGGAAATAGTACCAAGCTTATTCCCCTTCTCGAAAGCGCAAGAAAAGAATACATAGCAACTATAGAACTCAGTGGGTCGTCAGCATCACTCGATAGGGGAACAGATATATTTCCAGTATCCCTAGAGTCGATGAAAAATCCTACTGATACCGAAATAGAGGAGTTCCTCCTCGGACTCATTTCTCAGATCCCCCCTCAGTATAGCGCACTGCATATAGATGGCAGGAGAGCCTATGAGCTAGCCCGAGAGGGTATCGAGTTCGAAATAGAGGAGAGAGCTATACAAGTAGAGAGAGTGAAGGTTCTCTCTCGAAGTGAAACATCTCTGACGATCGAAATACTCGTATCATCGGGTTGTTATATACGCTCACTTGCTCCAGTAATTTGAGAGTTTTTTGGAGTTAGGGGCTGATATCTCTCATCCCTCGAGAGAACTCGGATATATACAGAATATGGTGAACTCTCATCTGAAGATGTTTCAGAAATAGAGAATCCAAAGGAAATATCTTATAGTAAGTTATTTCCTACTTTTCATACTTTAAATATACTACCAAAAACCTATAAAGATATCCTGGAGTGACGGGAGGTTCCAGTCAAAGAATTCTCTAACAACTCTATAATAGAGTGACAAAAACTTTTTCTGTCATACAAAGAGACTGACTTTCTCTCTCTCGGAGAGATCCAAGATCAGAAATACAAAATCATAAGAAATAATGTCTAGAAAGGATTTCTCTGTATTTTATAGATACCGTATCCACTCCTTCACAGAATCTTTACATATGAGATTTGCAATCGTTCCAGTATTGTATATTCTCTATTCGTGATTCTTTCTTTTCGCATCTTATTTTCGATCTTTCTTACAGGGATATTTTTTGGTATTCCTCATTTTTCATATGCCAGTACGGGAAAGATTTCTCCTCTGGTGAGTCTATCTGGAACAGAGCGGAGCATCTCTGGTAGTCTAGAAATACTCGTAGAGAAAAAAACATCCTCATGATCAATCCAAAAAGAAGTAAGTGAAGAGATAGACAGTGAGGAAGAAGAAAAAATAAAACAAGATATCAATAGTTATATCATAGAGTCCTATAAAGCTCAAGGAACAAAAATTATCAAAGACCTCAGCACAAAACTCACAAAAACACTCCCAGATACCAACGAGAGACAGGAAGCCTATAGAAAAATACAAGACTCTCTCGAACTACGGAAAAATCGAATGGAAAAAGTAAAAATGAGTGAAACGAAGAGACTTATACTCGAAGAATTTCTCAATCATATGATAGATCTTCTTGGGAAGAAGATCGAAGAACTCGAAAAATAAAATCTTTCATTGCAAAATGGGAGATTTTTTTATAATAGATAGTATAATCTTCTTTTTATGAATCAAGAACTCTCTCTTTGGACCAAAAAAATCCTCATATTTCTCGGAGTATGTCTTCTCAGTTACCTTCTCTACGCTCTCAGAGATATCATATTTATCGTTGTCATTGCTCTCTTCCTTACGATCATGGTAAATCCACTCGTAAATCTCTGAGAAAAATACCGTATACCGGCTTGGCTCACTCTCACAATTGTACTTCTTATCGTATTCCTCCTCGGAAGTATCGTGGTCGGCACACTCGTACCGATCATAGTAAACTACATCAGTGATGTGGTCAATGCCGTAAGTAACTGGACGCTCAAAGCAAAAGAAATCTACACGAACGAATGAATACATGGGTTTCACTTCCATCCCTATATAGAACGGGGCATACTCTTTCTCTTCGGGGAAGCCAATATCGACCATACTCTTGATGTGATCAAGCAAAATGCAGGGAATATCCAAACATTTCTCACCAGTCAGATAAGTACGCTAACAACAGGAGGACTTTCTATAGTGGGGCAGGTGGGTGGTGTTATAGGACTCTGGCTGATCGTGATTGTAGCGACATTTCTCATGGTACTTGAGAGACATACGATCGGAAAATATACGCTCTCGCTACTCTGAGAAAAACACGGGAACTACCTGAGAAATCACTACTCTGAAACCCAGCATGTTTTCACTGCCTGGCTTAAGGCGACACTTATACTTTCAGCAAGTATATTCACCATGACCTATGTTTGACTCATGGCGATACATTATTTCTTTGGTATCGATACTGAGCGTGCATTTACACTCGCTATCATAGGTGGCATCATGGAATTCATCCCCTATGTCTGACCACTTATAGCACTTATCCCCGCTGCGATCATATGACTAGGACTCGGATGGAAATCTGCAGCTATCATAGTTGCTCTCTACCTCATCATACAGCGAATCGAGAATGATTTCCTCGTCCCTCAGGTGATGAGTAAAGCACTCGACCTCTCTCCTTTTCTCGTATTCATAGTCATGCTCGCAGGAGCATCGCTCGGAGGAGTTCTCGGTATCATCCTCGCTATACCACTTACAGGAATGCTGAGAGTGATAGTGGAAGAATACCGAAAAAAACAATCTCCACAAGCATCCATCGAGAGAGCCGTCACAAAAAAATTGACAACCTCTCGAAAAACTATATCATCCAAAACAGTTTCCAAATAAATTATGCGCACTCTCCAATCTACATATTTCTATTTCTGTTTTTTCTTTCAGTCAGGACTGAAGGGCAGATTTGTGTAGTCGAGTGATATCGAATATAGAAACCCCTCCTTCAGTCACAAGCTGAAGGATTTTTACTTTATTACTCGTTTCTAATTATGCTCTCGTCTACACCCGGTAATCCATGGAAAAGCCTACAGCAGTGAACTCGTTCTCAAGTACCAGCAATCGTCCATCCCCTTATTCAGTTTAATCCATCTGAAAGTCTCTATGAGCTGAGGAAAGCACAAAGTCATAGCGATAGAAGGAAATATTTAGGACTCTTAAGTCATAAATATCTCTATATGCTCTGGATGTCTCTCTATAGCGAACTAAGTGAGAAAATAGAAGACTGACTCAGTGAGAATGATCGTGATATGTTATTAGCATTCGATCAAGAAAGAATAGCAAAGGACATTCCCCTTCTCGATCATCGTTTGACTATACGTCATGCAAGCTCACGAGATGGAACCTACTATAGCAATATATCGCCTTGGTGAACTATACCATCACCTGCGCCTCTATCTCCATAAGGATTTTTTCAATCATCTTGCGGTCGTTCCATGGTATCGATCATTTTTGTGTAACTTGAGCCGTCTCTGCACCCTTTCCAGCGGCAATGAGAATATCTCCAGGGCGAAGCATCAGGAGAGCTGTGCGCAGAGCATCCTCACGATCTGGAATGATCCAAAAACTCTCACCCTCTCTCCGGTCAATACCCACTGATACATCACGGATGATAGCAAGAGAATCCTCAGTGTACGTATCGTCGTCAGTGAGGATGATGACATCGGAAAGCAGATGAGCGATACGCCCCATCTTCGGTCGCTTTGTCTTATCTCGGTCGCCAGTAGCTCAGAAAAGTGTGATGATACGCTTAGTGCCTTCGATCTTTCGCAGAGTTTCGAGGACACTCTTAAGTGAATCTTCTGTGTGAGCATAGTCGACGAATATCTTCGCAGAGCGATGATTCGGAACTTCTTCGAGTCGTCCAGGCACTCACGCGACACTCGCCATCGTCTTCACGATCGTCTCGATATCGACTTTTTGGGAGATGAGCACAGACGTTGCTGCAAGGATATTCATGATATTGAACTCTCCTTGGAGTGGAGAATTTATGTGGAAGGTATTCGATGGCATGCGCACATCGAAGCTCACTCCGTGAGAAGTGTTCTTCGTATTTTCAGCACGCAGAGACGCATTCATAGAGAAACCAAAGGTATGCATCGCATCCACGACGATATCTTTCGAGAGAAATCGGGAAGCGTATTCGTTGTCGATATTTACCACTCCGACCTTTCTGACCTCTTTTCTGATCCCGTATTTATAGAGATTTTTGAAAAGGAGAAGCTTGGTATCGACATAGTTGTCCATCGTCTTATGGAGGTCGAGGTGATCCTGAGAGATATTGGTCATGACCGCGACATCGTAGCGAAGTCCATGGACACGGTGATAGTAGAGAGCATGGCTCGAAGTCTCCATGACGAGATATTCACAGCCTGCCTTTCTCGCACGAGCGATGAAGTCCCAGACGGCGAAGGGCGATGGAGTGGTCATTTTCAGGGTATTTTCCTGTTCTTCGTCACCGATGATCATATTCACCGTAGTGAACATAGCGACTCGCTTCCCACTCGCGATGAGTCCGCGAGCCACGAGGTTCGATGTGGTGGTCTTTCCTTTCGTTCCTGTGATACCGATGACGATCATATCCCGAGCAGGATTACCAGAAAGCCAAAATGCCAACACACCACGAACATAGTGGTATGTGAGTCGGAGAGGTGAATCGAGGGTGATGAGTTTTCGAAGAAATTGAAGCATGGCTTGAATTTTATGAGAAAAAGGCTATTATTCAAGGGTATTTTCTTTTTCTCGCTCGACAATCATGCCAAAACTCAAAATCCAAACCTGAGACGACAACGAGATCCTCAGATCCGTATCGACTCCCATATCGCCCCAAGAAATCAAAAAGTATCGCTCCCTCGCAGAAGATATGGTAAAACATATAAAAAATCCCGACAATGGCGGAGTATGACTCGCAGCGCCTCAGGTAGGAGTGAATAAGCGACTCATCGTCGTCTCACTCATGAAAACATATGACGATGAAACATTTCGCACCATCGCGATGCTCAATCCTGAGATTCTCGAACATTCAGAAGAAAAGTGTTCTGATAAGGAGGGCTGTCTCTCCGTTCCAGGAGAGTCGTGAGATGTCGAACGTTATAGTTGGGTAAAGCTCGCATTTCTCGATATCGACGGTCGGAAGTACGCGATGAAGCTCGAAAACCTCGCCGCTCGTATAGTCCAGCATGAAATCGACCACCTCGATGGAATACTCTTTACCGATAAGGCAGAGAATATCACATTCGCGTAAAATTTATAATCCAAGATAATACCGTTCTCTATACTTAGTCCTTATTTCCCTGCTACATTCTGCAGAAGGGTCCTTTTGTCTCATGGATAGCGGACATTCTCGAGATAGCGGACGATACTAGCAAAGATTTGGTACATATTCGGTTGTTCGAAGAGAAAAGCATTTCCTTCGAATTTCATAGGATTGAATTCCGTAAGGCCATATTTTTCCGCTCATACTCATGGTACGATAGGAACGATGCCATTTTTCATAAGTGCCGCCCTCGGAACTTTCTCTGTGAGAATATCGGTAACGAAACCATCGGCACCTTCTCGAGCGAGATCATCGATATGAGTAATCAGCTTTACTCAGATGGCGTCAGTAGCGAGAGAGAGGAATTCGAGAATATCTGCATCTTCTACGTAAGAAAGGATGACTGCTCGGGTAGACTTCGGGAGAGCAAGAGTACGCATGAGAAGAGCATGTTTTTCTTCTTTTTGATTTTTGAGATTCGTAGGCATAGGGTATGTATATGGGTATAGGATTAGATCTATAGTAGCATATGGGATGAGAAAAAGCGAAAAAACACACTTGACTCTTATAATTATATAGTTTTTTATATAGAAAAAAGATTGGATTTTTCGATTTTTCTGGATATAAACTCGTCATGAATAAGGATTTCTGGAAACAACTTGCCGAAAAATGACCGATCGTCGCACTCGCTCCGATGGATGGTTACTGTGATAGTCCATACCGCCAGATCGTGAAAAGGATAGCGCCCGAAGTGGTGGTTTTTAGTGAATTTTACTCAGCAGATGGACTCGTCCACTCGAAAGACCTCCAGAAGAAGGCGCTCACACACGATCCAAGTGAATATCCTCTCATCATCCAGATCTTCGGAAAAGACCCAGAAATGTTCCGTGAAGCCGCGAAAATCATCGAAGGATACGGAATCACAGGGATAGACATAAACATGGGGTGTCCCGCAAAGAAAGTCGTAAAAAGTGGACATGGATCGAGCCTCATGATCAATCGTGATACCGCATTTCGTATCGTAGAAGAGATGTCGAAAGCTGTAAAGATACCCGTATCGGTGAAGACACGCCTCGGATGGGAAAATCCAGAACTGCTCGTGGATTTCGTGAAAGGACTCGAAAATGCATGAGCCAATCTCATCACGGTGCACGGTCGCACTTATAAACAGGCATTTACTGGTAAGGCTGATTTTACGGGAATATATGACCTCAAGCAACATGTGAATATTCCCGTGATCTGTAATGGTGATGTCATGAGTTATGAGGATGGGGTACTGAAAATCGTGCACCCGGAGAATCGTTCCCGTCATCGCGAGGAACGAAGCAATCCAGGAACCTGGATTGCTTCGTCATCCACCACAGAAACAGGTGGACTCCTCGCAATGACGGAACCAAAAAACCTCGACGGATTCATGATTGGTCGAGCATCATTCGGTAATCCTTGGTGTTTTCTCCCTGGTGGATATGAGCCAACATTCGAAGAAATCCTCACTACCATGAGTGAACATGGGAAGCTTCTCTGGCAATGGAAAGAAAGAAAAGGCATGATGGAAGCTCGCAAACACCTCGTACAGTATCTCCATGGATTCCCTGGGGTGAAAGAATACCGAAGTGAGCTCGTCCACGTAGAGGGTGTCGAAGATATAGAAAAGGTCATAGCAAAAATCAGGCTCGAACATCCGACGCTCCTCGGAGAAAAAATTTCCTCATATAATCCAGAGAGCGCTATGACCGTCTGGGGTTGTGGAACTGACTAAGGATGGAATATATTCTCATCATAACTATGGGGGAAGACTCGTACTTTCGCCTCAGGAAAGTGAGCTCGTATGTGTGATGCAAGAAATGGGGAAAATACTATATGCTCTGTACCACGAGGAAGAAGGTAGCGAATCAGACATATGTACCACCACTTGAACCATGCAACACTCGCCTTGGTAAAACTCAATCCTCTAAGAAAACTCCAGAGACAAGGATTCCCAGGAATTTCTCTTTCGAGAGTGATATCCTGAGGAAATGGTGCAATCAGCCCGACATCATGATGAGAGAGATAGACATGAGTACTTGGATTTTTTTTTACATACTTCGCTACCGCAGAAACTCCCCATGGTCAGACATAGCGGAGAATAGAGTGCATCCATATGGCATCAGGATGAGTTTTTTCTAGCACGTGAGAAAGTCTAGTGCCTCTCCAAAAAGCAAAAACCGAGAAGATAAACATAATACGCCTCTTCCATGGGGTCGTCTTACCAGGATAAGAGAAGCATGCTACTTCCCTTCCTAGGGATATAAGTGCATGACTTACTGACTCTACATAGTATTCGGCTCATCCGATACGATCACGGTAATCGTGAACGAGCAAAATCTTACGCTCACTCGCGAACAGAGTATCGAGAGATGCTCTCCAGGAATTATAGTTATAGAGTGAGACATCTATAAGAGGTAGATCTTGAGTACTATATTTCTCCAGCATGCTTAGGAGAGATATTACGGGATTTTTCGCATCGAGAGCGAGTTCATCTGGAATGAGTGAAGCAAGTCATCCTTTCTGAAAGCCAATCACAGGAACACCGCAAGCAAGTGACTCGAGCGCTGTGAGTCCAAATGTCTCGAGAAATCTCGATGGCATGAAGAGAAAATCACTCTCACGATAGAGTGAAGCGAGTTCCTGAGGAGAGATCTTTCCGAGGTACTGTACAGATGGATATATACGAGTCAATTCTCGGATCTCTTCCTCATAGAGTCCATCAGAGGTGATGGTCCATGAAACTTGGTCTCGAAGAGTATCATGAAGTGCTATTTTTTCTATAGCCTCTATGAGAATATCCACTCATTTCTCGAGGACAAGCCGGGAAGCAAAAAGGATATGTATCTCTTTAGGGTTTGGCATGAGGTTTTTCTATAGGTGCGAGAAAGAGTCCAAGTATGAGAAATAGCGTAAGTGCAACATGAGATGATTCAAAAGTATGTAAGAAAAGATTCATGGTTAATATAGCAGTAAACATTCCAAGAATGATGATATGTCGAGGCCAGAGACCATAGAGTATGAGTCCCATAAGTGAACTAAAGGCTAGAAATCACAATATTCCTCATTCGATGAGCTGTTGGATATACCAACTTTCTGGAATATATTTTTTATCGAGTTCTTCGATCTCACTCCGAGGTTTGAGTGCAAGATTTTCCAAGTATCGGTATGCTGGACCGGCACTTCAGAGTCAGTGTCAGAAAGGATTTTCGAGAAAACGCTCCATTCCTATTTTCATACGTTCCGCATGTCAGTTTGTCGATCATCCTCGAGTGATAAGGGCAGCCATGTTTCCAGAATACTGGAAAAATATACCACCAATCACAAACACTGTAAGAAAAGTAAGAGCAAGGAATTGTTTCTTGTATTTCTTATAAATTTTTGGAAGTAGGAAAAGTATGATAATACTAAGTCCAAGGATTAGTCAGATAATAGCACTTCGAGAATAGGTATAAAAAAGGAATACTGCTAATCCGAGGAGTCATCCTCAAATCACAAAATACCAATCTTTATAATTCCGGAAGTAGTATGCCAAGACTCCCATATATATCAGAATATAAGCTCCCATCGTATTTGGACCGTCGAGTATTCACTGAAATCTCCGTACATTTGCTCCATCGACACCATGAAATATAGTGGGAGGTCATCCAAATTGCCAATTAGAAGGATTCCCAGAGTATCCTACATACCGGAGAAGATCTTCTGAGAATGGCCATTTGAGGAGCATACTGATAATGAGCATGATACCTCCTGAGATGAGAAATAACTTGAGATAGTATGCGATCGGTTCACTCAGAAAAGAGCGACCATGATAGAGAATAAAAAAAATGATAAGAAAAGAAAAATCATACTTCCCCCCATACACCATTCATACAAGTCCTGTGGTGAAGATTGTTATGAGAATCATGATGCCTATGTAGAAAAAGAGAGTTATATCATATCGAGACCATAGTATTTTTTTATATCCAGAAATATGAGCCAATACGAGAGTAGCGAGCATGATAAATATAAGAATCTCTTTGAGAAATGAAATACCTGGTATTCCCACTTTTTGACTAAAAAAAACAGAAAGAATAGTATAAAATGGAAGAAATGCTATAAGAAGTCGCAAGCTCCAATCAAAATATTTTTCGATACGATACATAGAAGGAAAGATAAAAATGTTCTTGCGAATAATACGCATTTCTCTATAATGCACAAGCAAAAATACAGTAATACCTCTCTTATGAACGAACAAGCCCTAGAAAAACTCAAAAATTGACTCAAAAAACCTCATGTAAATAGTACATGTATCGGGTGTAGTGCGTGTACTGCCATATCGGGAAATGTCTTTGAACTCGATGACAATGGACTCTCTCGCGTAAGAAAGTGTGATACCTACGAAGGACAAGACGTGGATGACTCTATCGCTGCTTGCCCGGTCAATGCAATCAGTTGGCAAGAAATGGATGAAAATGGAGAATATACAAATGGCGTCACTGAGCACATGGATGTAGCCTAGACAGTCACTCTTCTTTTTTTAGAAAACTCATATCCCATTCATGGATTCTTCTCCATATAACGCGATATATTGAGGAGTATACCCACAGCTATCATCAGTGAGATTAGCGAGGATCATCCATAACTGACGAAAGGAAGAGTAACTCCAGTAAGGGGAATGACATTAAGATTCACTCAAATATTGATAAACACTTGGACTAAGATCAGACTGCCTATGCCGATGGCAAGATTTTTGGCAAATGGGTCTTTCACAAAACGAGCAATCGTGAAAGCCCTATATACAATAGAAAAATAAGCAGTAAGTAGAAGAATAGCTCAGAGAAATCACAGCTCTTCTACAATCACTGAGAATACAAAATCGCCCTGAACCTCAGGAAGGTAGCCAAATTTTTGTATCGACTTTCCGAATCCCAGACCGAAAAAGCCCCCACTTCCAAGCGCTATCAGTCACTGTTTTATCTGATAATCCTTATCATCTGTTTCTTTTTTGGAAAAAAGAGTTTCGTTTTTCTGAAAAAAGTTATCGATACGCGTAGAGATATAATTGAGCTTGCTCTTATTTTCTCATCATGATCCTATCTTTCCGATCCCATATATCGAAGATGCTCAGACAAGACATGTGATAAAGAGAATACTCAGGTAGCGGACGTTCCCTCATCCCATAAAGTAGAGAGCGATAACTACAGGAGCAATGATGAGTATAGATCCGAAATCTGGTTGGAGAGCAAGGAGAAAAAATATCGCACCAACGATAAAGAAATAAGGAAGAAAGCCTTCCTGAAAATCAGCTAAAAGAGATCGTTTCTTTTTTATAAAAAAGGCAAGGTATACGAGAAGTCCAAGTTTTGCAAACTCAACGGGTTGTACAGAGGGCAGTCCAGGAATATCGAGCCATCACTTAGAACCATTGTACTCAACTCCAAAAATCAATACACCCAATAACGTAGAGAGGGCAAGAACGAGGATCATCTTACTGTACTTCTCGAAAACAGTATAGGAAATCTTCGAGAAAATAATAAGGAGTACCACTCCGATAATTACGTGAGCTATATTTCTTGCGAGGAAATAGTAGTTATTGGGTTCAGAAATAATACCTCTACTCACCATCTGAGAGGTAATCTTAAATGATGGATATACACTCACAGAGCTGATCATGATCATCCCGAATATGACGAGAGCGATCACGATGAATACCAGAGTCGTATCGATAGATTTTTTATACATACACTATACCCTTCTTCGCAGAAGAAAGTAAGAAACTGGGATAGCAAGGAGCAGGAGGAAAATAGGATTCATACCAGTGAGAGGAAGCTCTTCAGTGGGTGTCGGTATTGTTTCTTTTATTGGCTCTTCTTTTACTGGAGCAGGATCTTTTGTTTCAGTTTTCGTCTCTTTTACGATGACGGCAGCAGGATTTGGGGCAGCGCTCAGAGAAGTACTAAATTTTTTGAGCGGAACAGGAGCACTGAAGTCTTTGAGGGCTTCTGCACCGTCAGTGATAGTAGATCCACTAATTCCGACAGCAGCGATAGCAGTGATACTATAAGAACCACCTTCTATGAGATCATCTCCGAGTGTGAGATCGACTGCTTCAGGAGCATCAGTGACACCAGTGAGGATATTGATACGGATAGTACTATTATCAGATTGTTTATTGACCTTCAGGGTAACAGTATCGACCTCCACAGCTTCTGTGAAGACGACTCGGATATGCTGGTTATCTATAACTTTCACAGTAGCGAGAGATAGGCTTGCTCCTGTAGAAAGGGCTCACGAGCCATCAGTATCTGCTCCAAAAGACATTCCTGAAGAAATCATGAGAAACGAAACAAGAGAAATGAGAAGGAGGAAAATATGTTTCATAACTTGATAATTAGAAAAAATGGATACACTAAAGAAGATAATAAAAAAATGTTATGAAAAGGCAATCATTCCCTTCACAATCTGGCTTTACATTATTCGAATTAATGATTGTAATAACAGTTTTTTCGATTTTTGTCTTGATAACCAGTAGTTTCGACTGGAGACCTCAGACAGATATAGAAAAAGCAGATCGTATGATGATCGTAGTATCGAGCACTCTGCGCACTGAGATGCAGAACATATCTATCGGAAAGATGCCAAGAAGAGATGGAAAAACTGCAACCACTACATCTATCATTGTTTCTACAGGCGGACTTACTACCACATACAACAGTACTATCCACGGGGTGATAGGAAGTGGTACATTTCTCTCGCCGTTTTTTGATGGTGATACGAAGTACCTCATACGGAGTGTAACCTGGACGGGAAGTACGACTACTAGTGGGACGACAGGAACGGGAGATCTCATAATCACACCACAGGGCGTCAGTTTCAGTGGTGCTGGGATCTACGGTTCTGGATATACTCTTCTCGAAGTACGTGTGGGATACAATAACGCCACACGTAAGGTAACACTCGATCGAAGAACAGGAAAAATCACTGAGAGTAAGCAATAATTAGAGACCGATCCAGTAAAGTTTCAGATTTTTCTGATCTCTCTCTCGCCATACCATCCGATCAAAAACTCCACCACAGCGCTCTATGGTCTTCCATGAGGCAGGATTATCTTCATCCGCAGATATGAGTACTTTCTCGAGTCAGAGCTTTCGAGCTTCCTCGAGACCCAGAAAAAGCATCTCTTTAGCGAGTCACTTCCCTCTTGCACTGGGACAGAGTCAGTAGCCAATATGTCCTCATCCATCGCCATCAGGAGCGAGTCTCGGATGGTCGATATGATGACGGATCTGGATAGCTCAGAGTATCTCGTCGTCATCCATGAAGAAAAAGAGCGTACTATTCACTCACCAGGCGTTAGCAGTCATATCTTCAGAGATGATCTGGAGAAATTCTTCATAACTTTCTCATACAAAAAGCCTCCTCGGACTCACTGGAGTTTCTTCTGTACTTTTCCACGCTGCCATCATATCGAGATAACGGGATTTATGTGAGATGTTGGGAAACTCGAGGTGGAGCATACTATTTCATCAGTTTCATAAATGGAACATCCTCGATCCAGTTAGCGCCAAGTTTTTGGTAGAATTGTATTGTTGGTATATTTTTCTTCCAGACTCAGAAATAAAGGCCGATAGAATCAGGGTGACTTTGGAGTTTTGCTATTAGTGACTTTGCGGCTCACATTCATCGAAATTTTTCGGTTACAAATAATTCGATCATGTATATCACTTTACCCTGCATATCATCAGGATCAAATCAATAATGGTAGAGAGTAAAACCTATAATTTCTCAATCAATTTTTGCTAGATACCCTGAAAATACTTTATCTTTTCAAAATGCATATGTGAGGAATTGCCTCTTTTTTGCTTCTTTATCGAACGGTTCACGCTCAATAGTAGAAAGCGATGTAATATAATCATCGAATTCTCATGCAAGTTCTACTACCCTGTCGAGATGTTCCATTCTCAGTGGAATAATTTCGAGTTTCATAATCGTAATTCATTATTACTAATTCACTCCCACCACTTCCCTCACCACCTTCATCTTCTCTTCGAGTCGAGCGTTCATGATCCTTGCACCTTCGGCGAGTTTCGCTTCGACGAATGGGATATCCTGAAGGAGTTTCTCTCGAGTCGCACGATACGGTGCGAGATAGCGAGTGAGGACTTCGAGAAGTGCGCTCTTCGCGTGACCGTATCCGAATCCGATATTCTCTGACTCATATTTCTTTCTGAGTTCTTTTGTTTCTTCTGGTGTCGCGAATACTTTATAGAGATTGTAGACATTGCACTCGTCAGGATTTTTCTTGCGTTCGTCGACTCACTCAGAACCTGTCACGATCGACATGACGCGCTTCTTCATAGTCTTCTCATCGTCGAATATCCCGATGAAGTTATCGTAGCTCTTGCTCATCTTGCGACCATCGATACCAGGAAGCGTCGCGACGGACTCTTCTATGATCGCCTCAGGCTCGGTGAATACTTCCCTTCCATATGTTTTATTGAACGCTCTTGCGATATCTCTCGTCATCTCGAGGTGCTGGATCTGGTCTTTCCCGACTGGCACAGCATCACAGTCATATCCGATGATATCTGCTGCCATAAGGATCGGATAATTGAAGACTCACATGTTGATACTTTCAAGAGTCATAGCATCATCAAAGGCTTGAGGAAGTATATCTACTTTTATTTCATCGACCAATTTATCAATGAAACCATAAATATCATTATTGCCATTAAAATGCTCATTTTGAGAGATCTGCTTTCTTAATCAGAGAATTTTATTACCAATACTTTCAATTGATTTATTAATATTATCCTTTGAACTATGCGCCCGAAGCATCAACGAATATGGTGTCACATTCGCGATGATCCACATGAGACGGGTGATATCAGTGATATCCGACTGGCGGAATATCGTGATCGGTGTATCGACTCCGTAGATCGAAAGATACTCTATAGCAAGCTCGATCGACTGATCACGGAGCGTCTGGCCATCCTTCACACTCGTGAGTGCATGGAGATCCGCGATGAATATGGCAGCATCGTTCCCCTTCGCTATCTTCGCGAATGGTAGGACCGCACCCATGAGGTTCCCGAGATGCATAGAGGAGCCTGTCGGCTTCACACCGGTGATGATTTTTTTCATAGAGAATAGAATTTATAGGGTAAATATAAGGAAAAAAGAGGAAATCGCAAACTGAGGTCTCTATCATCATACAGAGATAGAGAGTGGCACTACCAAAAGACGAACTTATTGCGTATTGATCAGGAATAGATAAGATAGGGTTTATAAGTCGTCTGTTTACTCTTTATTTTCTTCTCTATGGATACCCTCTCACCTGCCGCGCTCCGCGAAAAACGCATCTTCCGTATGACTCAGATTGTCTGGTACTTTCTCTATATCATAGAGACATTTCTCGTGCTACGATTTGTCCTGAAGCTTCTCCAGGCAAATCCAAGTGCAGGCTTCACAAAACTTATCTATCAGTTTAGTAGTATCTTCACAGAGCCATTTCGATATGTCTTCCCGACACCTGTAGTCGAAGGGAGCGTTTTCGAGTGGACGACACTTCTGGCTCTCGGTGTCTACTGGCTCCTAGCACTCGGTATCATACGCCTCATCTGTATGGGGCGCCCTGTGACACGCGAGGAAGCGAAGGTCAAACTCGATCAGGAAGAGGTAGAGTAAGCTGAGGGAAGTTTATGAAACTCTAGAGACTGCTATTAAAGATAATACTATCAGAGGATAGTATTATTATTTCTCATAGAAAATAGATACGAGTAAGTGACTTACTCGTATCTAAAGAAATAAAAAGAGGAATCGCAAATACGATTTTCTCTGATTGTTAGTCAAATCATTGAAAACATCAGGAAGGCGTAATATGTGATAGACTACTACTTTTTAGATAACATCGAGCCTTTTTGTGGAATTCCTCAATGCCTCATATCATCTTTGGCGCGAGATGCTTCTCTCATTCAGCAAGATACTCAGCTGGGAATTTTATCTGCCTAAATCAATTTTTCTCAAAAATTGGGTACATCCTTGGATTTACTGTGGCGCTGATAATCTTTTTACAGTAGTCTTGTGAGAGAGATAATCTTTTTACAAGTGAATTTCCTATGCTCATATTTCAGTGTCGGAAGTCTACTACTACGGAACCAATCTCTTCATCTGTAGTGTATCATGGAATACGGCTACCGTATTTACTCGCTTGTCATACAATAGTATTATCGAGTACTGCGACGACACTTCACTCGTATCGTTCTCGCATCTCTTCAAATGTATGTGGTATGACGGTCGGATCTTGTTGGTATGCTTTTCTGAGGAGTCAGGACGTAGAGTCAGCATATGTCTCGCTGTCGCAGAATTCGCGAGCAGTGAGAATAGTATAGTTTGATTTCATATATTTAAAATTTAAGGAAAAATAAAAATTCTGCCACGAGTTTCCTCATGACAGATTCTAGAAAAAAGTTTCACTAAAATATTCGCCAATGAGGAAAAGGTAAGTTCCACCAAGATGTGAGGAATACTATAGGGCTCATGACTTAATATGTTACAATAGTTACGAATCCTTCGACTCCAATCTGATCTCTATCTCGAGCGAAGAGTACCTTGCCGTCGAATTCGGAATATATCGCCTCGTCCCCGTCATATCATATGAGTTGTCAGAGGATGATATTTTCGAAGTCGGAGAACTTTTTTGTGACTTTGAATTTTGTCGTTTTTGTCTTGTATGCTGATGTTGCCATGTATATGTATTTTTGATTTTCCGTATTTTCGCCTACATCTATCATACGAAAATATTCCAGAAATTTCTGTATGCTTGAGAGGGCATTTTCTGTTGCATCAGGAGCGTTGTGATTACCACACTCGACACATATACCGATCTTTCCTCGCGAATTCATATATCCATCTGTTCCGCCTGGTTCCATCTCAGTAAAACCATAACATACAGTTTCGAATGGGAATTTATCGATTACATCTCTACAGTTCTCTTCACAGATAATAAAAGCAGGACTCCCAATAGATGGACTCGAGTGGAGGTCGAGGAGAGCATTGGACTCATCCAGATAGGGGATTATCTCGCGTGAGCGCTTGTATTCGATTGTATTTTTCTCACTCTCGGTAAAAGTTGAATCATCTCGGTACATACGATTGAGATTGAGATCTATCTGACGAGTATTTTTTTCTATCGCTTCGATATTTCCGTAGATGAGATAGAGCTTTCATTTTTTTATCTTGATGGTATCCATGATCTCGTCGAGTGCTTGTACTCAGCATATCTCATCGCCGTGAGTACCACCGACTATGGTGACTATTGGACCCGGTATTCCAGAGTCGAGGATGATTGGTTGTGTTGGTTTCATATAGAGTAAAGTTAGGATAAGTAAGTTATTTTCTGCGCGAGACGATTTCTTTTTCTATTTCACTCCATGGTATTCAAGCCCTTACTAATAATATCTGGAGGCGGTACATGAGATCTGACACTTCTCAGATAAGAAGTTCTCGGTTCGTTTGTCGCTCTATAACAAATGGATCAGTAAGTTCTAATTCCAATTTATCAGGAATGATATTTTGTGTGCTACGAATAGTTTTGGTAATTTTTCCCACATTATCAGCCAGACGATCCGATTCTAGTAGACTCATAAAGGCGAGTCAAACCTCAACTCATTCTTCTGCAACTTTTTGTGAGATTCGACTCACTTTTCATTGTAGGGCTTTGGCTGTAGAGGAATTAATGGGGTCAGCATTTTGTTTACCGATTATCATCTGTTCTTCATCCCGTAAGACACGTGACCAGTTCGGAAGATCAGAGGGGGTCGTATCTATAAGTCCTGTGATTGTATCGATACGTTTACGGAAACATGTCCGCCATCCATCGATGTGACAGGCTCATTTTCCATTCATTTTCACGAGATAGATGAGTGTATCATTATCGCAGTCAGTGTATATTTGTTCGACTTCAAGGGTATCTCAGGAAGTGAGTCCCTTGGTCCAGATTTCATTTCGACTGCGTGACCAGAACGTCGCAAATCATGTTCTACGGGTTTCATCTAGTGCTTCGGGATTCGCGAATCCGACCATGAGTATCTCTCCCGTGTCTCTATCTTGAGCGATAGTAGGCATGAGATTGTCTGGGTATTTCGCGAAATCAAGCGAGAGCGAAACAGTATTTTGGGAGTTCATAAAAAGAAAAGATAAGTAAATAAAATCCGCCTATTTCTGGCGGATAGTTTTTGGAGTGATCCTGAAATATATTCAGGATGACACGCGAAAAATCTTACCGCCGATGCGAGAGAAAATGGTGCCAGATATTTTGCCAAGATTGTTTTTGCTTGAGGTAGAGATACATACTTTATAAATATAGGTTAATGTAATTTTCTATTTCTAAGTAAGGTATGTGATAATCTTTCTTTGCCAGATTATAAGGGTCAGGTATTGGGAAAATTTTGATTTCTATATCTTTTTTGGAAAAATATTCATAAGGACTCAGTCCATTCTTCTTGCATTCGTGATCACATTGGCAGTCTTCTATTGGGTTATAGAAAAAAATAACTTTTTCTATGGAGCTAATTTGCCTTTTACTCAGATCCGAAAGATACTTTATTCTCTTTTTTGAAATATCTAATCCGATTTTTTGTTTTATAAAGTGGGTTATATTTTCATCTGGTACTCACCTATATTTTTCTTTTCTATCCTCACTACCAGCTATACTTAATGAGCTTTTTCAGCTTACCTTAGAGTAGATAGCTTCAGCCATTTGAGACCTTCACATATTTGCTTTACAGATAAATAGAATCATAGAAAAAAAGTTAATAAAATCCCCCGAAAAGTTTTTACACTCACGGGGGATTTCTGAAATATTTATCGAAAATATCTATGCAAAAATACCACACCGTGAGGTGAGAGTATGATGCCAAGATGCTTTCACGAGAGAGAACATACCTCACTTATATGGAAAATGATGAGAAATGCAAATTATTTTTCTCTATTTCGATAGCTAAACATATCCATAGGTGAGTCTGCTTGTGCGAGGTAACTACGAAAATGTCCATTCCAGTTACGGATAAATGATCCTCCGACATCGTGCATTTGCTCATTCTCATAGTCATCCATGACGCTCGATGTGACATGTCCTCTGAGGTCCGCTCGAGCCTGTTCGAACGAGAGTGACGTACGACCATCGACTCGATCGAGATGGAGACTCTTCCATCCTCACTTTCCAGATTTTTCACTCTCGAGCTCATAGACGTCAGCAGCGATAGTATGACGCGCTCATGGTGATGATACACGGAGGATAGATCCTTTCGTCGGATGACTGATACGACTGAACCGTGCACGAGTCGCCTTCTGGAGATAGAGGCTCTTCGGGAGGACGATACGAGTGATCCCTTTATAAGAAATCGGCATCGCGAGTGCTGCATGGATTTTTTGTTCGATCTCCTGTGCGAGTTCCCAGATTTTGTACTGGTCCTGGTCTGTGAGATAGTGTGGGAGGTATGGTTCGATATCTCTGCCTGCGATGAGAAGTGATGATGTCATAAAACAATAGAATAAGAAATATGTATCTGCATGATATAAGTATTTTTTATAGTCATTTTATTTATCATAAAAACTGTACATTATAAGAACCGTATATGATTATTTTCTTTACTAGAATGAGAAAATAGATACAATAAAAATGTACTAAAAATAATACACTATACGTATCTCTATGAAAAAATACGATCACCTTCTCGAACGACTCGGCATGTCTGAGCAAGACCGAACTATCTATCTCACACTTCTCGAATCCCCCTATCTCAGCATCACCGCTATTGCGCGAAAGACGAAGTACCATCGTCCAGCTATATACAGGTCTCTAGCGAGTCTCGAAAGTGACGGATACGTAGAAAAATCTCTTCTCGAAGGAAAAAGGTATTTCTATCATGCGACTTCCCCGAGTAAGCTCCGGGAAAAAGTAACGAGCCTACAGACGATGACAGAACAGATACTGCCTGAGATGGAAGAACTCCACAGAAAACACCACGATGCCCCGATCCTCTCGCTTCACGAGTGAATAGACGGTATACAAGATATCCATACCGATATCCTGAGATCTGTAAAAAGTGGATGAGAGTATTTCATCTATACTTCTCTCGCGAAAGCTTCGCCGAAACGATCACTCTCACTGCCTGTGAACTATGCGAAAATACAGAAAGAAAAAGAACTTTCCAGACACATCATCACCAGTGATAGAGAGGAGTGAGTAGAAAATAAAAACCCATATGAGAATATCGTCACTCTTCCAGGATGATACGACTCACTCGATGAAGGTATCACTAAGATCATCTACGCGAATAAGGTTGCCATACTCGACCATGAGAGTCATATGGGCTGGATCGTAGAAAATGCACGATTTGCAAGCTACGAAGAAAAAATCTTCCGACTTCTCATGAAACTTCTCCAGAAAAATAAAAATCCTCACGAATAGTCGTGAGGATTTTTGGAAGGTATATTACTTCTTGCTTGGTGGAGCAACGAATTTTTTTGCTGGAGTTTTTGCTTTTGCTGGAGCAGCTTTGGCAACAACTGGAGCAGGAGCTTTTACTACAGGAGTAGGCTTTTTCGCTGGAGCTTTTTTTGGAGCAACTTTTTTTGCAACTGGTTTGCGTGCAACAGTTTTTTTCGCGACTGGTTTTTTTACAGCAACAGCTACTGCAGGAGAGGCGACTTTTACTGGAGCTTTTTTTGCAACTGGTTTTTTTGCAGGAGACTTCTTCGCAGGCGCTTTTTTTGATGCTACTTTTTTTGCAGGAGCTTTTCTCGCTACCACTTTCTTTGCTGGTGTTTTTTTAGTTGCAGTTACTGCTGGCTTTTTTGCTGCCAGAGCTTTTTTCGCAACTGTCTTTGGAGCTGATTTTTTCGCTCCAGATTTCTTCGCGTTTTTCTTTGCTTTTTTTGCAGCCTTCTCAGCTTCCTTCTTCGCTTTCTTTGCGAGCTTCTCTGCCTCCTTCTCACGTTTTTTTTGTGCCTTCTCTGCTTCCTTCTTCGCCTTTTTAGCGAGTTTTACTGGATCGAGATCATCCTTGGAACCGTGTTTTTTGTGGTGTGTCATATATAAGAAAATTAATATATGAAGCATACTATGCAAAAGATTCGCAATGTCAAAAATACGGCAAGGGGTATAGCGATTTCCTCTTGAACAAAAAAATATTTATATTCCACTTATGTCTTCACCTGAAACTATAAGCATACGATAATCGAGCAATCACCACTTCCTCATCCACTCAGAAGTACGATAGATATGCTTACCCGTATCAGTATCCCAGACGATTATATGAGAAGGTTTTTCTATAGGTCAGAGATATCCGAGGAGGAGAAACGCATGTTCTCCAGAAAGTCATGTGATAGATTTACCAAGAGGGGTCGTCCATGAAATAGTCCGCTCTTCTACTGGTCGATCACACTTGTTTCTTCCAGGAAGGGGGAGAAATCGGAGAATATAATTATCTACTTTTTCTACGAGTCCATCCTCATCAATTGGTGTAGTACACCAGTCTCACCAGAGAATGATGTGACTACCTGCACTCAGAGATTCGAGAGCAGATTTCATACGATCGCGGGGAAGGAGATCTCATGAAGTCATGCTATTGGAAACCTCAGATGCGATACCTCTATCCTGGAGAAAAAGAGCAAGAGGTGCCTCGTAGATACCATATCCTGTGACAAGTCTCTGGGCTCAGTGATATGATCCGACGAATTCTTTTTCTGGATCTCACCAGATGCCATCACTTGAGAGTTTTCCAGGAAAGACAGGAAGTGAAGCGATAATAGTATCTTCCGAAATAGGCTTCCTCGTGACTGCTTCTATGATCATTCGAAGTGCTGCGATCTCACAGGAAAGCTTATATTTCTGGAGAGTGAGCCTATATCGAGTAGAGACATCGAGGGTCGGCTTTCGCAGAGCACGTAACCCAAAGCTCGTATAGAGATGCACTGTATCTCGCATGAAAGCTTGTCTCTTTTGGAAGAGTTTTTCTATGATGAGAGTATTTTTTTGCCCCTGAACCATCTTCCCAAGTGATACTATAGTAGCGATATTTTTCTCGAATATCTCTGCATCTTTCTCTGGAATATACACTCAAGCAGAAAGGGAAAAAGGAATACAAAAGAGAATAGTGAGGATGAAGAGTTTTTTGATATACATAGTTTAGAACCCGCTTTGGAGTTCGAGCATCTTATAGTATATTCCTCACTTTGCAACTAACTCGTCATGATCCCCGCGTTCGACGACTTCTCATCACTCGATCACGATGATATCATCAGACTTCTTCACGGTCTGGAGTCTGTGTGCTACGATGATCACAGTACGTCCTATGAAGAGCTCATCAAGCGCCTTGGTGATCTGCTCTTCACTGAACGAGTCAAGTGCAGAAGTCGGCTCATCGAGGAGGATGATCTCGGGATCTTTCAGAAATATCTTTGCGATCGCGAGTCGCTGTTTCTGTCATCATGAGAGTCGCACACCACGTTCTCCGATCTCTGTATCGAGTCATTTTTCGAGATCGAATACGAAGTCACAGTGAGCAAGACAAAGTGCTTCATGGAGTTTTTCATCTATGTTTATAGGACTCGTCATACCAGATTGTTGTGCGATAGCACTCACCAGATTTTCTCTTATCGTCGCATCGAACACACTCGGATCCTGCGTGAGGTATCCGATATGCGGATAGTAGGTCTTCAGTGCTGTCTCACCCAAATTATTTCCCATGACAGATATACTTCATGACTTAGGATGGAGATATCCTGCGATGAGTTTTATGAGAGTCGTCTTGCCTCCGCCACTCGCACCGACAAAAGCCGTCTTCCTGCCATGAGCAATAGTAAGGGAGAATTTTTCGAATACATTTTTCTCGTCGTATCCATAAGAAATACCATCTATCTGTATATCTTGTTTCTTCGAGGCAAATACTTTTCCAGAATCGTATCATTTAATAGGAGTGAGGGAATCAAAAGTAGACCAGAGTTGTTCTATATAATCAAATTCTCGGGTAAATTTACGAAATGTGTCGTAACTTGTACGCATTGTTGTCTCAAGCATAGTAACTATTAGAATATACGTAGAGAAATTCCAGAAGTTAGCCGTATGAGAAAATATAGCGTTTCAAACAAAGATGTATACCACTATTCTTATTAGAAAGCTAATTCCACGTACACCTATATACATTCATCAGACAGAGTTATCGATAAGATAATTCTGTTGTCTCATATCTTCAAGAAAAGCATATATTTGATGTTGCTCTCGCTTTAGTTCATTATTCTGCATATATTCCATCTTAGACATAAAAATCCTTGCCTGGACACGTGAGTATTCTGTCTCAATTTCTCGACGCTTCTTTCGGGCAGGAATAGTAAAATATCGATCAATATAATATGTTAAAGAGAGTAATATACTCAGTATTAATACTATTAAAATACTATAAATTGGATTATAAAATCAAATTCGAATAATACCATAAGTACTTGCAACTAAGAGAGCTAAGTCTGTACTCAAAAAATCATGAAAAATATGCATCCATGTATCTTTTCACTTTTTATATATTCCCAAAAATCTTCACGTACCTATTCTCTCGGTTATATTTGGATCAGATTTTATGAATGCTGGTAAGTATTTATTAGCACAGTAGGTATCGATAGCTACATAAATATTTACCCATCACCAATGTATTGCAATAATTTTAAAGGAAATATAAATGAGCATGAAAATTCCATACATAATTAAATATTCATGAAATAACGTTGTATTATTTCATTGAATACTCTCGCCTATCTTCTCAAAAAAGTATAAAGAACTTATTAAGTAAATACCATCTATAAATCCTTCCGTAAAACTACGAATAAAGGTTGCTTTATCATAAAATACTGGATATAGAAACTGTTTTGTTTTTTCGAGAAATGTCATAGAAGTGAGTATAAAGATTTCTTATAAAATATCAAAAACTCCCTCATAACGAGGGAGAGTATTATTTTGTTTTCTTTTTTGCTACAGTTTTTTTCTTAGCTGCAGGTTTCTTTTTAGAAGCAGTCTTCTTTTCCTTAAATGCTCATGGAACCTGATCGACGATCATTTCCTTTACCTCTTCGAGGGTGAGGGCTTGGATATCTGCGAGTTCTGTGATCTTCTTCCCATCACGCTTGAGGTATACATTCTCTTTACCGAACTTGATATACGGACCATAGCGACCATTCTCGACCGAGATTTTTTCTTCAGGCCAGTTATGGATATAGCGATTAGCTTCTTTCTCGACTTTCGCGGCGATGAGACGCTCTGCTTCCTCTGGAGTGATGTTCTCGAAGTCGATAACTTTCGGTACGTTCACATAGAGAGACTTCCACTTGAGAAATGGACCAAAACGTCATTTCCCTTTTGTATACGGCTCTCCATCATACATGCCTACTGGAGCATTCTCTATTTTTTTGGCTTCGAGGAGCTCGATGGCACGAGCCATATCGACAGCAAGTGGGTCTTCTGATCGAGGGATCGATACGAAGGCTTCATCGTACTTCACATACGGACCAAATCTTCCTTGTCCGATGATCACCTCTTTCCCCTCGTGGAGTCCGAGATTTTTCGGAAGCGAGAAGAGTCCGAGTGCTTCTTCGAGGGTGATATCATCGATCGACTGTCCAGGTGAGAGATTCGCGTAGCGAGGTTTCTCTTCTTCGGCAAGCTCGTCGGGAGTACCGATCTGCGCGACCGGACCAAACCGACTCATACGCACGAGGACACTTCGCCCTGTCTTCTCGTCTTTCCCGAGGATTCGCTCACTTGCAAATCGTCACTCTGTACCGAGAGCAGAGTCGATATTGGCGTGAAACGGCGTATAGAAATCGCCGAGCATCTTCTTCCAGTCGAGTTCTCCATCGGCTATCTTATCGAATTGGCTTTCTACTTCTGCGGTGAAGCTATACTGCATGAAGGTTCCGAACTCTTTCTCGAGATAGTCGACGACGACAAACGCGATATCGGTCGGAAGGAGTTTCTTCGCCTCGATGACGACATATCCACGATCCTGTATCGTCTGTATGGTAGGCGCATAGGTAGAGGGTCGACCGATACCTTCACTCTCGAGCTTCTTCACGAGAGCCGCTTCACTATAGCGTGGCGGTGGGAGTGAGAATTTCTGGAGTCCAGAGAAATTTTCGGAAGTCACTGCATCTCACTTCTTCAGTGCGGGAAGTTTTTTCGACTCTTCATCTTCTTCGTCGTCTGTTCCTTCGATATAGAGCTTCATAAATCCTGGAAACTGTATGACTTCTCCTTTCGCGATCCACTCTTCGGTCGACTTCATCTTCGGGATGAATCGATAAGTCGTCGTCTCGACGATCGCCTCTGCCATCTGAGATGCGACGGTACGTTCCCAGATGAGACGGTAGATACGAGCTTCCTGACCGTCGAGCCCGAGAGACTCAGGAGTATGACTGATATCCGTAGGACGTATCGCCTCATGTGCCTCTTGTGCTGAGGCTTGTTTCGTTTTATATTTTCGGCCATTCGGGAGAGCGTACCCTTTTCCGAAGTGCTTCTCGATAAATGCTCGAGCCGAGTTCAGGGCGAGATCAGAGAGATTCACACTATCAGTACGCATATAGGTAATATGCCCATTCTGGTAGAGTCGCTGGGCGATATCCATCGTCTGCTTGACTCCATACCCGAGCTTGCGCGCCGCTTCTTGCTGAAGTGTCGATGTCGTGAATGGGGCCCCTGGAGTACGGCGAGATTCTTTTTTCTCGACATCATCAAGGGAAAAGCTCTCAGTATGAGGAAAGTGATAGACGAGACTTCCCTTCTTATCTTTGGTGGGTTTACTCAGGGAGGGATTGATCCCGTGTGAAGTGAAGAATGCCAATGCATCCGCTTCATTTTTGAATTTTTTTGCTTTTCCTCCGTCTTTCACGAACTCGATAGAGAAATCTATACCAGAAGCCGAAACAAGTGCTTCGATCTTCCATGACTCTTCGGGGACAAATGCCCGTATTTCACGTTCTCGTTCGACGAGAAGTTTCACAGCAACCGACTGCACACGTCCGGCAGAGAGTCCTGATCGTACCTTGCGCCAGAGCACAGGAGAGACCTCATATCCCACGATACGGTCGAGGATTCGACGAGACTGCTGAGCATTCACGAGATCGATATAGATCTTGCGTGGATGCGCGATAGCATGTTCTATCGCTGTCTTCGTGATCTCATGGAATACGATACGGTCGACTTTCGCTGCATCGACACCGAGGGCTTCACAGAGGTGCCATCCTATCGCCTCTCATTCGCGATCCTCATCGGTCGCTATCCATATTTTATCTGCATCTTTAGCGTATTTTTTGAGTTCTGCGACTCGCTTCTTCTTCTCTGGAGATATCTCATACTCAGGAACGAATCAACCAGGAATATCTATACCGAGGTTTTTGGCTGGGAGGTCGCGTATATGACCAAATGATGCTTCCACTTGATAGTCTTTTCCGAGAAATTTTTCGATAGTTTTTCCCTTCGCTGGAGACTCGACGATTACAAGATTTTTAGACATATTTGAGTATTTACTTGTCTAGAAGGTATAGAGTGTCAAGGGAAAGTCAAGAAAAAATGAAAAATGAAAAATCAGAAATAAATAAAAAAAAGTGTCACTTATTTATGAAACCTTCTATAGATGATAGAAAAAATACCTTATCTGTAAGGACTATAGTTGTATGTCGTGAGTATCCTCTGACCAAAGAGAAAAACTCGATATATCTACTTGAGGTTTGCTTTAACGGGGTCGAGTATATGCAAGAGATGAGTGAAATGCAAATTTTTTACCGCTTTTTACAAATATATATGAAAGCGGGTGGGAAGTTCATGGCTTCCCAGTCAACTTTCTCGATGGTAAAAAATTCCTCGACATCTTTTTTATTGGTCGCGAAGTACTGATATTGGATGTAAAGTCCATTTGGCATCAGAGCATCTCGTGTAGCTTTGAGAATTTTTTGCGCTGAGTCTTTCGGCATACTTCCAAGCGGAAGGGTTGATACAATGAGATCTACGGAAGATGGAGAAAATGTTCTGAGGCATGATTCTGCATCAAGATGGACGACTTGTATATGGGTATCTTGCAGATACTTGAGTCCGTCGTAGCGATCTCGTTCGATCTCACATACGGTAAAATCGGTATCTCATAGTTTCCGAGCGATAATAGCTCGCGTCATAGGTCCTGATCCTCATCAAAGCTCCACGATAGTGTGAAGAGAAGATTGCCAATCAACATAGGTGAGCATCCTCTCTATGAGAAACGGTGATGACGAGAGTCAGTAGCCAATATTTTTCCAAAAAAGAAGCCACCTTGTACTCAGAGACTTGGGAAGAAATCTTCCAACTCATCTCCAGAAAGTAAGCCAAATATGGGAAAGTTTCATAAAATTATCGAGCCACCTTCATCAGGTCTCTGATTTCGTCATAGTCTTTTTGTTCAAGGGAAGTTTTTTTATCGTTCATTTTCTCGAGTGCACAGACGATTTCTTCATTGAGAGCCTGCCCCATAGCGCTTCTGACAGCAGAGAGTTGCTGGACGATGTTACTGACATTTGCCTCATCCTCGATCATCTGTATGACTCCGCGAATCTGTCATTCAATACGACGAAGTCTATCTCCAACACGTTTTTTTTGTGCTATATCTTTTATTTTCATGAGAAAAACAGTGAAAAATGTAAGAGTTTTTCTTTTGTATAAAGGAAAAACTAATATTTGTACTGAAGGGAGTATACAGAAAAATGTCCTGATTGCAAGGGAGAAGCGTGAATTTTATGAAAAAATGATTGAAGATAAGAGATTTACCCCTCTCATGTGTCGCACCGATTTCATCGGATGCTCGCATTCGGGAGTATGACTCACACTCTGTGCTTGCACACATTCTCATCTCTATCCAGTAATGTTATTTAAGGTGGCGGAGGATAAGAGATTCGAACTCTTGAGGCGATTGCTCGCCTGCACCCTTTCCAAGGGTGTGCACTCGACCACTATGCGAATCCTCCTGAGCGTCAGTTTGGCGATTCTATAGAGAAAGAGTCTTTTTGCAAATTATTGAAAAAAATTTCACTTTATCTACTTTTTGCTTATACTTCATATCATACTAACTGTTCAGAATTATGTACAGCTTTATCAAAACATTTTTCGTGAATCTCGGGGTCGCTATAGAATCAGTATCATTACGCGATGAATGAGAAGATCTCTATGTAGAAGTAAAAACTTCGGATTCCAATCTCTTGATCGGTATGCATGGAAAGAATCTCGAAGCTATTCAGCATCTTCTCGGGCGTATGGCAGAAAAAGTTCGAGGAAAATTCGTCCATACACATCTTGAAGTCAATGACTATATGAAGGCAAAAGATGCCAGACTCTTCGCATTTCTCGATTCGAAGATTGCTTTCGCCATAAGCACAGGAAATCCATTATCAATACCCAATCTTTCATCTTTCGAACGAAAAAAGGCACATGGCTATATCGCAGATAAAAAAATAGAGGATCTCACCACAAAAAGTGAATGAGAAGGTGATAATCGAGTACTCGTACTCACATATACATGAGTTATTGCAAATAAACTCATCCTAAAAAAAGAGAGTATTACTCCACTTGATAGTCTTTCCGAGGATGGTGTCGGTATCTAGAAATCACTACTTGCTATGCGTCGCCTTTTTTTATATATATTCTTTTTCTCTTCACTTTTTGGGATATTTTTTTCTATAGGAAGGTATATGAGTGGGAAACCCTATGCTCTCTATGCTGAACTATTCTACTACAGGCGTCTCCATCCCGAAACCCTCCCTGATACGAGGACTGCAAAACTCTGGGCAAGTGGTCACGATACCACATATGGAAGTGCTCTCTGGATCAATCTTATACAATACATAGGAGATAATACTCACAACAATATATTTCTCGATTTTCTCTACCCTGTGGTCGAAAAGATCACAGAACTTCATCCTCATTTCCCGACGCCGTACATCATAGCAACTCTTCTCGCTCCAAGCATAGATAAGGACTCTCCAGAATATGAAAGCCATCTCTACCTCGCCAGAGAAGCCCTGAAGGTAGGAGAAAAGTGAATCTCAGAGAGCTGTGATATTGAAAAAGTAGAGGCTATAAAAAATGCTGATGTGACGAGTGCTCTTTGGAATGATGAAACCCTAAAAAACCCCTGCAAAGACGGTATGCTTCCGTATTATACTGCTGATGTAGCAGAGAGAACCTGAGAGAAAGACAAGGCAGAAATCTACTACAAGATCGCTAGCATGAATGATGATGCCCCAGAGTCCTCACGTTTTCTGATGATACTGACGAAAGCAAGTGAATGAGATCATCTCTCTGCGGCCAAGAGATTTCTCTTAGTAGCTCTATGAGGATACGATGAACCTCCTTATGCCTGCCAGGAAAATATCGCGCTCGTAACAAAAAAAGTGACAAACAGAGAAATAGTAGAAGAAGATCTCCCATTCCTAAAAGAAAAAGAGAAAGCTCTCAAGGCACCAGTCGATACCAAGAATCCTCTCTCATCGAGTGTCACGGGATGCTATGCATCATGAACACGTGGAATCAAACAACTGTATCTCGCCTATATAGATAATAAAACAAAAAACTATCCCAATATCACCACAGGAAGTGGACTGATTGCATCTGGGGTACTCACTTCTATACCGACACTTGAAAACCAAAAATGATGGAATATTCGCAAAAAAGACGGTATCTGGAAATATACAAACTATTAATATGAAATTCGATAAAAAAACTCTCACATCCTGGAAAGAAAATGGTATATCGAGCATCACCTCTCGTCTCGTAGAGAAGTGATGTGCTGGAGAGAAGATAGTCATATCTTTCACTCAAGAGGAGAACACTCTTCTTCTTGAAGAACAAGATGGTATTTCTTATTTCGTGGAAAAAGACGAGCTCGATTTTTTTCGAGATATCACCATCACAGGAGTATGAAATAAATGGGTCGTAAAAAGCACACAGATCGCAAACCACTGTGGATGTGGCTCAAGTTTCTCGAGAAAAACAGGGAATCCACTCATCGATCGAGCCCGCGCACTGAAGCTGGAGATGAAACAAAAAAAAGAAGGCATTCATTAGCCTTCTTTTTTACTAGGGTCCTCCTATTGTTTACAGATTTTTGTATACTTATCCACCAGTGCCTGGTTTTTTGAGTAGGTGGCGATTACCTGAGCATTACATGCTGTCTGACGGTCGAGAGAAGAAAGAGTTTCCATCTTTGCTATCTCAGTGAGCGATTCACTATACTTCCCTATGATGAAGTAGGTACGATAGCGTATAGAGAGAAGCTCTATAGTAGCCTTATTGGTAGTGAGGTAGCTGTTAGAGAGAGATATAGTGGTAAGGTAGCGTTTCTCATTATATGCTTGGTTGATCTGCGCGAGTGTCACTGATCCAGTTGCGATAGGAGCTACAGGAGATATGGTCGGATCGGCAGGAGTACTCGTACTACCACTCGATGAGCTCGATACGGTAGCGGGTGGGGTGACGATTCCTGCAAAATATGGATCACGGATAAATATACGACTCACTCAACCAAATGGATTTGATCATGTTCTGGTTTTATAACGAGCAAGAGTCGAGTCATAGTCAAATATACCGATGAGTTTGCGCTTATATTCTGTTTTTTCGAATTGGTAGAGGATTTTTATATCGTATATTCATGTCGTTCCTGTTCCAACGATGATATCAGCAAATACATGATCAAATCCTCCTGACTGAACAAATTCATATCCAGCAAGACGAGCACCCGAAGGGAGTCAATATGCAGATTTTATCGCTACCCAGTCTTTATTGGCGCGAGAGATAAATCCAGCAACATCTTTTCCATATTTTGTCGTGATTTCAGAAAGTGTAGTATCAGGAATACTCGCTTCTCATGATGACGAAGATGAAGGAAGAATACTAGCAGTAGAAGTTTTCGGTGCCTCTCCAGGAAGTGGGGTTGCGATAGCGCCAGAGTATTCCACAAGAGGAATCTTGATACCAGCTTTCGCCATCTCATAGCGGAGTACAGAGTTCTCTGCTTCGAGCTGTTTGATGCGCGCCTCATACTGAGAGATCAGGAGATTCACCTGAGATAGTGTCGACTGTGGATCTATAGTGACTGCTCCGATAGAAATCGGTACAAGAGCAAGAAGGACGAGATATATACGAGAAAATCGCATAAAAATAAGTTAGGATAGATAAAGTGTAACTATGAATCGCTCGAAATCAAGGCTTTCACTGGAGCATAGCTCTTGCGATGAATAGGAGTTATGCCATAATTAATCATCATTTCGCTATGTGTTCTTGTCCCATAGCCCTTATGGAGGTGAAATCCATATTCCGGAAAATCCTCACTATATTCACACATTATGCGATCTCGGAGAACTTTCGCGATGATAGAAGCAGCAGAAATCTGAGGAAAGAGGATATCTCATTGAATGTAGTAGGAGATAATTATCTTGTTCTCTACTGACTGATTGTCTCTGTCATTTCGAGAGAGCACTGTTTCTATGGGTAATGGGAAATCCTGCTCTTTTCAGGACTTCTTATTCACTTTCGTAGATTTTCGGGCGAAGATATACTCTGCTTCCAGGGTATCAAAGATATAGTTATCACATCCATCGATAAAAATCTCGATCGTATCGCCATCCCCCGTAAACTGGAGAAGGGAAAGAATGACATCTTGCATACATTGCTTATTCGCTTCGCGGATGCCGATCTCATCTATCGTATGAGCATCTCGGTAAGCGAAGCTATACTGACATCTATTCTCATCCTGCATTTTCTCGATCGCATGAAAGAGTTGTTCTCGTATTTCTGGTTTTACTTTTTTCGAATCAGTGAGTCCTCGTAGAGACTCGAAAAGTGGGAGAGCATGAGAACTCTCAGCCAGCCACCCTCACGCAACAACTGGTCACGCCCATGGACCCCGACCCGCTTCGTCGATACCGATGATATAGTGTTTCTTCATAGAAGGCATCGTAGTGAAAAGTTGCTTTTTTCCAAGTTTTCTCTATCATGAGCCCGCTCTCACATACCCGAGAGAGGTACACGCGCCCGAGTAATCGGGTGAGGAAAGTCTGGACATCATCCGAAAGGAGAAGAGCTAACGGCTCTGGCTCTACCATATATATAAAAGGTGGACTACGGACAGTGCCACAGAGACAATACTAATCCTTCGAAGCCTCGTGCGAAGAAGGAAAAAAGGTGAAAAGTCATCTGGTGTTGTCATCTTGATCATATGACTCGCTCATACAGAAAGAGAAATAGCTACAGATGAATCTCGCGAAAGCGGGAGTGGTAAACCCTCTCTGATGCAAAAGGAATGGTACTCGACTGTGATAATTGCTTTCGGACAAGCCACAGTGGGTATACCTTGCTGGAGCTATGGGGTGACTCATAGCCTAGATAGATGTGTACAGTGATACAGAATCCGGCTTATTATCTCGGGTAGACTGAGAGTACTTATATCCGTCATTCCTGCTTAGGTAGGGATCTCGATTTTCCCAACTATAAAACTCTTACTTAAAAAAATATGAACAATATCATGCTCGTCGGTATCCAAGGTTCTGGAAAAGGAACACAAGCTCGAAAAATCCTCGAAAAATATCCCAACTTTGTCCTTTTGGAAATGGGTGGAGAACTCAGAAGATTCATCCAGACAGACAACCCGCTTGCACAAGAAGCAAAGAAACTCATGGATGTAGGACTCAAAGCTCCCACTACAGCGATCATCGCTATGGCAGAAGCCTTTCTCATGAAAAATACAGGAAAAAATATCCTTATGGATGGTGTTATCAGATCCAAAGATCAGGATGAAGCGATCGGGCATCTTTTCGGGAAGTTCGATGTACTCTATCTCAACCTAGACGAAGAAACTGCCGTAAAGCGTCTCTGTGGACGCCGTATCGATCCTGTCACGCAGGAGACATTCCCCGCTTCGTTTACTGGTGAAGTGAATCCTAAAACTGGAAATACTCTCGTAACCCGTACTGACGATACTGAAGAAGCTATCCGCAAACGTATCGCCTGGTCTATCGGAGATACTCTTCCTCTCATCGAAGTCTGGAAAAAACACGGACATGCTGTCTACAATATCGATGCAAGTCAGAGCGAGGAAGAGATATTTCGAGAAATAGAAAAAGTAGTTTTGGAGAAATAAAGAATCTCCTATGGAAATAGATGAGAGTAAACTTCATGCACTACTATATACACATCCCATTTTGTCGACAGAGATGTCCCTACTGTAAGTTTGCACTGACACCCATTTTCGATGAGGCGAAGAAGCGGCGATATATAGCATACTTGAAAGAAGAGATACGTTCTTACTTTTTGTCATTCTCCGAAGGAGAATCCCTCTCTGAAAAAAACAGATCCTCGCTACGCAAGGATGACAAAACAGAAATAAGTACCATCTACTTCGGCTGAGGAACACCTTCAGTACTCTCTCATAGTGAGCTAAGAGATATTCTCGAGTGTTTTCCTAACTATAGAAGTGCAAGTGAGATCACCCTCGAATCCAATCCTGAAGATATCACAGAAGACTACGTACGAGGACTTTTCGAACTCGGAGTCACTCGCCTCTCGATGTGAGTACAGACGCTGAACGATGCAAGTCTGAAGGAAATCCATAGGTCGAATAAAAAGAGAATATATGAAGCACTCGAAAGTATCGAAGTTGCCCGAGAAAATAAACAGTGAATCTATATCAACGTAGACTTCATCCTCGGACTTCCCTACACACTTCCAGGAGAAACACTGGACTGAATACAAGAACTCCATACGAAATTCCCCTTCATCTCTCATACGAGTATCTATATGCTCGAAGATGAGAAATATCCGAAACACTGGAAAGCGAACTCGATCACAGAAACAGAGATGCAAAAGGAATTTCTCGATATTATGGAGTATTTCGAGTCGATCGGATGGCATCACTATGAACTATCCAATTTCGCAAAGCCCTGATATGAGAGCCAGCATAATCAGTCCTACTGGGATCACTCACCATATCGAGGATTCGGGCTCTCAGCATCGAGCTTCGAGTGAGAAAAGAGATGGACCAATTCGAGTTCATTCGCAGGGTACTATAGATGAGAAAAGGAAGGGGAAGAAATCCTGACAAAGGAAGCAATAAAAATAGAAGAAATCATGTTCGGCATGAGAAGAGATGGTGTCGAAAAATCTCTTATCGAAGAGAACAAATACAGACAACTTATCACCGAGTGACTTCTCGAAATACGATGAGAAAAACTTTTTCCCACAAAAACTTGAATTTTTCTTCTCGATCATATAATAGGCGAGCTTATCTAAGTAGTAGATTAATAAAGTCAGCTCAAAAATACTCAAAAACGAGTATATCGAGGATGCAAGAAATTTTTCGACAGGAGTTTATCTAAATATAAATGACTGAGAAAAATTTCTGAAGACGAAGAGAGGCGATGTTTTTCAGTGTTTTTTGCCGATGTGGCTCAGTGGTAGAGCACGCCCATGGTAAGGGCGAGGTCACGGGTTCAATCCCCGTCATCGGCTCCATAAAAATTTGACTTCCATAGTATTTCTATATACTTCATCCATTGACATCCCCGAGAGGGGATTTTAATATGGGAATTGACGTGGGATGTATTTTCCATATAATTCTCGCGTTTTCATTATCACTCATTTTTTATGTCTAACTTTATAAAAGATTCTGCCGAAGAGCTCGATCATGTTGTCTGGCCGACTAATGTGGAAAGCAAAAAATATATGGTCTATACTGTTGGAACGATCATCGTACTCTCTATTTTTCTCTCTATTATTGGCTACGTTCTCCAATCAGGATTAAAATGAGTCAGGGATCAATTCGATCATACACCTCTCGTAGTAGCATCAGGAAGCGAGCTCGCCACTCAGGCAGACCTCCAGGCACTCGAAACAGCGCTCGAAAAAGAAAAAGCAAGCCAATCAGGAATGCTTCTCGATATAGCGACAGGAAGCACAGGTAGTGGTAAATAGTATTTCTTACTCTCAACAAATTATGTTCGATTTCTCTCCGAAGCCCCTCTCAGAATGGTATGTGATCCGTGTGATATCAGGAACAGAGGAAAATGTGCGCCAATCCCTCATGCAGCGTCGTGAAGCATTTGGACTCGAAAACTCTATCATCGATGTCTTCGTTCCTACTCATGATGCCATCACAGTACGTGCCGGTGGTAAAAAAGTATCTCGCAAAAAAAATATCTTCCCTGGATATATACTCGTAAATATGATCGTGACCAATGAATCATGGTATATCGTCCGTAATACTCCAAATGTAACTGGATTTCTCGGAGCTGGTACTGTTCCAGTTCCCGTAAGCGGAAAAGAGCTCGATCAGCTCAAATGAATCCTCACAGAAAAGAGTGAAGAGTACAAAACTGATATGCAGGTGGGTGACTTCGTCACAGTAAAAAGTGGGCCATTCGAAGGAAGCGAAGGAAAAATCATAGAAGTAAATACTGCAAAGGGTGCTATCAAAATCATGATCAATCTTCTCGGTCGAGATACTCCTGTAGAAATCGAGTTCGGAAGCGTCAAATCTAAGAAATAATCTTCGATTCACCCACTCTCTCATGCGCATAGCTCTCATTCTCCTCTCCATCCTTGCTTTTGTCTTCATAGGAAGCATATCTTGGTCACTCATAAGCCAGAGTGGAGGATGGAATCTGGGCACTGCTACTACAAAAAAAACAACAGATACAAGCGTAGAATCATACTGGAGAAATCAGATAAAGACAGAGGAAAAACTCGAAAAACTAACATCACTCGTAGAGGCAATCGCAGAAAAAAATGGCACCTCTACAGTAGTAAGTAATAAAGGGAGTGGAAGTGAGACTATAATCAAACTTTCTGGCAAGTTCCTCGAACGTATCATGCCGGCTGTCACTCCTGCACTCGTAGAAAATAGGTGAATCTTCGATTTGCATATATTCGATATAAGTACTCCTTATTCGAGTTATGAAGATGCAAAACTCGGTATCAGGATGACTGCGACGACTCTCCCCTATGATACGATGATCAAAAATATGCGTGCCGTCGGTCCAACTGTATACTCTGTGAACGAGACGAAATCTTTCCCGTTTCGAAGCTTCTATCTCAATCCTCCAACATCTGATACGATAGTGCGACTCGTGATAGAAATGGAAGGGCAATCTATCGCTCTCGAAATACAGAAAACAAAATTCAATACTGTAAAAGATCTCCTGCTCTGAAAGACTAGTACCATTAAAACAACGGCCCAAATAGCCAAACCACAAACCCAAACTCCTCCTTCCACCTGAAGTACGAACTCAACTGGATCTATACGAAGATAATCTATATTCCTTATTTATAATTCATTATTCATCTCCCCTATGACTAGCAAAAAAATACTCTTCACTACTGAATGACTCAAAGAACTCCAAGAAGAGCTCAGATATCTTCGGGAAGAAAAACGCGTAGATATCGCAGAAAAGCTCAAAGAGGCTATCTCATACGGTGATCTCTCAGAAAATGCAGAGTACCAAGAAGCTCGTGACGAACAAGCACAGGTAGAGCTCCGTATCGCAGAGCTCGAAGAGATGCTCAAACCAGGCAACTATGACCTCATCGATGATGAAAAAACAGGGAAAAAGAAAAAATCTTGAATCAACGTAGGAAACACAGTTATTCTGATATTCGAAAAAGAAAAGATCACCTATACAATCGTCGGATCTCAAGAAGCAAATATCTTCGAAAATAAAATATCAAACGAGTCTCCTCTTGGAAGAGCGCTTATCGGAAAAAATAAAGACGATGTCATAGAAGTATCTTCACCTTCAGGGAAAAAAGAATATACCATTTTTGATGTAAAATAATTCATGTTGAACTCTTACGCTATCCATACATTTTTTTCTGATTTTACTATTGCAGTACCATTTGCAGCACTTCTTTTTGCGATCATTATGAAGGGATGTATCCATGCACTAAAGGGAAGGTTCACTATAGGGAAAATGCTCGGAAGTGGTGGCATGCCATCAGCACATTCGACTTTCGTCGTATCACTCGCGACAGCCATGGGAATAGAGTATGGTCCTTATAGCGACTTCTTTCTCGTGACTCTCGTCTTCTCTATCATCATCATATATGATGCTATGAATGTGCGTTACCAGGCAGGGCTCCACGCAAAAGCGATCAATGAACTCACTCCAAATGATGGAAAAGAGCTCAACGAGATGCTTGGTCATACTCCATTTGAGGCAATTATTGGTGGCGCGATAGGATTTCTCACCGCCGTAGTACTCCTGGGTATCTAGTTGGTATTGTATCAGTATGCTTCAGTGTTGTCTCCTAGCCTTAGACTTTTTCTATGTTCTCTATCCACGACGAAGCAAAAATCATCGACCTCCTCGAATCCAATGGGCAGAAGAAATTTCGTTATACACAGCTGGAAAACGCTCTTTATAAGAATTTTATTTCTGATTTCAGTACGATAGAGACTCTCCCAAAAGAAGTACGTGAACTTATGGTGGAGAATTGTTTTTATAACAGTCTCTCTATACATTCAGAAATCACAAGTGAAGATGGACAGACGACAAAATTTCTCTTCAAGACACACGATGATAAGATGATAGAAGCCGTGATCATGCGTCACAAGTCTGGACGCAACACCCTCTGTGTGAGCTGTCAGGCAGGATGCCCGATGGCATGTAGTTTTTGTGCTACTGGGAAACTTGGACTCATACGAAACCTCGAATCCTATGAAATCATCGACCAAATCATGATAGCTGCATCGAAGCTTCACACTGAGGATCGTAAGCTCCGGAATATCGTCTATATGGGTATGGGGGAGCCGATGCTCAACTATGATAACGTGGCAGAGTCGATCCATGTAGCGAGCGCTCAGAAAAAGCTTGATCTCTCGAATCGTCGTATCACCATATCTACCTGCGGCATAGTACCAGGTATTCTTCGCTTGGCAGAGGATTTTCCTCAGGTATCACTCGCAGTATCACTCCATGCGCCCAATGACGAAGCACGTAAGCGTATCATGCCTGTGGAGAACACGTATCCGATCGACAAGCTTATGGAAGCACTCGACACCTATACAGAGAAGACCAATAAGCGCGTATTCTATGAATACATCATGATCGCGTGAGTGACCGATCGACCTGAGTTCGCACACGAGCTCGCGAAACTCATGACAGGAAGACTTGCTCATGTGAACTTCATCCCCTATAATCCCGGGGAAGGTATCATGGGAACAGGATTCCAACCGACGAGCAAAATCATGATCAAAAAATTCCAAGACACTCTCGATCAGGCAGGCGTACCATCGACGGTGCGGCATACTATGGGGGATGATATCGACGCTGCCTGTGGTCAACTCGCGCTCAAAGAAGAAGGAAAAAGTCTCGCAGAAGAAGAAGGAAAAGGACTCAAGAAACTCGTAGAGGGGTATTGGAAAAATGGAGAGGAGTAGTTTATTATAGTTTTTTGTCAATTCTCTTTTTTCTTGATTTCATGAGCAAAAAATATATACTTTCAGTATGTCTATAGAAGCTATCATCTCTCGTATCGAAGAAGAAAAATCAGCAAATAACTATGCATGAGCAAAGGTTATTGCGCTGGAGTGACTGAAATCTCACACTGACGACTACCGTCTCTATGAAGAGCTCGCAGATATCTATCTCTTTGAGTGAGATCTCGATAGAGCAAAAGAAGTACTCACAGTAGCACGAGAAATCCATCCTGAAAGTGGTACTGGTATGTATCTCGACGGATATATAGCCACGGCTCGTGGCGAGTTCGATCGCGCTATAGAGATACTCACCGTAGCCAATAAAAATCTCCCAAACAATCCTGAAATTCTCAGAAATCTCGGATGGGCACACGTCATGAAAGGCGAAGTCATGCGAGGTCTCTCCCTTTTGCGCCGAGCTCATGCACTCGCACCAGACGAGCCAATGATTATAAATGATCTTTCTGTCGCACTTATCGCACTTGGTGAAGAAGAAGAGGCACGATCTATTCTCGCACGTCTAGGTCAGTGAGACCTGGTAGATGTTATTAAATCCACTACACTCTAGTATATGTTCCAAATAGCTGTATCTGATCTTCTTGCGAGTTATTCATGAGACTCGAAGTCTTTTTCGTTTTCTGGAGAAATATATGATGGGTATATGGAAGATCTGAAATTCCTTGCCCCTCTCGAATTTAGTGTACAGATAATAGCCCTCGAGGATGGTGTGGATGTGATATTTGATACGCTAAAAACTACTGTTCTCTACGAATGACACCGACATACTGTTGTTCTTACAAAATTCGAACGCACCTACAAGACTCATATTGATCCTCTCGATCCTGATGATATATGTCCGATAGAGAGCGGGACGATCGATCTCACAAGAGTAATCAGAGAAGAGATTATCATGGCGACACACCTCTAGAAGAATTTTTTTAGTCTTCGCACACTATTCCATAGAGGGTACTTCCATGAAAGTGGAAAGAGATACTTTGAACCAAGGTTTACGATTTCCCCACCGAACTTCTCCTTAAACTCTGTCACCCCTCGGAGAGATGAATTTTTATTGTCCGGTCATGCGATACCAAGAAAGTCATATCTCTCACATCATCGTCTCTTCCCTTCTCGTATAGCTTCCCACTGGAGAAGATATGGTGCCATATGTTTGCGAACTTCTCGATCTGACGATGATGCTCCATAGTAGTAGATGGCCGTATCTCACGAGTAGACGAATATACCACCAGCGATTACCCGAGACTCGAAATAAGCAAAAAGAAGTCCCCCACTTTCATTTTTTTCGAGTACTGAGAGAAAACATTCATAATATTTTCGACTATTTTGAGCAAATCCATCACGGGATGTCGTATCCGAGAGAAGACTCATCCAGATATCGATATTTTCCTTTGTGGGAGTAGCCCACTCAGTAGCGACTCATCGTTTTTCTGCCAGGCGGATATTGTATCGTCATTTCTCATGCATTTCAGAAAGAAGTATTTCTTCGGTTTTCGTGAGATCGAGGATACGCGTCCAGGGTTCGAGAAAATGTTTGTATGGTTTTGCTCGTTTCTGTAGCGAGAGTGACGTACTGAGTGTCTCGATCTGGTAGAGTATAGCTCTATTCGCTCTGGCAAAATGACAGGCTGCATCTATAAAATCCTCATCATAGAGACTCCCGTCGATTCCGAGAGAGAAGGCTCATATCATACCCATTCCAAGAGAACGAAACTCGATAAGGATATTTTTTTCTCCTCTTTGGAAGTTTTCTATTCGACTTGCCTGTCATGAGGTGATGAGTATACGAGACCAGAGAGAGCTTTGCCAGAAAGAAGATGAGGAAGATTTCAGATTTTTCACACCTCAAGTGTACCAAAAACCACCGAAATGCAAGGAAAACTCGAAAGAATATTTGCATGAAAGAAGAAAACATGGTATACTCTACGGAGAAATAGAGGAACTCGTGGCTCTGTCAACAATGTCCTCTCTCCTAATTCCTATCCCTCTTTCTTATGCTTACGCAACTCGAAGTCAAAAAATCCGTGACCAATACTGGTGTGAAGGTGTTCTCATTCCATGGAGAACTCGATGAGACCAATGTCGATTCTACTTTCCCAAATATCATCACTGATATCGGGGATTTCGATAAATCTCGTACTCTCTTCAACTTCGGAGAACTCCACTATCTCAATAGTAAATCTATCGGATATATCGCTGATACGGCTCAGCGGAGTGAAGATGGCGGAGGGAAATTCGCTCTCTGCTGCCTCACAAGTGAGGTACAAGATACACTCGACCTCGTCGGTATCACCAATATCATCCCCGTCTACGAAACCGAGGACACTGCCCTCGTCGAACTGAGCAAGTAATTTACTTGCTTTTTTTATAAATAGTGTAAAATACATATATGAATATTCGTGTTTTTTATAAAATCGCTGAAAACCTCTCTGGACCAAGAATCTCGACTGAGACACTCCGGGATACAAAATCCGAACTTCTGGCACTCAAAGAAGAACTCGGAAAGCTTCTCGTCTCAAAAGACGAACCAAAAAAAGAAAAACTAGAAAATATAAAGAGGCGTATTGCTCGACTCGAGCGTTTTGATGCACTCGAAAATAATGCCAGAAAGGACCAAAAAGATATCACGGAAATACTCAAGTGAAAAACTGCTGATACTATCAAAAACTCAGATATCCTTACCCTGCGTAAGAAATGAGTCGATATCGCAAATCTCACCCTCGTCGATAATGCTAATCCTGAGAGAGAAATCCGCTCATCTGAGATAAAAGAAAAAGATACGTTTACAGTAAATTTCGGGAATAATACTTCTCTCAGAGATAGGACCGGGGCTGGAGATATCCTTCCGCCAAATATACGAAAGATTTCGATAAATGGGGTAGACTGTGAGCGTAAAAACACTCCACGTCCTGGATACTACAATCACAAATGAAAATATGAACCCATCTATGATGGTTACAAAATAGAGATAGTTGCTCTATGAGAAACCACAGAAGCTGATACAGCTGGAAATGAGAGGCAGTGGAAGAGGGAGAGACTAGAGGATACTATAGAGAACGGGGGGAAATCTCTCACAGCCTTAGAAGAAGATATAGAGCTGCAAAAAATAGCAACAGATGAATTTCAGTCAAGATCAAAATATCGATCAACAAATTTTGATATAAATGATATTAATTCTTGAGATAAGGGCCTCCTTGATTTTATAGCAATTGCTGAGGGAACATGAGACAATTACAATGCTATTTACGCAAATGGTAGTCAATCAAAAGAAAAATTTACTGAAATGACGCTTACTCAGATACTTGAGTATCAGAAGGAATACAAGAAGTGACGCTGATCTGCAGCTATAGGAAGATATCAATTCATGGATTATACACTAAAAGACATGATAAAGAAATACTCCATTGATCAAAATACCATATTTTCTGCAGAATTTCAGGATAAACTCGCATTTCTTAAACTGAATGAAAGAGGTCTTTCCAGTTTTAAATCATGAAGAATGCCTCAAGATGATTTTCAACTCAATCTAGCAAGAGAATGGGCATCTATAGCTAAAGATGATTCATGACTGAGCTATTATCATGGAGACAGCATGAATAACAAAGCGTCTCGGGTAGGAACCCAAGTAACTCAAGTACTAGAAAAGCTCTATCAAGCCTAAAACAACCTCCTCTGCCCCTCTGCCCCTCACTCGAGGGGATTTTTTATAGCGAGAAGTCGCTTATAGTCCTCCTTGAGATCATATCCCATGATTTCCAGATTTTCGAGAGAGAGAAGTATGTCGATAAATTCGCCAAGATCGATTTGTTTTGGATCGATGGTATATATATCACTTCATATTCCTATACTTATAAGAGTATCATTCGATGTCGCGAGATATATTTTCTTCTCTGTTCTTATTCGATCCATGAGCATTTCGAGACTCGAAAGAGAAGTGATATGCTTCACCTCTTTCTTCTCGAGAGATTTCTTTTCTTCTCATTTATAATCCTTCGGAAGAAGTGATCGAAATTCATATTTCTGGAGGATCGCGACATACTCTCCCTCTGCGAGTCCAGGAGCAAAAGGGGCCTCTGGAAGTCAGACTATCTCGAGATCGGTGATGATCGTCGCGAGCTTCTGTGAGAGAAATGCATTATCGATCTGATCGACGAGTCACTGTTTTATCTTATAGGAGAGGTCACATGCATTATATTTTTCCTTATCGATTTCTATTATTTTTCACTCTTCATTCTTCACTCACAACTCTGTATATATACCCTCCAGGGTATCATATCGAGTGAGAAGATCTTGCGCTTTTTTTGGACCAAATCCGCTAATACCAGGAATATTATCTGAAGCATCTCCGACGATCGCGAGGTAGTCTCTCACTTGCTTCACTGGAACAGAGAATTTTTCGAGTACGTCTTGCTCTTTCATGAATTTTTGCTTCATCGCATCGAATATATGCACCCGTCCATCCCGAACAAACTGACAGAGATCTTTATCAGAAGAAATAATAACTACCTGATATTCTCGGTCATGCTGATGTGCTATAGAACCGATGACATCATCTGCCTCATACCCATCACGAAAAAGTATAGGGATATGCGCAGCACTAAATAGCTCGAACACTCCTTCGATCTGAGAACGCAGATTATCGGGCATGCTTTCACGCTGTCATTTATATTCAGCAAAGAGGTCTTCCCGAAAACTCTTCCCGACATCACTCGCGACTACGAGAGATGCACTCGGATCTTGATCAGAGAGAGACTTGAGGAATTTTGCTACTCCAAATATCGCATTCACCGGCTTCCCTTCGCGAGTATTCATCTCGGGGATAGCATAGAACATGCGGTAGATGAGGTTATAGGCATCTATGATATAGAGGGTTTTCATGTTAGAGTGTTTTTATTTTCTGTATTCTATTCACCATCCATTTTTCTCAAAGAGTATTTTCTATGCCTTCGATATCGAACCACCTGATATCATCGACTTCTGCTTCTTGTCGTGAAAATTCCACCGTATCTGGTATTTCTCCGAGATACATGATGTCATAGTGTTTATGCTTCGCTGTAGTCTTATATTCAGGAATATTGTGGACATCGACATGGAATATCCCTCAGATGAGCTTAGGCTCGACCGATATTCCAGACTCTTCATGGAATTCTCTGATCGCGACATCGAGCGTATCGAGCTCGCCATCACAGTGACCTCAGAATTGTACCCACATCTGGAGTTTTTTATGAAACATGAGGAGGACTCGAGTATGTTCAGGATTGGCAATCATCATAGATGCAGTGATATGTCCATCGAGATTGTTCTTTACGAAGGCGAATTCCCTATATTTCTCGATCCATGCTATGATTTCATCACAAAAACCTCTTTCCGAAGAATCAGTCTGACCATGAACTCTGAGAGATGAAATGAGTGAAGAGAGGAGCATATACTATATTTTTATATGGGAAATAATACTATTAAAAACCTCATCTTCACTTCCATTCGCATCGATACGTATAAATTTTCACTCAAGTTTTTTCCACTTCGCACATTTCTCATATCATCGCACGATTTTTTTATAGAAATCTCTCCCCTCTTTCTCGAATTTATCTCAAGCATCATCGAAAGTACGAGAAAGAGCGAGGTCGACATCGATATCGAGATAAAAAATTATATCAGGAAGAAGTTTTCCTACAGCTTCTTTATTGATCCACAGTACCTTATTTATCCCGAGTCACTGAGCTTCTCACTGGATAGCGCACGATGAGAGGAATGATCGATCCGATACTACGATATCTCCACTCTCGAGTGCTGGCTTCACGACTGTTTGTAGTGTCTGTGCTCTTGCAGCCGCATAGAGATACGCATTGGTCATGGGATGCATCGTCTCATCTTCCCAGTATTTCGCTTGGGCGAGGTGGCGGATATCCTCTGCGATGGGGGTGGTTCCTGGCTCTCGGACTTGGGTCACTATTTTCCCATTCTGTCGAAAATACTCCACCAGTTTTTTTACTTGTGTCGTCTTCCCTGAACCGACGATGCCTTCGAGAAAAATATACAAGATAATGAAGAATGAGGAGTTAAGAGTGAAGAGTATTTTTTTCCTTAGAAGTCGTGATGATGCTTGCAAGTATCTTTAATATTTCTATCACATCTCAAAGCAAAGAGTCATATTGTTCTTGGGAAATATATCATCCTCTCAGAAGAAGTTCAAGCCAATATTTTGTCTCTCTTGCTTCACGATAAGAAATACTCATTTTTTGGATGAATTCTTTTTTTGATAATCATCAATTTGCTTCTTCTACATTCGCGCCAATAGAAGTTCCACTTCTCATAATTTGGTCAGATAGAATAAATTCTTTCTTTTCTAAGCGCAGAAACTGAGCAAGTTTTATGATTCTTACTGCAAATTCTAGAGATTTTTCACGAATAGGACTCTTTTTTTGCTCCATACTTTTTTGTTATAAGTTTTTGGTCTTGGTTTTCAGCTATTTATTATTCACTCTTAATTCTTCACTCTTCATTAATTGTTATCTCTCCCCACCATTCCCCCCACTACCGCCATCTTCGCCTTGATCGGTGCATCTGCCTCATATCCTTCGAGGATGATATGGTGGAAGTCGAGATCGTCTATAGAGGTGAGACTTGGGTCAATTTTGACTCGTGGAAGAGGATGCGGACTGCGCGCCATCTGCTCTTTCATCTGTTCGATATGGTTCTCGTAGATATGGACATCACCGAAGGTGTGGACGAGTCCTCCTGCCTCGACACCGAGGAGGTGAGCGAGCACATGGATGAGGAGCGAGTACGATGCTATATTAAACGGCACACCGAGAAAGAGATCTGCCGATCGCTGATAGAGCTGACCATAGAGCTTGCCATCCTTGATAGCATACTGAGAAAAACCATGACAGATCGGGTATCGAGATGCCTCATCGGGGAGAGCCATCGAGTAGAGATACTCGGGGTTCCATGCAGTGAGACAACAGTTACGAGCATAGGGGTCTTCTTTGAGCTCTTTCAGGATCCAAGCAATCTGATCTACCGTACGACCAGGAGTCTTCGTCGGCCATCGTCTCCAGAGCTCTCCATAGATCTTCGGCAGTTCTCCATGAGTCTTCGCGAATGCCTCATCTTCGAGGATTTTCTGAATGAATTCCTCCTTCGTCATTGCAGGCATTTCTCCTTTTTTTACCTTATTATTGTAGATATAGTAGGGATAGTCATCCCAGATATGGACGTTATTTTCTACGAGAAATCGGATATTACTGTCTCCGCGGAGGAACCAGAGAAGTTCTGTGACCACTCATTTCCAGTAGACTTTTTTTGTCGTGAGAAGTGGGAAACCATCGGCGAATTCGAAACGAAACTGCCGTCCGAAAAAACTATACGTCACATCTCCACTTCAGAGATCTTTGTTATAGATACCGTTTTCGATGAGGTCTCGCCCGAGGTCGAGGTATTGCTGTTCTGGATGGAGAGACATAGGGGAAATAGATTAATTAATGAATAAGAGAATTATATCCAAGATAGAGGAAATACAAGGCAAAAATAATGATACCAAGAAGTATAATATTTCTCATAGCATGATCTCAGAGTTTTATCATGTGTTTCGTCGCAAAGTATCATCATATATACATACCGATGGCCAATGCAATAGTATGCCAAATATTATAATTTCCTTGAGCAAAGATGCCGATAGCCGTACCAATAAACCAAAAAACAGCTACCGCATTTCCTGTTGCTTTTCACTCAAGAGTGGAAAGTTTCAGTATAAATGTATTCGCAAAATAATACCAAATTCACGATCAAGCTGGAAAAAGATTTCCAAAGAGAGAAAGAAAAAAATATGTTATATATCCAAGTAGTGTTCTTTTTTTATTTATGATGACATTTCGATGTCAGGCTCAGGATTTTTTCCATATAGCTACGATCACTAGTATGAACATTGAACATCCTGAAATACTATACATAAGCCAATCTGGAATACTCATGATGAAAAAAGATCCCAATCAACCTCCGATCATCATTGCAAGTCAAAGTCAAAGAAGGTATTCCTTTCTGATGAGTCATTCACTATGAAAGTTTTTTACTCCTGCAAGTGAGTTTCCTACTTTTCCCAGCTTAAAAGTAATGCCTGCCATTTGTGGAGAAATACCGAGAAAAGTCATCATACTAATAGAAAGCACTGAAATTCCTCATGTGACAAATCCTCAGAAATATGAGGATAAGAGTCAAATAAGGAAAATCAGGAATGTTTTAAGTTCTTCATTCATTAGTAGCTCACAAAAGCCTTATAAAGAAAGTAGACGGCGAAGAGTATGATGGAAAAAAGCAGGATATTTCGAAAAATATCGTTTCCGAGTTTGATAATATGCTTGGTACCGAAATACCCTCCGATGAACATTCCGAGTGCGAGAGCTATACCCCATGAGATAACATATTGACCAGTAGCCATGATTCCAGCAAATGTACCGATAAACCAAAATACAGAAAGCACTGCAGCCATTCCCTTTGCTTCGAGAGATGTGAGTCGTATGACAAAAGTATTGATAAAATAATACCACACTCCCGATCCTGCGATGAAGAGATTCCCGATCATCGTGAGGAAAAAAAGCCCTACATAGTACATGTATTCTCGTTTTTGTGAGATGTGGACCATATTTTTCCCTCCTGCCTTTTTATAATAAGAGACTACAGCAAGAGTGATCATCGTGATAGCAGAGATGCTATAGATGATATAGTCGGGTATCGAGAAGATCAGATACGATCCGAGAAAACTTCCTCCGACAGAGACGATCGATCCTCATATGACGAATTTTTTGGGTATATGCCCATTTTTATAGAACAAGTAGAGTCCTCAGAGGATATCTCCAATCTTTCCGAGCTTGAATGTGATGCTCGCAAGCTGCGGGGAAAGTCAGAGTATCGTGAGAAGCCCCACTGAGAGGACAGAAACTCCTCATGATGAAAAACTCCCGAAATACGCCGAGAACAGTCAGATAATGAAGATGATGAGTATTTTGAATTCTTCGGACATAGTTATTCGAGTGTAAATACCTTCTCCGTCCCATAATAGTCATTCCAGTTTTTATTATAGAAATCGAACATCCGAGCAAGTCGAACTTGATCGAGCTCAGCATAGCCGAGAGACTCTATGATAGTGAGAAGTTCCGCGCGAGTCGAGTCGACAAGGGATGAATCATTTATAACCCGTTCGAATTCCGCGAGATACCCATATCCCGCATTTTTATCGAGACAGAGGATGGTATTTTCATTCAAATTGTGACCTTCTCTTTCACGAGACCACTTCGCTTGGTAGGAGAACCCTGCTTGGAGGACTTTCGCGTCCATCTCTTCGAGAGTCATAGGAGCAAGGTCGACTTCCCACTCGATACGAGCTGTGCCGTTCGAGCTTGTCTCATCATTTACTGTCGCTTTCACGACGATGATCGTCTGAGTAGGAGTACCTCGAGTCCGCACGGAGAAAGATTTTGTCTCTTTAGAAAGGGTATGGAGCGAACTCGCTTCTTCTGGAGAGATGTATTCGCGGAAAGTACCGAAGAGATGCAGGAGATTCCCTCACTCAAAGTAGTGATTCTTCTGGGATTCACTATAGCTATGAGAAAGGCTTGGGAATGACTCACTCACTCGCTTCATGAAAGCATCTTTGGCTTCTGCTGTACCGAGCAGGATCTTGATCTCGACTTCGTATGCATGCATGGGAGAATAGCTAAAAAATACCTCCGAAGTATATAGATTTCGGAGGTTTTGTCATGGGAAAATTATTCTTTGTGTATATAGCTCGTCATATTGGCTTCTCCCTCTCCATATCGTCCGACTTTTCGATAATCTTGTTCAGGAGGACTCGTCATCTCCGCGAAGAGAAGTTGTGCGATATCCATACCAGGACGGAGGATGATGGGGATGGAGTTCATATTCGCGAGCTCGAAGGTGATATTGAGATAGTGACCAGGATTGATGAGTCATGCAGTATTGTGTACGATGAGCCCGAGTCGAGCAAGAGATGACTTTCCTGAGAGCTGGATGAGATACTTCTCACTTCAGAATTTTTCTACACTTGTACCGAGAACTGTCACTCCAGGACGGAGGACGAATCCATCTTCATGAGTGACGACGATCTCTTCATATTCAGGAAGGATCTTGTTCACAGGATCGATATTGCTCACGGAGTAGTCTTTCACGATGAGAAATCGATCACCGAGACGGATATCATAACTCGCCGGCTGGAGTCGAGACGCATCGAAGTCCGAGATAGAGATATCTCGAGAGTCTATAGAAGCACGGATGTCACGGTCAGAGAGATACATAGAAGTATTGTATAGATTTTTCTATTTTTTCAAGCTTCGTATATTCTCGATCTTCACTCACTTCAGGTAGTAAGTGATGATATCTTTGTAGCCCTTCCCCATACTTGCTGCATATGTAGCACCAATTCCTGATATACCGACACCGTGACCCGATCTCGCATGCCCGACTCATGCAGGATCTTCGACCGACTGAAGGTACGGGATATCCGTACAGGATTTTCACCCATTGGACTGGCAATACTCGAGATATGACCGAGTTTTCCCATCTGAAGAGCTAAAATACCAAGATTTTATGAGTTTTCCACCATAGGTAATTACCTGTCATCGTGTGGCATCAACCATTTTTACAACACTCGGAGATCTCTGTTCATAGCTGTAGCCAAGATATTTCTGGAATTCATCAGGATTATCAGATCCATCATAGAGAGGGGTATTATACTTACGATTTTGGGGATCGATATAGTGGTACGCATAACTTCGAGCACCGACGATGATTGTCTTAATCTTCTCGCCCAGATCGCCATTCGATACTTCACCGAGTCACTTGAGATAGTCCTCGATAGGAAGTTCGTTTACGACGAGAAGATTATTATCATTGTTCCTTACGATTATCTTAGAGCGGAAGAGATTATCATTGTATTGGCGCCTAGTGTCCCAGCTTGGTATTCGTGACCATGAGAGGATCTCGACAAGGTCACTCTGAAAAGAGAGAGTATTTCCAGTATAAGCTGTAGCATCATTTTTAACTATGATTTTATTATTTCATACTTTTCATACTGATATGATTGCTCATTTTTTGAGCGGTATTCTTGTTCCATCGAGGTATATGACAGGGTTTTTCGCTCCCGCGGGTTTCAGATCGATCATATCATTATTTGGATATGAGAGACGGATCTTTATAGATTTTCCTCATGAGCTTTTGATGAGAGATTTTGTCGTTGATAGAGTACTTGCGAAGACTGAACTTGTTTGTGAAGGAAGTACATATGTGATAGCATCTTCTGGTGGGACCTTGTCTATAACTCATGGGGCAGTATTAGCTATCGGTTTTACATTTCATACTTTTCATACTATTATATTTCGTATCTCTGGTATGACATTATAGAGATTATTTCCTGGACAACTGGTATTCCCGAAGTCTCGATGTCATGCAAGACGATTCTTGGTAACTCATTTCCAGATACACTCACTTCATCCACATGGGTATGCTCCTGTGACAGACTCAGAAACATCGATACCGTATTTTGTTGCGACGTAGGCGACTGCTTCGATCAGTCCTACTTTTTGGTCTCGGTTCAGATTGAGCGCATTATAGTTTCCGATCACAGATATCCCGACAGAGCCGTAGTTGTTCCCGTAGACATGGGCTCATTCTACATAATCCCCTCAGGCTCGTCATTCGTAGATTTTTCCTCTTTGTCCGATAACATAGTGGTATCAGATATCTCACCATCACTTCGTACGAGCATGGTAGGCGTAGATAGCACGTAAGAGAGTCTCATCATCGGCAGTTTTATCGAGAGATTCGGCTGTATGATGGATGATGATACGATTTACCTTTTTGGTCTTTTGGATAGGCCATATGAGCTTATTTCCATTTTCATAGCGCGTACGAGAAACTGTCGTTGTCGCTTCTGGATCAAGAGAGAGGATTTCATTCATCTCACGAGCAGATCGATCATTTTTCATCTTCTCTTCTGGTGTTATCTCGATAACACGAGGAGTTTCTCCTCGCTCTTTCCACTCTGTGATACGACGAGCCTGCTCAGAAAGACTCACATATCGTAGTGTTTCATCTGCTCACCATTCTTTTCTACTCACCATAGGAGTGGATATGGCGGCATAAGAAGTGAAACTTCATGGTGAGAGGGTGACTTTTTTACCGAGAGAGTCATGCCGTGCAGTTACGAGCTCGACTTCATGAGGCAGATTATCTCAGTACATCTTCAAACTGATGCGATCACGCTTCTCGACTACAAGAGGAAATGTAGCAATATTTTCTCCTTCCTCTTCGAGATCGAGGGTACGCTCATAGACAGTGCCGTCGACAATCCACTCGACACGCAGATCAACCGGAGGTATGCTGTTCTTGTATTCAGGAAAAATGAGCGTGAAGGTCGTACGAGGAGAATCGAAGACGAGGTGAGCTTCAAAAGGAGATGAAGGATCTACATTTTGAGACATATCTACCTTGATTTTTTCATGAAATTCACGATAATCATATATATCTTTCTCTGAAAATGAAAAAGCTATCGGAGAAAATATCCAAAAAAGAGAGGAAAAGATGAGAAAAGATGAGAAAAAGAGACGGATTTTTTGCATTTTTTGGAAAGAAACAGTACAATAGTTACATATCATAACGCTCTAGAGCATATGCGAATCGCCCCTGAAATCAAGGACTTCACGAAAAATACACTCATTCTGACGCTTTTTTTCACACTTATTCTCCATCTCTCATGGGGGTATATCAGACCATATCTCGGACTCTGAGCGAGTGCAGGAAATGATGCTAACTATGTACAGACAAATACTTCATATATGTGAAGCATAGCTACAGCGAGCTCACTCTCTATTGGCCAGAAAAAAAACACTACAGCAAAGGCATGAAACCCTCTCGCAGATGAGACCATATCTATAGCGGAAGTCCTTTCCCATCCCAAAGATGGAAGCGAGAAACTCATAGGGTCCAATATGGTAGCTCTTCAGGCATATGTGAGTCTGCTTCAGACAGATATAGTGAGTCTACTCGATCAGTCTACAGACCGCACTGTCGCGCTCGATGAGCATATCGAACTCTTGAAGTCTGCATATACTCGTACTGCTGAGCGCCTTACTATCATCGGAGAGCAGATATCTGACCTGAAAGCGATAGAAGCAAATGCCTTATCGACGACTGCTGCAGCAAAGGCAAAAATGGAGGAAAAGTATAAATCCTATGAATATACTGGTGTCGATACGGTCATAGATGACTATGTTCGAGCAAAAAATGATGAGAATACCTCTCGCGTCTATCTCGCGTATCTCGAGCGTTTCCAGAAAGGATATGGCATACTCCAGGCACAAAATAAAAAACTCCTCGATACCCTCATCAATAATAGAGAAGCTCTCATCAAGAGATCATTCGTAGTCATACCAGATACTGGTTCAGATCTTCTAAAAAAACTCAATCTTCTCCAAACAGAAGAAGTGTATAAAGAAACTCTCAAATAATTTGCAAAAAAAGATCACATGTGGTCTAATGAGAATAGAAAACCTATGCTAAAAAAACTCCTCACATATATATGTATGTTCCTCGTCGGAATGATGGGGTTTTTATGAGTATACGTGGAGGAAAGTTCACGACTATCAAAAAGTTCATATAGCGTATCAGTTTGAGAAGATTTATTTGCAAGTTGTGCAACAAATCCTAGTGAGTGTACCAGTGAAGATCAGGCATGAGTAAAAAAAGAAGGTCAAGATGCAGACATGCAAAAAGGTCTCAACTGGCTCGTCGCCAAGCTCAATATCATCCTCGATATCCTCACTATCATAGTGACTCCAGCGATGATCCTCGCGAGTTGGCTCATGTCACCTGACTGGACCAGTGGGGACCTCTTCCAGATACGACCGATGCTTCATGACATGTGGGTGATCATAGCCAATGTGACCTACTTCATCTATGCGATACTTCTGATATTCATAGCTCTCGCCACGATATTTAACTCAGATAAATACGGATACAAGCAACTCCTCCCTAAGCTCGCACTCGGTATACTCATGGTGCCACTCACTTGGTGGTTCATCCAGTTTATCATATCCCTTTCGACGATCGTGACAGCCAGTGTTATCAATATCCCTATGGATGTCGTCATCAAATATAATGAGACGAATCAATCCAGCTGGTGGACAGAACCGAGCATACCAAAAGAAACAAAATACAATAATACAGATAAGAAAGAAGCACAAAAAATATGTGCATGATCTAGTAGCGATGACTCTGCTCAAGATCCTGGCGTTAATAATACTCAAGCATGCGTTTCCCCAAAAGACTTTATAGAAAAAGCCTGAGGTATGTATAGCAACCTCATGCTCTACAGTTTTGCTGTCTTTAAATTTCAGGATGTCAAAAATCTCCCTACTACCTATGATAAGATAAAGTGAGTGACTCAGATCATCCACCAAGGGATTATCGGAGCCATCATGTTCATCGTATATGGACTTCTCGTCATAGCACTCGTCTTCATGCTCATGATGCGAGCGATCAAGCTCTGGTTCTATGCGATATTCTCACCGCTCATGACACTGAAATATGTCATCGGTGATGGGTTCTTCTGAGGCAAGGAAAATAGTGATACCTTCGAGATCAAGGAATTTGTAGGACTTGCCTTCGTCCCCGCTCTTGTGGGTCTTGCTCTGTCATTCGGACTTATCATCGTATCAGTCATGATGAAGCCACCTGCGAGTAGCCTCGGAGCTTGTTCAGATACGAGCTGTACTATCCCTCTCTTCGGTATCCCAGATAATAATATCGTAACAGAAAGAAAGGAAGGGGTTACACAAACGACAGTAACCGTCGGTGAAGTAAAGTATATATTCGCCTGAGATGTGACTTCAGGAACAACGAAAGGGATAAAAAGTGGTCTCAATGCCGCTGGTGGCATCATAGGTACGATCATCATCGATATCATCGCCCTCGTCTTCATCTGGGTAGCCTTCATGGCAGCCAAAAATGTCAGTAAGGCCGTGAAAGCTGTCGTCGATCCGTTCGAATCTCTGGGGAAAAAAGTATGAACATTTGCCATGTCTCTACCGAAGTATGCGCCAATACCAGGAACAGGTACAAGTATATCATGAATCACGAAAGTAACTGAGCATCTTACTCATAAATTTGAAAAGGGGCAGGAAGAAAAAATTGCAGAATCAAAGATTGGACAAGCTGCTGATTATTGATCATTGGTATCTGAAGCAAATTCAAGGCGCCAAGCAGATATGCTTAAAAATATGCAAACTGGCACAATCACTCAAAGTGATTTGAATAAACTTGCTCAGAATGTACAATCAGAAGCACAAAAAGCAAATGCTGAAGTTATGATTACACCTCTATTAAAAGGATTGTGAGAAAGGAATGTCGAAGAAACAAAATTAAAACAAGCATTTGGCGACGAATTATGATCAGAGGTATATAAAGCTATAAAAAACGGAGGGACTTACATGGATGTAATGACGAACAAATCTCTCAAAGAGAAATTCAAAACATGGTCAAAAAGTGGTAACTCACCTTCTGGAAGTACAGATACTTGAAAGACATCTAATATTATATGAACGAAAGTAGCTTGAGATGATAGTAAGATACTAGTAAGTTTTAATGATCAGAATATACAATTCAGTGTAAAAGATTGAACATATGATAGTAAAGATAAGGATGCTTTAAAAAAGATGATAGAGTGACTCACTGAGGAACAGTTTAGAACAAAATCAGCATCAATATCTGATGTCATACGTAATAAAATTACAACCGATATGAAGTGATCTTTTAAAGCAGCTGAAGATAAAAAAGAAGAACCTAAAAAATCCTAACATTCGTTAGGATTTTTTATGGCCTCACGACCCATCATCTCTTCCCTTCTGTATCGACAGCGCTCATGACTCAGATAAGTTCTCCTCGAACTGTCCAGACAGGACTACCACTCTCACCAGGTGAGAGGACGATATCTGTCTCGATAGCACCGGATATCACTCGTCCAGAGAGCGTCGTATCGTAGCCGATATAGTTTCCCGAGAGAGAGAGGACAGTACCTGTAAGAATCACTCATCCCGATCCACTTATCATGACCACATCATGAAGTCATGGGAAACTATAGATGATAGGAGAAGCATCCTGGTGGCTCGTCCTTATGATCGCGATATCCTTCTCAGGGATACTCCATCCAGAGTGGGCGAGAGAACCATCGACAGAGCAAGATGGTGCGCATTTCTCATAGACATGTGATGCCGTGAGAACATGTTCACTATCTATGCGTACTCATTTCCCTACAGGAGAGAGATTTCTATCGATGATATCTACGGTAAGAAACCCCCTCGATATATCGCTCCCCACGCCACAAGAAGAGAGAACGAGAAGCAAGATGGAAAAAAATATTTTCATAACTATACACACTATAAGAAAAATGCCGAGAGAAGTACAGTGGAAAAATAAAAAAAGTCTGTACAATAACAACACTCTATTTCTAACTTTTTATCGTATGCGTGTACTTCAGGAATTTCGTGACTTCGCCATGAAGGGAAATGTCGTCGATCTCGCGGTAGGTGTAATCATCGGTGCTGCTTTCGGAAAGATTGTCTCATCTCTCGTAGAAGATGTCATCATGCCCATGATCGCCAAGATCGTAGGCAATGTAGACTTCTCGAATCTTTACTATGCTTTTGGGGGGGCGACCGATCTCCCTCTCATTGAAGCAAAAAAGGCTGGAGCTGTACTCGCATATGGGAATTTTCTCACTATACTTATCAACTTCATTATCATAGCATTTTGTATATTTCTCGTCGTGAAGGCTATGAATAAGGCAATGCCAAAGAAAAAAGCAGTGCCAGCTCCGACAGGACCAAGTGATAATGAACTTCTCATAGAAATCCGAGATCTTCTGAAAAAGACAAAATAATATTCGATCGTAGTCAAAAAATCTCTCATTTTGGGAGATTTTTTTGGTATTCTCTCGAAGCTGACTATACTTAGCGCATGGAACGAAAGAAAAATATCATCTCTATAATAGGTGAGGATACGTATGGATGCGAAGGAGCGCTTTCTCGCCTCAAAGAAGCTTTCAGAGAGCGTCAGGATGGCCAGAACATAGATACCTACATACTCGAAGAAGTGAAAGACTGGAAAACACTCCAAGAAAACATACAAACTATAGGACTCTTTGCAGAAAAGAGACTTTTCATCTTTCGGTGATGAGGGAAAAAAGAAGACTGAGTAACATCGAGAAAAGTCGATCCAAAAATAGAGATACGAGAAAAAATCCTCCTCTGAATATGTGAGCATATCGACGATGATACTTTTATTATATTTTTTGGTGATATCCTGAGTCCGAAGTGAGTACTTCGTCCCTGGATAGAGAAAAATGCGGACGTCAGAAAATTCGATACTCCATTCGAGAGTTCTCTTTGGGAGAAACGATTCCCTGATATCACGAAAGAACAAGTATGACAAGTACTCAGTGAATATAGAAAAATGGTGAGCATGAGAGAAGAGGGCGATAAAAATATTTCTATGAAAATCGCACATACTCTCGAAAAGGTATCACTCTGAGGAAAAACATGAGATTTGAATGATTCAATCGAGAACTCTGGGTGAGGAAAAATATTCGACCTTATCGATATCATCATGCGCTCAGACATAGAAAAAGCCCTATCACTCCTACGGAAAATGCTAGAAAATACTAGTGTATACGCTCTTCATCCATCCCTTCTTTCTCTGATACGGACGAATATCTATGTCCTGTCTCTGAAGTCTCTCTGAAAATCAGTGAAAGAGGTAGGGACTCTTCTCACTGCTCACCCCTACGTCATAGAAAAAGCATATAGATCGACTGTTTCATACGAAAAACTTCTCGATTTTTATAAAAAACTCCTATCGATAAATACAGCATACAGGAGCGGAAGATGACTCTATGATCCTGAATTATGACGTATTTTTGCGATTGAGCGAGCTCTTATGGGATTGAAAAAATAGAAAAATCCTTACAATATTCACGTTTTACTATTTATACTTCTTACTATGCTGAAATATCTCGTTATACCCCTATCGCTTCTGCTTATCAGTGCTTGTAGTCTCATGCCAAGCAAAAGTAGTGATACCTCTTCCCCAAATGAGGAAAATACACAGACTCCAGTGACTACAAGTCCAACTATCGTAGGAGAAAACTCTCTGGCATATGTCGACTATACTCTTCATGAGACTACTGCCGATGGAAAAGTCATCGATACGAGTAGAGAGTCTGATGCGCAAAAAAATGGACTCGCACAGACTGGGCGTACCTACGAACCGTTCCAGGTACTTATGTCTGGGAACAACACTATTCCTGGATTCAGAAACGGTCTGATGGGCATGAAAAAAGGAGAGAAAAAAATCTTCGAAGTTCTCCCAAAAGATGGTTACGGTGATGCAACTGAAGTAGTCACACTTCCTGACTACCAGGTGAAACCAGTATTCACAAAGGTACTCGATAAGATGATATTCTCTGATGTTCTCTCTCAAACAGTAGATAGAGCTATGCTTGGAGAAGAAGGAAAGACGATCACCGTAGGAGCATATCTCTCTGGAGCAACGGATACAAAAGTAAAAGTTACAAAGATCGAAGGTGATAGTATCACCCTTGAGATGGCAAATCCAAATCATCCATTTTATGGAAAAAAGCTTGCAGTCGGATTGAAGGCAGAGAAAGAGGATGCAATCTTCACGATCAAAGCAATTGCTGGAACAGGGATCACTGTAGAAGTCATCAACAAGAATAGCCCATTCTACAATGCTAAAGTCGAAGTAGGGAGTACTGCGGAAGTAAAAACTCCATTTCAAGTGATGAATATGGAAGGTCGTCCTGTGGTTCTCTCAGGAAATATCAGTATTGTCTCTATGACTGGTGAAACAATCACAGTAAGTATACCAAATGCGCATCCTCTCGCAGGAAAGACTCTCTACTTCGATGTAGAGGTTGTCGACATAAAATAATCCTATGCACATACATATACTCTCCCTCTTCCCTGAGAGCATCCGACCCTATCTCGAAAGTAGTATCATGAAAAGAGCCCAAGAAAAGGGGCTCTTTCGCTACAGTCTTCACAATCTTACTGACTGGACTGTACGAAATACACGAAGGGTCGATGATAGACCCTATGGGGGATGAGCTGGAACGATACTCACGGTAGAGCCGCTCACACTCGCTCTGGAAGAACTCAGAGAAGCTCATGGGCCTATGCGGATCATCTATCCTTCTCCTCGTGGCACCCTCCTGACTCAGGAACGCTCTGAATCATATGTAGAAAATCCTGATGAGACTTACTGTATAATCTGTGGACACTACGAAGGTATAGATGAGAGGATATTCGAGCTTTTTGATATCGAAGAAGTCTCTATAGGAGACTATGTGATTTCGAGCTGAGAACTTTCCTCTCTTGTTTGGATAGACAGTGTGGTTCGGCTCATTCCTGGAGTTCTCTCTAGTGAGTCTCTCGAGGAAGAGTCATTTTCTCATGCTCTTGAACGAAAAAAAGAATATCCACAGTACTCACGACCAGAAATTTTTCGTGAAAAACAAGTACCAGAAATTCTCCTCTCTGGAGATCAGAAAAAGATACATCTCTGGAAAAAAGAACATATATCAGAGTAGCTCTATGGAATATCCACTGGATAGACAGATTGATTGATATTGATACGTTTTTTATCTGGGAATATGCGGATAGTCCCTGAGACCGATTCTCACTGGAGCGTCTCATCGATACGATCGAGATAGTATCGCATATTCGCCATGAGTGCATAGTAGGATTTCGGCGATATACCATCAGGGGCTACGATCTCGAGCGTATAATCCTTATAGAGAATGATGGTATCCGTGAGGAGATCATCCTTATAGAGAGCTGATACGAGGAAACTCATAGTATCTCCATCTCGGGAGAAGGTATACTCAGCCTTACTCACGCGAAGGTACTCTCACTCGATAATCCAGGAAGATGCTTCTGCATTTGGCCAGATTTTTTTGAGCTCTTTGATGCGCGGATCAGTAAGAAGAGTCTTTGTGTTTTTTTCTTTTTCTATGACTTCAGTATCGAAGCGGACTATAGTATTTTTATTATCGAGAAGAGGAAGTATAGATTTTTCTTTTGTGTCGACTTTATATGGTGATTTCACATAGTCTTTATAGTCATCATTTTGTATCATGATAGAGAAGGCTTTGATACGAGTAATCTCTCTCTGTATACGAGAATAGCTATCATCTGTAACAGAGCCCGAACCATCAGGAGAAAGAGCGGCAATAGTAGGAGAAAGAATTTCTACGAGGCTCGTAAGTGAGGATATATTCGAGACAAAGTCATCACTGAATTTGAGCTTCACTCCATCACGATAGTCACTATGCACATAGATAGCTCCATCACTGATTTCTGTATAGTGTGTATAGAGTGAGAGACTGAGGGTACTCACGATATAGTCATAGAACTGCCTAGAAAAACTCGTGATCGTCTGCATTTTTTTATCAGGATCGTCGATAGAGTCGATATAGAGTCGTGCTGACTGGAAAAATATACCCAAATATGTGTATGTCGCATTATCTTCGATAGCACTCTTCGAGAGTACTTGCCCGCGCTCTTCCATTTTTTTGAGAATATTGAAAGCATAGATAGCGATATCGAAATAATCTTTTTGTTCGATAGCACAAAGTTCTGGTTTCGTAGAACACGCTTCTGCATTTTGGTCATATTTCATGAGAGTTTTTTCGAGCTCGATAGCAGTAGGTCCATAAGTATCTATCTTTATACGATTCGATGTCCGCTTCTGTGTGAAGAGATTACGAGAGTAGATATCCGCAAGCGTCTGAAAAAGTCGAGACTTCCCTGTAGTCGGCTTGATCCCGATAATCTCTGCGATAGAGTCATATATATCTTGGTAAGCAGAGTTTGCCACTCATCCATAGAGAGCGAATCTCCCATCGAGAAGAAATTGTTCGACGACAGACTTGGCAGAAGAGTGGGACATACGAAGATCCTTTGTATCACTATAGACCTTCCCTATACGCTTCACGAGCTCAGTTCCGGCATTTGGCTGGAGAGCACAGGAGAGGAGATTCGAGAGTTCTACGAGGAGTGAGTGGTCTTTTTTACTCGGATTCAGGAGAAGCGTACTCTCAGTAGTTTCTCATCATTGGTAACATGACGTATAGTTTTTTCTCATATCCAGGTTCTCTACTTTTTTTCGAAAAAGGAGTGATACCGCACGAAATATCTTCTTGGAATCTGGGTTGAGTCTGTAGTTGAGAAATATATCTTCATCATCTCATCCGCGGTTTACACGAGGATTTACGAATTCGAAGACTTCATTGTTATCGACTTGAAGTGAAAGTATGGTACGGAAAAGGTCAGCATTTTTGAGAGATCGATTTTTTTTCGGGTCAAAACGGAGATACGATCCAGGGAAGAGCATCATACTCGTCATCTCCTCATCTTCATAGAGAAATGAGAGGCGGATAACTCCATCTATGGCATAAATAGATATTTTCTCATCTTTCTCACGAGAGATATAAAAACTTCCATTCGTGACCTGATTGATACGAAAATCTCAGACTCTATCATAGAGAGTATATTCAGCAAAAAGATCATAGAGAGATATAATACCCGGGGTACTTCAGAGGATAATTCCAGTACTTCCACGTTCTTCTATAGCTTTTTCTTTTGAGTCATTGCTCAGATAGAGGAAGGATCCCAGTCGTCAAAACTCTGCGAGAATAGGGGTATTTTTTGGAGGTGTGATCGACTCATCCTCGAATGGAATAACTTCTACTTTCGAAAGATCATCTTCTGTCGTAGGAATCCGGAGTATAGAGGAATGAATAGTAGTCTTTTTTTGTATCTCTCGTTTCTCACTCACTCAGAAAAATACAGAAAATTTCACTATAATAACAAAGAGTCCTATAGCCAAGAGGCTTATACCGATAAGGGAATAGATTCGATTCATAGAGAGATGATACCCGAAATGGGGAATTTTTGCAAATCTAGTCAGGAAAACACTCACGTAAAAAGAGGTTTTTCGCTTGACTAAAATATTTTTCATTTTTCTCTATGCTAATCGCGATTTCACGGTTATGGTCGATAGCGTTTGTGGTGAAGTTCATGCTTCCGAGAATCATCGTCTTATCATCTATGAGGAGAAGCTTCGCATGAAGGTATGGTTTCTCGAGGTTACGAAGTGGAAATGTTACATGTTCCAACGCTCATGTTCAGAGTACAGAGCTCGTACAAACACGGACATCGACACCGTTTTTATATTTCTCCTCGAGAAGAGCGATGATACGCTCATCAGAAAGAGATTGGTTATAGATGTAGAGGGATTTCTCTGATTGAGTCAGTGCATCTTCTAGATAGCCTCTCATGTTTATCGGGCTCACTCAGAGACGACTATCGAGGCCATGCTGAAAAAGAGGTTTTTCTTTGAGAGCATCAGCACGAAAAATCTCTTCCAGATTCTCGAGAATATTGTTATCGTATCCGCAAGTGAAAAAATCACGATTCTTCGTAAATGTAGAGTAAGACCAATTCCCTGTCGATACACAAAACATATCATCGATCAACCAGAATTTTGCATGAGTGAAATTGTAGCGAGTATTATCAGCAAAATATACAGGAATATTAACTTCCTTAAGAGCATCGAAAAATGGATCATTGATACGAGGAGTTCTATATACATTTCACTCGAGTATGACACGAACATCGACTCATCGAGCATGCGCGTCGAGTATGGCAGTGAAGAGAGATTTCTCTGTCCAAGTATATATCTCTATCCATATACGTTTCTCTGCTCACTGAATATCATGGATAGTAGTAGCAAGACTCGAAACATCTGGAAGAGTGAAAAAGGAGAGCTTCTCGATCTGTCCTGAGTGACTCACGAGAGAAAGAGGTGTCATCTCTCGACGCATATGATCGATATATGGACTCGTGCATCCAAGGAGGAGAAAACCACAGAGGATGAGTATATGTTTACTCATGGTCTTTACTACGAGGTGTGAATTCTTGTTTCATATGATGAGTATGGAGTTTTTCTATAGTATCGAAGTGGGCACGTTCATCGTCACTATAGCGAGAAAGGGCATTTATGAGGGCATAGATTTTCCCTACTTTTGGGACATATCGTGCCTGGAAGTCCCCATCTGATCCAGAAGAAGCACGGACAAAAAGTGTACCATACTTCAAAAAATATCCAATGACACTATTTTTACTCACCGCACAGTCACGGATATTCCTATAGCGTATACTCATAGCATACTGAGAAAAAATCCCATTTCGTACAGAAAGGGTAAGTTTCTGATTTCCGACCATGAGCCATGAGTGATGCCAGAGATAGTGATCATAGACGATAGCCACAAAAGAAACAAAGAGAAATGCTAAGGTTGTCCAGATCCAAGAAAAATCAGAGAAAAAGTATGTCACCAGTCCTACTGGAAAAGCGATAGCACCTATCATTTTAAGTGATTGTATCGTTGGGACAATCCAGTGTTGGCGAGATTTATAGAGGACTTTTTCTTCGAAACGGATTTCTGACATATATTTTTGATGATAATTACCCTAAGCTTAGTGATGTCCATGACCACTATTTCAGCCACCATGACCATCATCATGGGTCGTATCATTGTGTCCGGTATCACCATGTCCACCGTTTGATCACACTTCATGAAACTCCACACGATAACTAGAATCCTCTTTTTTTCGGTAAAATCCGACATTTGCGAGATTGTACCATACTGAGAGAAGTGCAGCGTTCACGAGATTCGAAAGGAGAAGCTTATAGAGCATCAGCACAACACCAAGTGGTATGATTGCATTCTGATGACTCATGATATAGGAGTAGTACCATGATTTTCTTACTACTTCTTGATAGTATGCTCCATCTCGAAACCATGTAAATATGTTCCCTACGCGAAAGACATAACTCTGTTCGGTCATATAGATAGTTATAGTACCTAGGGCAAAGAGCAGAAATGCAGAAACGAAGACAAATATGGCGGTATAGAGAGTCGGGTGTGTCGGCTCACTGATAACAAGACCGCCATGAAGTGGAAAAAGTATGGCAAGGACGAATACGAGATACACGGAAATACTCACGAGAAATACAGAAAATCAGAGCGGAAAAAGTCCCCCCTCTGTAGAGAGCGCAGGATTCCCGAGAAGGATGACAGAAAGGAGGATATAGATACCAAGCCCAATGATCGCACCAAATGCTGCCTCGAATATCTGATGCAGAGAGACGAAGTAGTAGAGAATCAGCGTCGCGAGAAGAGCAAAAACGAGAAGCCCCGCATCGAACGGTGTCACCTGGAATGTCTGTGCGAGAGCATCGAGGAAAGGCATACAGTGGGTAATTAACAACTAGAGATGATTGTATCTATTCAATGTTTATTGGCAAGGGAATTTATACTTTCACCTTCAGTCCCGTGAGATACGCTATTGCAAGAGCATCAGCAGCATCATCGGGCTTTGGGATCTCACTGAGTCCGAGCACCATCATGAGTGCCTTCTGGACCTGAGGTTTCTTGGCAAATCCATTTCCTGCTATTCCCTGCTTCACCTGAAGAGGAGTGAACTCTACTAGTGGTATACCATGAGAAGCAAGAGTATGGAGGACGACTCCTCTCGCATGCGCGACATCGATACCATTGGTGACATTCCGAAGGAAAAAGAGTCGCTCTACTCCACAGATAGTGGGATGATAGGTATCTATAAGCTCCTCTAGATCATTTCCGATCTGAAGAAGTCGCTCAGAGAGGGAAAGCCCTGCTCGGGTGGTGATCACTCCATATTCGATCACACGCGTCACTCTTCCCTCCTTTTCGAGGAGAGCAAAACCTGTCGTCGCAGTTCATGGGTCGATACCGAGGATGATCATGGGAGAATTATATAGAAAAAAATAGATAAGAGTGACTAAATAAAAATTTTTAATTGACTAATTATTAAATTAAGTATTATACTGTTTATATATATAAGTATATTCTATGCGTGAATTATCAGGAACAAGCTCTTTATGATTAGCATCTATCATTGTTATTCCAGCAATATTAGGGATACAGAATTGTTCACAAAGAGAAGAGAACTTCTATACTTCAAGACGAAGTAATTCCCCGAATAGCACAGGAAGTAAACGGAACACTTACTTTTGGTCCAAAGGTATGATATTATAATGCTACATTTGAGATTTCTACCCCCACCTGAAAGAAGGTGAGATTCATTTGTGAAACTGAAACCATAGAATCTAGCAATCTCAACTGCACAAGAACCATATCTGAATGAGTAGTTCTTAAGAATGAGGAGGTCCTACAGGTACCTAAGGTATCTATAGCCTATAATCCACTGAAACCCCATGATGAGTTTATTCGAGAAATTAAAGAACAACTTTCTCCTCTTGCAGAAATATATTATAATATTCAAAGTGATAAATACGCCGCACGATATGATTGAAAGGAAGTCGAATGTGACCCCACAAAAAAGAATCCTCAAGGAACTATTCTATGTGTAGAGAAATAATACTTTGAGTAACGGAGTATTTTCGTTACCGATAACTAACGTTTCCCTAATAACCCTAGCATCACTAAACGTCACTTTCTTCTCGTGACGTTTTTTCGAAAATATTTCACGACTCATGAGTTCTGAAAATGGAAGGAAAAATATATCAGAAGTGAGCGTATCGAAAAGTTTCTGATCTTGTTCTTTCCAGGCCTTAGTGAGATTTTCGAGAAGAGATGAAGCAATACTCTCCTCTCGAATCATCTCGAGTATCTGGTACAGTCGCCCGATTGAGAGGGTATAGTTTTTCGTAAGAATATTTTCGAGATCTTTTTCGAGTTGGTTCGATGCTGGGCTGGTCAATCATGTATGAGTCTCTCGCCATGGAGATATGAGCCTCTCTTCTATCCATGCATCGAGGATCTTCTGATACGCGAGGACGACCGGGAGAGCATCCATAGTCGGATATTTCTGGAGAGTATACCAGTAGATCTCAGCATCGATAAGGCGCTCGAAGGTATATTTCGGTGCTGAGGCGAGCATATCACCATATTTTTCCATGATATCTCTCGTGATCATATCGAGTCGCTCTGATTCGAAGGTATTTTCGAAGTGTTTACGTTGGTTTTTGCGCAGAGACTCTTCACGGATCTTTTTCACCGAGCTCGCGACTTCACGCTGCATCCACTTCTCAGCGAGAGAGAGTCGAGCGCGAAGCTCTGTATTTTCGTTGATGAGATCATCTTTCTTCTGCATAGAGACAGTATAGCATATTTTCAGAGCTATGGCAACGAAAAAACACTAATCCTCACTCGCCTCTCCAAATGTCCGAATATGAGCCATAATCTCGGCATAAAGTCCATCGAACCTTGCTTGTGTCTTCGCTTCGAGGTTGAATCTGAGAAGTGGTTCATTTGATGATGGGCGGAAGTTCCACCAAGAACCATCAGAATACTCGACTGTTATTCAGTCGAACAAATCATACTTTTCTGACTTATAAATTCTCTCGAGTTTCGCGATAGCTCATTTTGGATCTGGGACCTCGAAGTTGGTCTCTTCGAGCGTGATATAGCGGACATATTTCTCAGTGTACTCGCTCACTTTCTTCCCTGAACGTGCGATCACCGAGAGGAACACCATACCCGCCATGATACCGCTATCCATGAAGTAATTATCCCGAAAGAAGTAGTGTGCCGAGTGCTCCCCTGCGTAGGCGATGGCACTATCTCTCATCATATTCTCACGGATATAGACGTGTCCGACCATTTCTCGGATATACTTGTTTCATTGCTCGACTACGAAATCTCGAAAATTGTGTGAAGCGACAGCATTTCCGATGAATTTCGCATCTTTCTCGTTCAAGAGAATATGTTCGGCGATGACAGCAGAGATAACAGATGAGTTCACCTGCTCTCCTTTCTCATCGAGGACGATCACACGATCAGCGTCTCCATCGAAGATGAAGGCGATATCGGCATGGTTTTCTAGGAGAGATTTTTGAGCATCCGCACGGTTTTTCTCGAGCATCGGATTCGGATGATGATTCGGGAAGTTCCCATCAGGATCGAGAAAGAGTGGGATCATACGGAACCCTGCTTTCTCTGCAAGCGCAGGCATGAATGCTCCTGCCGCACCATTTCCTCCGTCTGCGACGATCGTATACTGGGAAAAGTCGACATCGTGACCGACAAACGAGAGAATATGACTTGTCCAGTCAGCGAGAACGTTTCGGTGTTCTATTTTGCCATTCATGCTCGATATTCACTCTTCACTTTGCATGGCTTCCATGATTTTCACCATTTCCACGCCATATTTTTTGAAATTATATGGCTCTCCGCTATGAGCGAGGGATTTGAGACCACTGTACTCTTTCGGATTATGCGACGCGGTGATCATGACGCCTGCTTCGATATCGTCGTAGTGACATGTCGCGAATGAGAGCATATCTGAGGATACGAGTCCGATGTCGACGATCGTCGCTCCAGCAAGACACGCTCCACGAGTGAATGCAGATTTGAGTTCTATAGCCGAGAGTCGCGCATCGTATCCGAGCGCGATCCGAGTCGTACCAGTGACTTTCGCGAAAGCATATCCGAGTCGATAGAAAAAATCTGCATCGATATCAACTCCGTAGATACCACGAAGGTCATATGAGCGAGAGAGGATAGAGTAGTCCATAAATATAAAATTAAAATATCTTTACCCACATATCGTGAAAATATACATCATAGTCTGCTATAGAAGACTTGAATTTCGTATATCCAGCATATCCGAGAGACTGCCAGTTATCACGCATGTGGTCCAGGTCACAGTATTTTATTCATTTTTCGTAGGAGTCAAACATCCATCTATCCATCATCGCGATCCCGAGATGATACGGATGTCCATCTGCATGGTAAAAAGAAACCCAATATTCACTCGTCGTCCCCTCATCGATAAAGAGTGCTCATGCAAGAGGCTTTCCATCCACTGAGATGATATAGATACGATAGTCGGCATTTGTATTTTCGAAGAGCTTTCTCGTGAGACGGAGACGAAATCATTTCTCACTATCGCGAACAGGAGTACGCTCATAGAGTTCGAGAAATTCATCGAGTGTAGCATCATCTCTGATAGCGATCTTTCACGTCTCGATGTATTCGAGGACTTTGCGCCTGTGTGCACGAGCAGATGATGGCCACTTCAAAGCGTAATCAGGGCGATCGAGAACCGAGAATGCTGTACGAGAAGCGTGGATATCGTACTTCGTCCACCAAGTCGGCATACGCCACCAGCCTCATGGTTTCTCTGTCTTTCTCATAGGAGTCCACCAGACGATACCATGACGGATACCGTACTTCTCGAGCTCTTGGCGAGTCAGTTCATAGTCTATCTTCTCTGCAGTGATACTCCAGAAACCAGGAAACATCTGAAAGGCAGAGAAAAACTCACCCCGCTTCCCGACATGCTCGGTGATATAGGATCGAAATCGCTTCAAATAGTCAAAAAACACTCTCGAACCCGTACGATAGTAGATGAAACCCTCAGGAATGTCAGAGCGAGGAAGAGTTTTCATTATATATTCACGATATGATAATTCCTCGCATATCCGACTCACTTCTGTACGACAGTACCCCAGGAGATCGTGTGTCGGGCGATGAGTCACTTATAGGCGGTATATGGCGCATAATTATAATAGTTCTGATCTACGACGACGACCGCTTTCGGATTGCCATTCGCATAGCGGACGATATCCAGGAGGATGGCGACATGTTTGCGACTGCCATCGGCGAGAGCGTAGTTCGCCTTCCCATCAAAACATGCGATCACGAGTCACTCATACTCAGAGGGGAGTCGACTCTCTGGAGTCAGAGCAAAATCTCTGAGAGACTGCCCTGGTTTCCACTTATCCGTTGCTGTATTTCTCTTGTCAGATACTACCTTAGCGAATGCAGCACATTGGCCTGCATACTGAGCTCACATAGCACTCTCAGAAAACTGTGGGTATATACCTATAGGGGTATATGATACAGTTCCAGGATTTGGTAAGTATGTCATGAGAGTCAGGTACTCCATATCCACTCCAGGACTCCCTATGGTGAGTATCGAGCCATTTGGGACGACTCCCTCTTTCCAGTACCGTTTCGGGATACCAGAGAGAAATGGGAGGACATTCGCATAGGGAGATTGGAGGGTAGGCATAATGTGGAAAATTATATAAGTTTCTCGAATTCCTCCACCATCCTCTCCACCTCAGCAAGCCCTGCCTGATAGAACTCTGGTGAAGCGATATCTATACCATAGCGACCAAGGATATCTCGTGGGCGCTCGCTACCTCCTGATCTGAGGATATCCTTGTAGTCCTCGACGGAGAGAGATTTCTCTACATGGACTTTGTGATAGAGTGCGAATGTGAGGAGATTCCCGAAGGCATAGGCGTAGCAGTAGAACGGGGTATGGAAGATATGTGGGATCATCGACCACCCACTCTCATCTTCGGCTGGCACATCGAATGCGACCGCCCCTCCATAGAGCTTCTCTTGCTCTCCTCTCCAGAGATTATTGAGGTCTTTGTACGTGAGCTCGTTGCCTGAGTGTATCTGCTCGTGGACCTGTCGCTCGAAGGTGACATAGTTCACCTGGCGAAATATCGTCGCGAAGATATCGCCGAGACGTTCATTCAGGTATTCTCGATACTCCTCTGCGGATACGAGGGACTTCACTTTCTCACCAAGAAGCATTTCAGAAAATATCGAAGCTGTCTCTGCCATAGAGAGTGGCGAGTCGTAGACAGGAGCTTCCTGTACCTGTGAGAGGTGACCATGGATGGCATGTCCGAGCTCATGAGAGATCGTCGAGACGTCGCGGAGCTTGCCAGTGAAGTTCAGGAGGACGAATGACTCGTCTCCCTTGCGGTAGCTCGCAAAGGCTCATCCTCGTTTCCCTGCTCGTGGGAATACATCGATGCGCTCCTCTTCGATCATACGTTTCGAGTAGTCATAGAAATCAGGATCGAAGTCCCTCATGACAGAGAGATGAAGGTCATATGCTTCTTCGAAGGTGAAGTCCTTATCTGACTTACCGAGAGGAGCACCCGTATCCCAGACGGAGAAATCAGAAGTGAGTGAGAGCATCTTCGCCTTCGCACGGAGAAATCTCGTATAGATCGGATATGCCTTCTCAACCTCAGAGAGGAGCATATCAACCACCTCATCATCCATTTCTTCGGAGAGATTGCGCTGAGCCATGACATTTTTCCCATAGCCTCGCATCGTGATTTCTGACGACCAGTCTTTGATGATAGAAGTATAGATATTTCCGAGCGCTATCTGATTTTGCTTCGAGTTGTACACTCTACGGAGAGATCTATATGCCTCTTCTCGTATACTCCTATCCGTATGTTGCCGGTAGCTTCGCACTTCTTCTTCAGTCATTTTTTTCTCTTCTCCTCCTATATTCATACTGAATTCGTATGAGCCGGTGAGCTCATCGTGGAGAGATCCTGCGAGTCCGAGAGGACGAGACTTCATATTCAGGACGTACTCTTCCCGTTCTCCGAGGATATGCTTGATACCCTCTGCTGTACCGACGAGATCATTTCTATACTTCACGAGTTTCGGATCGCGAGACCATGTCATGATACGATCATATCCGATCTCTTTCCACCCCTGAGCAACGAAGAGAAGCTGGTTCGATGCCTCGGTCGAGATATAGTCGATCTCCCCCATCTTCTTCGTCACATCGAGATCCTGTGTATCGAGAGATGATCTATAGAAGAGATAATAGCTCGGCTTCCCGAGACGGTATGAGAAATCTGTGTAGTCAGCATAGAATTCGAGGATTTCTTCTGGGGTCGTGAATTTCGGGAAAGATTTCTCATATTTCGCACGGAACTTCGCGGTCTCAGGAAGGATATCTGCGATATCGTCTGCAAGACGCGGATCATCGAGACCAGTATAGAAGTATCGGGAAAGGTTCCAAGAGGTAGGATAAGACATAGGAGAAGTGGTAATAATATGCGAACAGTATAATAAAATTCCCCTCTTTTGGAAGGGAAAAGTATTATTTTTCTATCTCGGTAAATCTCTGCACTTGTTTACCCACATGCTCAACAATATCATGCCAGAGTGAAAGTGGGCGAGTAGCAAAAGCATATCCATACACCCAATTATCCTCTGGAACAGTATAAAGTGGTCGGTAAACGACCATATCCTCATGAGTCTCAGAGTGTTTCGCTATACCTATAACTTCATAGGTATGATCATCTCATCCTTTTGATTTGTAGTGGCGCCAGTGAGAATGAGGGGTAGGTTTTTGCATATTATGAAGTCAATAAGAATTACTTCTCGAGTACTGCCTTAATGCGTCTCACTCCTGCCGAGCTCGACTCTTCTTTTATGATCTTAAATGTTCCCATATCTTTCGAATTCTCGATGTGTGGACCTCCACAAAGCTCTCGTGAATAGACGGTACCATCAGCACCGACCATAGTATAGACCTTTACGACATCAGGATATTTTTCCCAGAATGATCCTTCAACTCCTGTATTTTTCGCTTCGGTTTTGTCCATATTGCTCATCGTGACCGTGAGTCCTGCTTGTATAGAGGCATTCACGTAATCCTCTACTCACTTGATTTGCTCGGGGGTCATCTTCTCTGGATGCGTAAAGTCGAAGCGAAGACGCTCAGCCGTGATATTGGATCCTGCTTGGTGCACACCACTTCCGAGGACCTTTCGTAGTCCTGCGAGCATAAGGTGACACGCCGAGTGGAGAGATGTCGTCTCCTCGGAGTGATCCGCGAGACCTCCTGCGAACTTTCCTGCTGCAGCGGTACGAGAGAGATCAGCATGAGCCTTCGCACTTTCACCAAAATCATGAGCAAATACTTCCATCTCAGATTTGAGCTCTGGTTTTGCTTCATAGAGCTTCTCACGGAGGATCTCGATATTGGCAATTCCCTCGAGTCCGCCATGTCATTTTGCGATGTGTTCGAATATGATTTCTTCAGTCATTTCTCGAGGGAATCCATAGGTCTCGAATATCCAGAATGCTTTCTTTCCGTCGATTTTTTCTCCAGAAGAGAGAATCTTTTCGATCTCACGCTCACCACGCTCGAGCGTGCGACGGAACTTCTCTTCTTCTTCATGCAGTGACTTCAGGATAGCTTCTTTTTGTTCGAGAAGTTTCGGGTAAGCACTCGCATAATCGGAGATGACGACCTCTGCGAGGACATGCGTGAAGTTCTCTGAGAGCTCGAGTCTACGACCAGCACGGATAGCACGACGGATCAGGCGACGGACGAAGTATCCTGCATCGACATTGGAAGGAAATGCTCCATCCCCGATGAGAAATGTAGCAGCACGGAGGTGATCCATGATGATACGAAATGCTCATGTTTCACTATACTCCATACCGTATGTTTTTCCTGAAAGAGTTTCGAGTGAGGTACGGATAGTATCGAACACTCCAGTCATGAATATATCTGGAGTATCGTACATGGCCATAGCGATACGCTCGAGTCCTCCACCGAAGTCGATATTTTTCCCTGCGAGTTCATGGAAACCGTCGGCTTCTTTTTTATATGCCATGAAGACATTGTTTCCGATCTCGAGAAACCGCCCACAATCACAATTCACATGACACGGGATATCGCGCCAGATAGAGTGTTCGTGAATACGTTTCTCTCCATCTGGATCGAAGTCCCAAAACATCTCAGAGTCAGGACCTCCAGGCTCTCCTACTGGCATCTTCGCAGGGACTCAGGCACGAGACCACCAGTTTTTTTTGTCCTCGTAGAAAAATATACGTTCACCCTCTTGCATGCCGTGAGTCGCAGCAGTATCTGATGTGCGAGCTTCGATACCGACAGATGCAAAAAGACCTTGCCAGAGAGCTGCAGCCTCATCATCACGAGCAATTCCTGCATCTTTGGAACCGTTATGACAGGTGATATAGAGCTTCTTCGGATCAAGTCCGAGTTCTACGATGAGAAATTCCCACATCCATGGGATTTGCTCCGCCTTGAAGTAATCTCCGAGAGACCAGTTTCCGAGCATTTCGAAAAATGTCGTATGGCGATTGTCCCCGACCTCATCGATATCGACCGCACGAAAACACTTCTGTGAATCAGCGATACGAGTCCCGAGAGGATGTGACTCACCGAGAAGATAGGAGATCATCGGCTGCATCCCAGAACCTGTGAAGAGTGTCGTTGGATCATTCTCGGGGAGAAGTGGTGCTGATGGGATGATAGCATGGCCCTTCGAACGATAGAAGTCGAGATAGCAAGAACGGATAGTCGTAGCAAGAGTCATGTAAATGAAAATAAGCAAAATAACCCTCTGATTATAGAGAAAAAGAGAAAAAAATCTAACGAAAGTATAAAAATCTATCTCTTTCCTTGGCAGATAAAATACTCTTCGAAACTCCTATCTCGGCAGGCTCTCGGCTTGAATCGATTTACTTTTTGAAAGTGCTCTTTGAGGGGGAACATGAGATCATTCACATCTTCTCAGACGAAGACTTTGAGTACCAGGTTTCCTCATTTTTTCAGGAATACTTTCGCGACATCGAGGATAGCGAGATTGAGTTCCACCGATCTGTATTGATCTACTCAGGTCATACCCGTCGTCGCTGGTGCAATATCTGATGTGATGAGGTCGAACTGTCCGATGTCGAGAGAGTCGAGATAGGTACGGATTTTCTCGAATTCGAAGACACTCTCCTGGAGGAGAAAAATATTATTAAATCAGAAATTGGGATCAATCTTCTGGATATCGATACCGACAGCCTTTCCTTTTTGTCAGATGATCTTAGCAATCACCTGGAGAAAACTTCCAGGTGCTGCTGCCACATCCAGAACATTCATATTGGGTTTTATCACAGAGAATTTCTCTTGTATTTCGAGAAGTTTGAACGCGCTTCTTGCTCGATATCCCATCCTCTTGGCTTTTTCGAAATACTGATCTTGAATGATAAATGGCTTTGTCATGATTGTAAAGAAAAAAATATTGACTTTCTCCCTGTATAGATACAATGAGATGTCAGCTTTTCTAGAGGATAGAGAGTGTGACAAAAAAAGCAAATCAATTTATGTCAGACACCCCTATCGGCACATATCTCATCATCGACCTCGAGATGACCGGGCTCAACCCATTTCAACATGGGGTAATAGAGGTCTGAGCTGTTGTGATGAATGATACATTCGAAACGATTGGGGAATTTTTCATGGATCTTTGTCCTCCAGATAATGTCATCATCGACCCGAAATCTCTCGAGTATAATGGCTTCACTCTAGACCGTATCGCTATAGGAAAATCATACGAAGAGTTCTGTGAATACTGGGACTGATTTCTCGAGACCTACTTTCCTGAAGGACGCAAACCCATCATGGTCGGACAGTTTATCGCGGCAGATATCGCGTTTCTCGGAAGTGTCTTCTCGAATGCCAGGCGAGCCAATCTCTACGAAAAACTCGGAAATGATATCATCGATACCAAGTCTATAGCCAACCAGGCGAATGCTATCGCTCGGTTCAATAAAATACAGCTTCCATTCCCTTCTACGAGCCTCTCTAAACCAGGAGGTATCGCCGAGAGGCTCCATATCACCGACTATACAGCTCACACTGCGCGAGGAGATATCATGGCAACACGGGAAGCGCTCATGAAATTCTTGAAGTTTAAGAGATAATTATATAAATACTTGACAAAATTACATATAATAATTATTATATGTATGTCTATCCCAAGATCGGGTGGGAAATCTGCGGGGCTCAATCCCTTAAAATTTTCCCTATCCGGGTTGAGACGGATGGGGTGGAGTAGTGTATGGAACTGACAGCTTTTGCAAAATACCTCATAGTGGGTATAGTCGTCCTTGTTTTCGTGATTTCCTTAGGGAAAATACTCATAAATATACCCACTTTCCTGCTTAGCGCAGGAACAATGGGTGGAGGCAACGGAATTGTCTGTATCGGAAGTTTTCTCATATTGATGTATATTACATCATGCGAATTTGGCTGGGAAATCTTCATCAAAGGAGCATGCCCCAGCTAAACCTGGCTCCAACCCAAAAAAAGCCCCCCTGCAGAGGGGGGCTTCATATTTCGAGAGATCCCTCACTTTCGTTCGGGATAATTATTTTGTATCCGATCGCTCTAGCTCTCGGACAAAATAATTACTTAAGCTCAACCGTAGCACCAGCTTCTGTAAGCTGAGCCTTGATTTTCTCAGCCTCATCCTTCTTCACTCCCTTCTTGATATCACCACCGTTGTCAGCGAGAGCTTTCGCTTCACCGAGTCCGAGACCAGTGATCTCACGGATGACCTTGATCACCGCGATTTTCTGTCCACCAGCAGATGTCATGACAACATCGAATGCTGACTTCTCCTCATCACCACCAGCTGCAGGACCTGCACCACCAGCCATAACTGCTACTGGAGCAGCTGCAGAAACTCCGAATTTCTCCTCCA
>CAYVAG010000002.1:0-66454 GCA_964449265.1 uncultured Candidatus Peribacteria bacterium
GGGCTGCCATTCACAAAAATTCCCCTTGTCATAAAAATTCCCCTTCCAGCAATGGAGGGGGAATTTTAACACAGGTAAGAAATAGAGCAAGCTCAGATTTTTGCCTTTCCTTCAGCTATATGATACTCTAGAGATATATTTTACGCTATTTTTTTCTAGCATACATATGATTGATATTTCACTCTTTTTCGTCATTCTAGGTACCGCTTTCTATACGATCGGATTCGTTCCATATATTTATCATACATTTCATGGCAGAGTAGTACCACATCCTTTTAGTTGGACGATTTGGTGTATCCTCTCGGGGATCAATACTCTCGTCCTCCTCTCGAGGAGTGGCGTAGATGTCACACTGATAACTCCTGTGATGCGCACTTTCGCTCTTCTCGTGGGTTCTATCATAGGATGGATACTCATACGACGTATAGCTATTAGCATATTCGACTATATCTGTCTCGTACTAGCTATTATCTGTATTGGTATTGCTTATATCTACGGCGTGAACAATGCTGTCATACCTACGGTTCTCGTGGACTTTCTCGTTCTCTCTCCGACGATCAAAAAAATATGGAAAGACCCAAAATCAGAAGATATTTTTGCATGGGTGTGTGTAGTATTTTCTCAGAGCTGTATAGTTCTTTCCTTCGATGAACACACATTGGTGAATTCACTCTATTGGAGTTATCAAATTATTGCAAATGCGAGTATAGCACTTCTGATCTACCGACGACGACTCTATGTTTCGAGTTTCGCATTTTACCTCTCGAGACTCAGATGACTATTCACTTTCGGTAAAAAACTCTAATAGAGTTAATCTGTACTTAATCTTTCCTCCTTATAATTTCTCTATCTAATATTCATACACATATGAAAGCATCCAAAAAATCAGTCCTCGCCTATAGTCACAAGTGGCTCGAAATCATCAAAGAAAAACAAACACCAACGCTCGAAGAAGCCAACTGGATCGCAGAAGAATCACTGCATAATTTCCATGAACACTTCAATGAGTGATGGCTCGAATATAGAAAATCTGTCACGCTGGCAGGAGATCATGCAGCTATCGAGTGGAAAGGAAATGGTGCTACCATCGAAGACGTCTATGGACGGCAGTATATCGACTGGCTCGGTGGCTATGGACTCCTTTCTCATGGATGGTCACATCCTGAGGTTATCGAGGCAGTTCAGTCACAACTTCTCCATAACCCTATGCCATCGCAAGAGCTCATCGATCCTCTCCGTGGTGTATTGGCTCGTATGCTTGCTGAGATCACTCCAGGAGATCTGAAATACGCTTTCTTCGCATGAAGTGGTACCGAGGCCAATGAATGAGCGATCAAACTCGCGAAAATATATACCAAGAAAGCAGGATTCATCGTCGCGGTGAAAGGATTCCATGGAAAGACGATGGGATCGCTTTCCCTGATCGGAAAAAAAGACTATCGGGAACCAGTCGGACAGCTCTATAGCGGACCAGTCTACCATGTCCCGTATGGAGATGCAGAAGCAGTCGAGAGACAACTCGAAATCTGTGAAACCGTCGGAGTCGGTATCGCAGCGGTCATGATGGAACCGATCCAGGGTGAAGCAGGTGCGGTCGTGCCACCCGATGACTTCTGGCCACGTATCCGAGCGGCGACGACGAAACATGGTGTCCTTCTCATCGCAGATGAAGTTCAGACCGGTATCGGGCGTACTGGAAAGATGTGGTGAGTCGATCACTGGGGAGTCGTACCTGATATCATGACGATGGGAAAAGCTCTCGGTGGTGGTGTCATGCCGATATCTGCATTTGTTTCGACAGAAAAAATCTGGCAATGCATGATGCACCCGAATCCATTCATCCATACCACTACGACAGGAGGATGAGCACTCGCCTGTTCTGCTGCGATCGCAGGTCTCCATATCGCTCTCCGAGATGACTTCCCGAAGATGGCAGAGGAGAAGTGAGCCTATCTCATGAAAAAACTCCAGAAGCTCGTGAAAGAATATCCAGAGATCTATGAGTCTGTCAGTGGAAAGTGACTCCTTATCGCTCAGCACTTCCGCTCTGCTGAGATCGGATACCAGGTCACCGCGGAGCTTTTCAAACATGGCGTCCTCATCGCTGGTACCCTGAATAGTGCCATCACTTCACGTATCGAGCCACCTATTGTCATCAGTTATGATGAGATAGATCGAGGACTCAAAGCCCTCGAAAAGTCTCTGAAGATCGTCGCAAAAAATCTCAAAAAATCAAAATAAGTGAATAGCAATACTTTTATATGAGAATAAGTCTCATTATTATTTGTTTTTTCCTAAAATAAGATACACTTTATCTATACATTCTTAACTCATAATCTATGTCCGCCAACAATCCTTTCCTCTCTGCTCAGACTCAGATGCGCGCTGCCTATGAATTCCTCAAATGAAGATACGATAGACAGTTCGAGAAAGTCCTCTTTCCTGAGCGTATCATCGAAGTCTCTCTCACGATCGAGATGGACGATGGCTCGATGCGTACGTTCGTGGGGTATCGAAGTCAGCACAATAACGCTCGTGGACCCTACAAAGGTGGTATCCGCTACCACCAGTGAGTGAACAAAGATGAGGTCATGGCGCTCTCGGCATGGATGAGCATAAAGACGGCGACTCTTGATCTGCCACTTGGTGGAGGAAAGTGAGGGATCATCGTCGACCCGAAGACTCTCTCACAGGGTGAGCTCGAGCGACTCTCGCGTGCCTGGGTGACGAAGCTCTATAAGTACCTCGGTCCTCTCGATGATGTCCCAGCACCAGACGTGAATACCAATGGTCAAATCATGGCATGGATGGTCGATGAATACTCGAAGCTCGTCGGTCACTGGACTCCAGGGACTTTCACGGGAAAACCACTCTCTATCGGCGGATCTCTCGGGCGTGATACTGCGACTGCTCAGGGCGGCCTCTATGTCCTCGAAGCATATCTGAAGGAGTCCAATGAATCACTCAAATGAAAGAAAGTTGTCATCCAGTGAGCGGGAAATGCAGGACTCAATATGATCGAGCTCATCGCGAAGACGGGAGCTGTCCTTATCGGTACTTCTGACTCTCATGGGGGCATCTACCATGATAGTGGTCTCGATGTAGCGCAAATCGTGAAGTTGAAGTCTGAGAAGAAAGCGCTTACAGACTATAGTGGAGCAAAGCAGATATCCAATGCTGAACTTCTCGAGCTCTCTTGTGATATCCTCATCCCTGCAGCACTCGAGAATCAGATCACCTCAGATAATGCGAAAAATGTGAAAGCAAAACTGATCATGGAACTTGCGAATGGACCGATCACCCCTGATGCTGATACAGTACTCTTCACTTCAGGTATTCCCGTCATTCCAGATATCCTCGCGAATGCAGGAGGAGTGACTGTCTCCTACTTCGAGCAAGTCCAGAACAATGCGAACTACTTCTGGTCGCGTGCTGAAGTTCAGGAAAAACTCAAACTCAAGATGGAAACAGCGCTTGCTGGAGTACTTAGATCTGCAGAAGAACACAAAGTGATGCTCCGAACTGGTGCCTATGTCGTTGCTCTTGAGCGCATACTCGAAGCTATGAAAGTACGAGGAGAGTAGTGTTAACTGCATATAAAAACCTCACCTAATGTGGTGAGGTTTTTATAATTGTTTTTTCTACTGATAGACGAGAACTGATCCGATATTTTGTATTTCCTGGATCGTAGAACTGCTTCCTGCTGTCACTGTTACCTGGATCCCTCCAGATATATTCGACTGACTTACTGATACGCCTCCGAGGTGTGAGAAGAGATAGGTAAATGAGAATCTCTGAAGATAGCTCATCGTGTTGTAGTCATTACTTGTGAAATTCATCTGTACTCCGCTTGATACATATGTAAGGGAACGTGCTATCTGACTCGTGTTTCCGAATACGACACTTCCTCGGCGAGATGAATTATCATATACGGGAGGAGTATATGAGTATTGATTATATGGCTGATTATACTGGTACTGATTATTGTAGTTATACGAAGGATTATTTTGGTATTGTGGGTATCAATACTGTGGTTGGTTATAGTATGGAGAGTAGCTATATCCCTGGATTCCACTGATGATACTTGCCCATGGAGTGTTTTGGATACTCGATATTGTATAGCTGTCATAACTGGTTGCTGTCATCTGTACTCCGAGTGTCGTGTTCACGACGCTGAAGTTCACGCTATTCCCGAATCGAGTGAAGTACGAAGCCCATGCAGTACTTCTGATACATGTCTGGAGTGCGCTATCGTATGATGATACTGATATATTGAGTCCATTTGGGAGAGTTCCTATAGATACGCTCGCGTTCGAAAAATTCGGACACGATACGACAGGAGTATAATAGTTGTTATAACCTCTATTATACTGCGGTGCTGGAGCGACATACCCGTAGTTATTATAATATGAAGAGTGTGTGCGTGAGCGATATCTGCTCACTCCGTAGGCTGACACACTTTCTGTGATGACACTGAGTGATATGAGAACGATGAGGATTTTCGAGAAAAATGATTTCATAAAAAATGAAGTTATGTAATTCATCTATATACTTTTTTATAAATAAGTCAAATATATTTCTAAAAATAGAGCTCTTATCGGAATCCTCGGATGAGCGAAATGAGTATGTGTTCACCAGTATCTGTCGTATATTCGATAACAGGTACGAGGTAGAAGAGTTTTTCTGGATTTACTGCTATTTTCGACATGACTCTATACTCTATTTTCGATGATACGATATTCTTTCCTTCGAGGAGCTTATTTACTTTTGCCTCGATGACAGACCGTTTCTCTGTCTGAGTATCGCGTACTACGATACCACTTCCCGATCGAGATGCTACCTCATCTGATAACCATGATCCTGGTTTTGCATAGAGTCGCATCGTTGTGGCGTATTCTGGGAGAGGATATGATACTATCGTAGGGACAGATTTCATCATCATAGGTGAAGCAGTTCCTGCAAGTGCAGTATCATATGCTGGTGTCGAAACCGTCGGAGTAGGTGCTACTGGAGGGGTGACTGACTCAGTAGAAGTTTCTTTTTGTGCATCTGAGATACCTAGAGAATTTATATCGTCGACTATTCCCTGTATTTCTGTATCGATACTGCTCTTCTCAGCTCGGAATTCTTGTATTTTTTCATTCGCGATGGTACTCGTTGCCCCTGCAGGAGCTTCACCCTTATCCTGATTGACTGATGATTCACGAGAAATCATGGGATTCTCTATTTCCATATTTTCTATAGGAAAGAAGAACTTCCAGAAGCTTATACCAAAAAGCATACATGCAAATGCCGTACCAAAAACAGGAAAAAATGTATACCAAGAGAAGGCATATCTTTTTTTAGCCTCCTTTTTTTTGCTTATGAGAATATCCCTTTTGAGTCTATCACGAAAATTCGCATCGAGAGATACTTTTGGTGTATAGCTCGAAAAAAGTGTGATGACTTTCTCGAATTTCTCATGCTCCACCTTCTTCGTGAGAAGTGGCGTGAGCTCTTCGAGGATGTCGTTAGCGTATGAAGACATGAGTAGTGATGAATGCTATGAGCGCGAGGGGTGAGACGTTGGCGGCGATTTTCTCGAGAGACCGAGAGACAATTTTTTTACTATTCGAGACGGACTCCCCAGTGATCTCTGCTATCTCATCGTAGGAGAGATCATCCCAGATACGAAGCGTGACGATCATGCGATCTCGTTCCGGGAGGGTATCCATGTAAGAGAGGACTTCGCTGAGTTTCTCTTTATGGTCGACTATTTCTGCGAAATCCACAGATTCACTTGGTTCCCACTCGATGTCATCGAGTGAGTCGATCGGTCGTTCATGACGGAGTGAGTCGATCAGTGTCGTATAGGCGATCCTGAGTACCCAGGAAAAGTACTCCCCTTCTGTCGATCCTGCGAATTTCTCTATACCTTTCACGACCTTCATATACACGTCGGAGATGATATCTTCTGTGAAAGCGACATCGAGCGTACGGTGAAAAAGCATACGATAGACTCGATCATATGAGGCATCATAGAGAGTGCCGAGAGCATCTCTATCTCAGGATTTCGCTTTCGCGATCGCTTCCACGAGCATTTTTATCTGTTTTTCGTAAGTACTACAAACCTAGAGACGAGTATATCGAAAAATGGTGACAAAAAAAGAGGAAAATCCTCTTTTTTATTCCTTCACTGGAACATATTCAAGTCTTTCTCTGTCTTCGGTAATCTGCCAATCCAGCATTATTTCATCCGCGAGATGGGATACATAAACAATAAATGTTACCATTCTTTTCTCGCTATACTCACCATTTTTCATGCTCCAAATTTCTCTGATAAGTCTCTGTTTTTCTACTTTGAGTTCATTTTTATAGTTTCTTAAATCTTGTCACTCTAAAATTTTTCATGACTCTATAGTTAAGATGGCACATTTATAGAATAGACTATAGAGTAGGTAAAATTTTCTATAGTGATTATATGGATCCTTTCATCAACCATTATTAACAAGTGGTTCAAAAAAGTTATCTAAAGCTAAGTATGCTTGAGCACCTGTTAACATAAGATATTTATATTTTTAAATACTTCTTTGTCAACTCTTTCTTTTTCTTGAATTTTCTCTATACTCATCATCATGAAAACGATAGCGATCATCTGAGCGGGAGCTGCTGGACTCATGACGGCAGTGACGATACTGGAGAATACAGAGCAAAATCCCCCTAACCCCCTTTCTCAAGAGGGAATCCAAAAGTTCCATATCCATCTCTTCGATAAAAATACAACACCCGGAAAAAAAGTCATCATATCGGGATGAGGAAGATGCAATGTGACCACAGGAATCACGGATAAGAAAATCCTTGCGACCAAATATACTCGTGGATGGGGATTCATCGAGCGAGCAATGGGGAAGTTTTCTCCGAAAAAGTGTCGAGAATGGTTCGAAACTCACGGAGTACCACTGAAGTGTGAAGAAGATAATCGAGTATTCCCTATTTCTGATGATGGACACGATGTCGTCGGTGCTTTCGAAGAAGTATTCGCAAAATATCGTGATAGGATAAGTATGCATTATGGAGAGGGAGTATCACTCATAAAAAAAGAATGAGAGAAATACTTCATCACCACTCCTAAGTGATCTTATGAAGCGGACATTCTCGTCATCACGACAGGAGGAAATGCCTATAGTCATACAGGATCGACTGGTGATGGATATGCCTTTGCTCGAGAACTCGGACATACGGTGACCCAACTTGGCCCTTCGCTTTCTTCATTTCTCACGAGAGAAAACTGGCTGCATGCTCTCTCAGGACTCGCATTCGAAAAGGGAAAAATATGAAACCTGACTTGACCACTTCTCCTCACTCACTTCGGTATATCATGACCACTTGCATTCATGACTTCATCGGCACTTGCGTGGGATGATATCACTCCAGTACATCCGAAAGTCATCCATCTCTCGCCTCTATCAGATGCGGATTCAGTTAAATGGGAAACCTTCCTGAAAGAACAATTCGTACTTCATCCGAAGAAGCTCATCACCAACATCCTCGCCGAAAAACTCCCACGAAGATTCACAGAAGCTTTCGTTATCGAGTATTTTTCGCATATTCGAGAGACTTTCGCGAGCTCCATATCGAAAAAAGATAGAGAAAGAATTGCAGAATTTCTCTGATCTGGTATACCACTTACCCTCCTCGAACGTCGACCATGAGATGAGTTCGTGACGGCATGAGGAGTCTCGACCGATGAGCTCGATGCTGAAACTATGGAATCAAAAATCCATAAAAATCTCTACTTCGCAGGCGAAGTACTCAATGTCGATGGATATACAGGAGGATTCTCACTCCAGATCTGCTGGGCGAGTGGATATAGTGCTGGCAAGGATATCGTCAAAGAACTTTAATAAAAGATATTCTACTGATGAACTATGTCAAATCATCTTTCAGTATAAATTTTTACCAGAGACCGCTCATATTTACCAACATCTCCATAGCGTATTACTTTTGTGCCTGTTCGTATTTGTGCTTCTTCTGAAAGTGAGGAATGAAGAAGTACAATATTCGTACAATCTTTAATAGCATTTCATAGAGTGTTTAAATCATGTTTTATCTTCATATTCGGTTTATTTCACTCAAGCGCAAGGACAGCATTATAAGAAAATGGGGATCAATCAAAAAATAACCATGAATGATTATCAGCTACTCAGCGGTAAATTTCATTCGTAAATCTGCGAATACTTTCTTCTAAGATATTAACTCTTTCTCTTGAAGTTGCAGACGCAAAACTCTCGATATCTGCAAATTTTGGAAATGTACGAAAATTTTTCTGAACAAAGCGAGTTCTACGAGTAGCGCCGACTCAAGGAGGTCAGTCAATTATAGCTATGCGCATATAAATATATTATTTCTAATATATTTATATTATAATTTTAATATAAAAGTCAATATTTTATTCGAATAACCCCTTCTTCCCTGCTATTTCTTCTTTCAGTATTCGAGCTTTTTCCTTCCCAGTGTGGATGATCTCTGGATCTATTTCGAGTTTTTTTGCACTAATCTTCTCTGGATACTCGAAGAGCGAGAGGAGGTATTTGATCGCATTGATACGAGACGCTTCTTTGTCGTCGCTATTTACGATCGTCCATGGTGCCCAGTCGGTGTGAGTCCGAGTGAAGTTCTCGTACTCGGCGATCGTATAGCGATCCCAGAGTTTCTGAGAGAATTGGTCGATCGGTGAGAGTTTGAATTGTTTGAGAGGATTGGTCCGTCTTTCTTCGAAGCGGGCCGCTTGCTCAGATTTCGATACGGAGAAGTAGAACTTCACGATCCGTATACCTGCAGATTTCACGAGCATCTTCTCGAGCTCTGGCACATCTTTCATAAATTTCTCATAGTCGGTCTTTCCCACAAATCCCATGACGGGCTCGACTCCTGCGCGGTTGTACCATGAGCGATCGAAAAATACCATCTCACCCGCATTTGGTAAGTGAGCGATATACCGTTCGAAATACCATTGCCCTTTCTCAATGTCAGTCGGCTTCATGAGGGCAACCACCTTCGCAGACCGAGGATTCAAGCTTTCCATAAAACGCTTGATATTCCCTCATTTCCCTGCTGCATCTCGACCCTCGAAGATGATGAGAACTTTCTCTCCACTCTCGATGATATACTTCTGCAGTTTCACGAGTTCGAGCTGGAGCGTGAGCATCTCTGCTTCGTAGTCGATATCAGATTTGCGTACAGCGACGAGCTGGTGAGTTTTTCTCTTATCTTCTGGGAGTTCTTTCAGAGAAGCATTTTTCTTTCGAAATTTCTTCACGACATCGACGAGGACGAGATTTTTCGTGGTTTCCTTATCGAATGCAGCAAGAAGCCCATCGATGTCGTCGATGATATCGACGAGTCTACGATATTCTTCTTTACTCTTCTTTCGTACTGCATCACCCTGAGTCTCACGGACGGTCTGGAGCTGATTGCGGAGGACTTTCAAATTGTCTATATCACCGTCTTTTTTGAGTTTTTTGTAGGCGTCGCGAGCCTGATCGAAAAATGCATCGAGCGTCTTGTCGCTTAGGATGAGAAGATTATTGAAAATATCGGCAAGGAGATTGGAAGGCATGAGTGTGAATTAGGAGTATGCTCCCTAGTGTATAGCTCTTTCCTGCTTTTACCAAAGCAGAATAAAAAAAACACTCGAAATTTTCATATTTTCGAGTGTAATAGATTTAGCTAAACTCTTCACTGTAGACTTTCGTGAATCATCTCTTCGTGAGTTTTTCCCTGGCTTCACTGACCATACGAGGGTTTCCACAGAGATACCACTCAGTATCGGGGCTTGCTTCGATATTGTCTATATCGATCCTTCCCTCCTTATATCATTCTACTTTCTGACGAGTGATATGGATATGAAGATCGAGATTTGAGATGGAGTGGAGCTTATCAGTATAGAAAAGCTCTGACTCTGTCGATACGCTGAAATAGAGTGACTTCTTCGCGTCTTCAGAGAGACTAGATATCATATTGTATACTGGAGCAAGTCATGTTCCTGTGGCGAGGAATATTTTCGGTTTCGATGTATCCTGGAGGATAAAATGTCAGAGTACTCCTCGAGTGAGAATACTTTCTCAGACAGATATTGCGCGAAGTGCTCGTGATCCTCTTCCGTGCTCGGTAAGTTTTATGAGAAATGTGTACTGATTTTTTTGTTGCCGTGCGATCGAATATGATCTCTGGAACTCTCCATCTTCATCGTGCCAGATGAGACTCATAAACTGTCCTGGTTTTGACTCTTCTTCCTTCGCTGTTTCGAGTATGAGTTCTACGGTAGTCTCATTCAAAAAAGTTTTTTCTACTACCTGTATGGGTTCTCGTTTTTCTTTTTTCCCTGGTTCATAGGGAGCGAAGTCTGCCTTCGTCATACCACATTCAGGACATCTCCATGAATCAGGGATATCATGAAATTCTGTACCAGGTTTTATGCCACCATCAGGATCGCCGAGGATAGGATCATATATCATACCACAGGGAAGACATATCCATTTTTGTCATTTCTGGTAATTTTTTTCTCATTTTTTTCTCAGTGTTATGCCGTTCCATTCTAGTATTTTCCCTACAAAATACAGCACAAGTATGACTACCGGTCAGTACTCAAATCAAAGAAATGCCTTTATAAGTACCACATGTACTACAACAAGTATAACTATAATATAAGCAAGACGGTGGAGGAGTTTCCAGTATTTTCCCATTTTTTTCATCATCCAAGTACTCGAAGTGAAAAGAAGAGGAAGCGTGAGAATATAGGCAAAAAACCCAAAAGCATAGGCCGAAGGATATCATCCAGAAATCCAAAAATTCGATGTGAAAATATAAGTCGGATCTGGTGATATAAAGCTAGTAGCGTGTACTACTGCCAGAGTTCCCATAAGGATTCCAAGCTCTTTGCGTAACGGTAGTAAAGCTTTGGCAATACCCAGATCGAGTACTCGAGCAAAAATCGGAATCCAGAGGAGTATCCAGAGTATGAGAATCGCTTTTTCCCCGCTCTCTTTCACACCATTTTGCATAGCAAGAAAAGAAAATGAGAGAAGCGTCAGAAGAAGAAGAGCGTAGCCAATATATTTTCGGTATTTTTTGATCAGGTTCTCGAGAGGAAGGAGGAGGGTATTTAGTTGTTCTATCATGCTATGGACTTATAGAGTATTTTTTGAGTATATCATACTTTCGTAAGAGGAAGGTAAGAGTTCTTACTTTAGGTACTGTGCTTTATTTGCATTATGCTCGGCAAGTGTCTTTCCGTAATGAATAGCTCCATCATTATCATGAAGGTAGTAGTAGTATGGAGAAGATTTTTTGTTCATCACCGCTTCCCAGGTGTCCTGAGATATACTCGAGATAGGAGTTGGTGGATATCCTTGTTTGTTGCGAGTATTGTAGGGATCTTTTTTATAGATAACTTCACCGATAAATGCAGGCGTACACTGCTTCTGAGTCTTGGCATATCCATAACACACGGTTGCATCCGCTCACATCGGTATTCACTCTTTTACACGCTTCGCGAGGATATCGGCGACGATCGGTTTCTCGCTCGAGTTGCGCTCTTCACGTTCCACTATTGACGCGAGTATGAGACTCTCGTATGCGGTATCACCAAGAGATTTGTAAGATTCTCCGATTTTTTTATCGAATTCTCCGAGGAGTCGATCGAGGATCATATAGGCGTCGGCAGTCGGGAGGATGCGATACGTATCTGGGTAGAGAAATCCTTCGAGTGTGAGCCTTCATTTCAGAAATGAGTATTTGTCCTGAAGAGTTCCGAAGTGGTCACGGGCTGCGAGGAGAAGCGCACCAGGTTCGATGATTTTCTTATTCGCGAGAGCATCGTCGATGTCATAAATATTCCATCCTGGGAGTACTGTGATAGTGAGATCAGTAACCACTGGTTTTGTGAGGACGCTTGCGAATACTTCAGAAAGTGTAGTAGCTTTACCAACATCATAGGTTCCAGCCTGGATCTTCGGAGTCGTCTTCGAAATATACTTGAGCCAGAATTTATATCGCCAATCTGCTATATCGAGATTTAGTATTTTCGGCATTTCTGAGAGAGTCACTCACTTACTGATCGTGTATTTTCCTGCTTTTACAGGAGTATCTCCGATACCACGAACGCTCATATAGGAGAGGAAAACTCCGATAATAAGAACGAAAATAAGAATAGGAAGAAAATTATTTTTCTTCTTTGCAGGTCTTCATCGCATGTATCGGGTATCGAAATTCATAAATATGAGTTGACTGATGATATATTATCGTGATCCTGAAGAGAAACGAAGGGTATTTTGGATATCTTCTTTTGCCTTATTGACTCCATCGAGTGCTTTTTGTGTGGAATCTAGAGCCTGAGACACTTGTTCAGTTTTGGTATCTATCGTTGTTTTTATTTCTTTGGCAGTATTTTGGACTTCTTGTATGGTTTTTTGGGATTCGTCGATATAGGGTTTTGCTATATCTTGAGCACTTTCTATGAGTGACTTTGGCGTAAGTCATCCCGATGAGAAGTTCTCGAATGATTTCTTATATTCACGGACTTTCGTGTTCCACTCTTTATTTCCGTAAGTATCCGCGAGTTCGGGAGTAGCAAAAATCCCTATACCGTAGAGAGTGACAGCAAGCAGAAGAAGTGCAAAAAGTTTGGCGAACATAAAAAAATTATTTAAGAAGATCTTCGATCGAGCGACTTTCCGAAAGGGATTTTTGGACAGATTCTATATCAGCATCTTTGATCGCGTTTTCACTTTTTTTGATAGCTTGGTGGATCACCTGTTGTCACTCGTCTGACTGGAGGAATTCATGATTCATATTCGCTATCTCAGCGTGTATCTGCGTTCCAGAAGCACAGTGAGGACAAGTGATAGTCAGGTCGATAGCACTTTCGTTGGCATGAGTGACATTGATAGAGGATTCGTTCACTTTCCCTTGGCAACTCTGGCAAGTATACTGAGCGATACTTGTTTCTATTATAGTTTTGAGGACGACGTAGAGCATTTTTTAGGTGTTAGATTCTAAGTATTAAGTTTTTAAATTCAGGATTTTTGGATTTGTCATTTCGTAGCGTAGCGGAGAAATCGCTTTTTCATTTGCTTAAGAGATTTTGATTATCTTTTTTTCAAACGTGATTTTGAAAGGGATGCACCCCAAGAGTACTTCCATGCTTCGCAAGGGGCGCCTACGGCATGACAAAATAGAAATTTAGACTTCGTTTTATTCGAGGACTTTTTTTATACGTTTCAGAGACTCTTCTTTTCCGAGAATGTATGCCAGTTCGAATGCTCCTGGTGAGAACTCTTCTCCAGATAGTGCAACTCGTAATGGCCAAAGGATCTGTCCATTTTTCTTTCCCGCAGTTACTATGGCTTCGAGGATCGGAGCTTTCAGAGCATCGAGTGAAGTATAGTTGGCAGATTCGAGAAGTGGGAGTGCGAAGGCGAGTGACTCGAGTGCTTCTGCCTCTGACTCGATCTTCATTTTTGCATTCACGAGGAGGTCTTTACGGATTTTTGCTTCCCCGTAGAGTGATGTCGTGAGTCCGATATATTCATCGAATTTCTTCATGCGAGTCTGGAGTTCGCGGATGATACGAGTGTTGTATTCGTAGTCTTTTTGACTGAAGGTATTTCTGTAGAAATCCTCTTCGTACTCTTCGAGATACTTCGCGAGACGTGTATGGAGTTCTCCGATTTCCATACGTTTTATGTACTCACCATTCATCCAGTCGAGTTTCACAGGGTCGAGGACAGCTCATGACTTATGGATATCTCGGATCTCGAATTTCTCTATCATCTCGTCCATGGTCATGATCTCCTGATCTGTCTTCGGATGCCATCCGAGAAGCGAGAGGAAATTCAAAAGCGCTTCAGGAAGATATCACTTTTTCAGATATTCACTGACTGCGACGTCTCCTGTACGTTTCGAAAGTTTCTTCCCGTCTGCACCCAGGACATTCGGGAGATGCGCGTACTCGGGGAGGGTGATGCCAAGTGCCCGAGCGACGAGTACTTGCTTCGGGATCGAGCTGATCCACTCTTCTCCTCGCATGACATGTGAGATCTTCATAGCTTCATCGTCGATGATGATCGCACCATGATACGTCGGGAAATTTCAGTCTGATTTCAGGAGTACCTGGTCTTCTACTTCCGAGCTATTGAACTCGATACGTCCACGGATAAGGTCGTTGAAGACTATTTTTTCTGCTTTCGGGACTTTGAGTCGGATGACATATTTCTCACCATTTGCTATACGTTCGCGAGCTTCCTCGAGAGGGATATCTCGGCAGAGTCCATCGTAGCGAGGAGGGAGTTTCAGGAGCTCTTGCTCTTCTTTCAGTGCTGTGAGTCTCTCGGACGTACAGAAACAGTAGTACCCAGTGCCATTCTCACACATACTATGAAGTCGTGGCGCATAGGTATCGAGGCGTTCACTCTGGACATAGGGGCCATATGAACCACCATGTCGTACACTCTCGTCGGGTGTGAGTCCGAGAAGATCGTGCGTATCGAGTATCGCATCGACAGCTCACTCCACGAGACGAGTGCGATCGGTATCTTCTATGCGGATGATGTATTGTCACTTGTTGTGATGAGCCCAGAGATAGCAATAAAGAGCGGTTCTGAGTGATCCGATATGGAGATATCCTGTCGGAGATGGGGCGAGTCGAGTTCGAACCATGAGACTTTAGAGCTTAGGTATTAGGCTGTAGATATGAACAATATAGGGAAAACGGGGGAAAAAGCAAAGGAAATAAGAGATAAAAATTACATGAAAATAGCAAGTAATAGGTAAGAGTGGAAAAAATAATAAGAATGGTATTTTATCTTCCAATGTTGTAGCCTAGTGAAGAGAGAATCATTTTATTTTTTCGCTCTTTTCCCTATAATATCATCATGAAGCTCGTCTATCGTATCCCACTCATCACGCTCATCATCCTTGTACTCACAGCAATCGTGAACATCGGATCCTTCCAGTATTTTTCGGAAGTATATTTCTCGACCTATGTTAGCGAGCTTTCGAAAGAGTCTACTCCTGATCCTGATAGGCTCCGTGCACTTCTCCAGATAGGAAAACTGGATAAAAAAGATCAAGCTGAATATCTCGCCATCTTCTCTGAACTCGCGAATATATCGACCTCGATCGAGAATATCTCCAAAAATCCAGAACTCTATATGGGGAGTGGCGGCTCTGATACGATGTTCAGTATACCATCAGTGAGCTCCTATAAGGGAACAGGATTCTCTGTCTTTCGTCTGGGAGCTCTCTGAGATGACTCTCCTGAGTGACGCTTCGTCACCTCTATACTAAAGTGAGTATTTCTCACCAACTTTGTCTGGCTAGCACTTGTCCTCCTTCTCTATCTCCTCTGGATACGTTCTATATTTCGTCCGATCGGTATCGTCACAGAAAATATCCGAAATATCATCGATCGCAAGCGCTACGCGAGTATCCGCTATAGTGGGAACAACGAATTTGCACCACTTATCTCGACTATCAATAATCTCCATAAATCCCTCTCTATCCAGGAAAAAATCCGATCTGACTTCCTCTCTGATCTGTCTCATGAGATCCGTACACCGATCACAGCGGTAAAGTGCTATCTCGAAGGGATACAAGATGGTGTCATGAAGCTCGATACGGGGACAGTCGACCTCCTCCAGTCTGAGCTCGAGCGTCTCACACATATCACAGGACGTATCATGGACTATGAGTCACTCACTCATGATATATTCGAGCAAGTGAAGGTGGAGAGATTTTCTCTCCGTCGTATCACAGAAGATATCGTCTCTGAGTATATCCCACAGCTTCAGAAAAATAATCAAACAACCAAAATCCACTTCCCTTCTGACACGATGACTTCGATGGACAAGAGTATGTATATCCAGATTCTTCACAACATCATGTCGAACTTCATCAAATATGCAGGGCCCGATACAACTCTTACGTTCTCCTATGAGAAATCCGAGAAAGAATACATCATCACCTTTTCTGATGATGGTACTGGCATCCCTGACGATGAGCTCATGTTCGTAAAGGAGAAATTCTACCGAGTAGATAAGGCTCGTACTGGTACGGATAAAAGTATGGGAATCTGACTCTCGATCGTCGATCGTATCGCGCGTCTGCATAGAGGATCGCTCTCGCTCGAAAAAAACACCCCAAGAGGGGTGAGAGTTATGGTGAGAGTGGGGAGGTAGGAATTAGCACTCTACCACTTCTCCCTCTTTCTGTAAAGTCACGTGACACTATATTGCCTCGTACCATCATCCTTCCATTAAACCATACGTTGTATTATAGCATTTTCTTTTAACTTCGAATTCATCATTATTATATAAGTAATATTCTATTCACTTTGCATGGGCATCTCCAGTTATAGAGAGGAGATTCTTTCCGGACTCCTTTCTCGCAATGTCCAGTATGTTTTGAAGCATAAAAATAGTTCGAGCATCAGTAATATATCCCAAATCATTTGCAATATATTTTTTCCCCTGAAAAACTCCATATAGAAATGGATAGGTAAAAATATATCAATTTAATCCAATAATTAGTGCCATGATATTGCGACGAGTTTGTTTAAATATTCATGATAATTTCTTTAATTCCTTGTGATTTTTTATATTTTTTCATGCTATGAATACGGGTGCTACTGAACATGCTAACGATACTCATACATTTATGATCGAGGGATTATCTATGTAAATAACTTTTTTTCCTTGAGATTTTGCATATTTTTCTAGTTTTTTAAAATACTGCTCTCCTCTTTCTAAGAGAATTATATCAGCCCTTCTTATTGCTTGAAATAGAAATTCTTTATCTTCGTCAAAGGCTTCATCGGTATGAGATACTCATATATTCTGATATGATGGATTTAAATGCAGTACATTTTCCTTCTCCTCTCTTTTTGCTTTTCATTTTTTCTGAATTCAATCACCAGATAATCCCATGTAGGTAGCTCCACCTAATATAATAGATGGAACTGGATTCATGGAAACAATAGCTCATATAGTTGCAATAGTAGCAGTAACTGTATTCGCACTTGTTTCATGTAGTTTACGAAAAAAAATTCTTCTGGATGGAGATTGAGGAGAATTAGCATTAATCATACTAGTATAATCTCATATTTCCCTTATTTTTGCAAATATCTAACACTCCACCACTTCCCCTTCTTTCTGTGAAGTCGCATGACTCCACTCGATATTTGCGAGTTTGCGATCGAGATGGGCAGCGATTTTTCCGAGTCCATCACTTTCCTTTCGGATATTTTTGTAGTCGAGCTTGTCCCACTCCACATCCTTGATAAGTCCATCATTTCTTGCTGACTCATAGCATTCCCGAGAGCAAAATCCCATATGTTTGCGAAATGATTTCTCAGTCGCGATGAGTCGAGCGTTGCATGGGGCGTAGCGACAATTTTCGCAATTATCTGTTTTTTCTCCTGTATAGAGGCATTCTCCGATAGTCGTATGAGTCGAATGATCTCCGACAGTTGTCGAGACACGTCCATCGAAGGTGTAGAGATTGCCCAGCCAGTTTCCATCGTTATATTCATTTACATATTTCACGACGCCACCCTGGATCGAGTAGTACTCGGTATCGCTTCACTGGTTCGCGAGGACGGCTGCTTTCTCACAACGGATACCTCCAGTACAGTACCAGATGACTTTTTTGCCCTGTGCGACTTTCCCATATTGCTCGAGAAGCTTCGGGACTTCACGGAAATTTACTGTCCCTGCTGGGATAGCATTACGAAAATGTCCGAGCCTATACTCGTAGTCATTTCTCATGTCGAGGATCACATAGTCATCTGCCTTTCCTCCATCGAGGATTTTCTTGAATTCTTCTGGTGTGAGTTCTTTTTTGTGTTTTTTGACTTCCTCTGCACTTACTTTCACCCCGAGAGTGACGATCTCATTACGGATTTTTACGCTCATTCGAGGGAACTGGTGGTCTTCTACGGGAGTCGATTTTGAGTCGATATCAGGGATATCTTGGAAGTATTTTGATTTCTGCAAATATTCGCGATAAGACCAGCATTGCCCCTGATTTCCAGTGACAGTCGAGCTAATCCCTTCGGTACCGAGATAGACACGACCCTTGAGTCCGATGTCGCGACAGAAATCGAGATGATCTTGTGCGAGTGCATCGAGCTCGGATTCGGGAATATCGACGAATTTATAAAATGTGAGCAGAGAAAATTTCGGCTTGTGCCGAGCATTGAGTTGGGAGACCATATATTAGTTGCGGCTAATAGATAAAAATACGCGAGTTGTAGCTCGGGTAAGGAGGATTATAGGGAAAAGTGGATTATTGCAAATTTTTCAAAAATTCTTGATACCCTTTTTTTGATACACCTGTTTCTATAAATCATAAAGCTCAATGTGTCTTTATAGAAACTCTATTTTCTAGAGCAGCAATACTCCAAATAATATTATAGTTATTTATCTTGCACCATTCTTCGAATTCTTGAAATAATATTTTTAATATCCCTTTTTGCTGATGACGTGGTAGAACAAAAAACCACTGTACTCGTTGCATACTTGGAATACTTCCTTGTTTTGACTCAAAACATGCAATAATTTCTCCATGTTCATTTCGTACAATTCGAAAAAATCTAGAGGGATCACTTAATTTTTCCTCTAATTCTCAGACTGTATGGTATGATCGAAATTCAGAAAGCTCTTCTAGGGTATAGTACTGAGAGAGAGAAGCTAGAAATTCATCGAAAGTAAGTGATAATTCCGCGCTATCGCTCAACTGAGGCTGAAGAATGTTCATATAATTATCATACTATATTTTTCTAAAATACAAGTACAAACTCCCCCTTCACCTTCCCTTCTCATTTATAGTACTCTCTCACTTCGGCTATCGTACCACGTTTGAATTCTTCGAATTTTTTTGTCAGCTCGCGTCCGACTACGATATGATGATCTCATCCGAGATATTCTCCGAGCTCCTCAAGTGTCCTCTCGATGCGGTGGACTGACTCATAGACGACGACGGTATACTGTTTGTTCACGAGACTTTTGAGCATGGTCTGGCGTCATTTCTTCACTGGGAGGAATCCGAGATAGAGATACTGATGACAGTCGATACCACTCGCGACGAGAGCAGAGAGGACAGCAGAAGCTCATGGAATAGGGGTCACCTCGATTCCCTCTTCGACCGCTCGGCGTATGAGGATAAAACCTGGATCAGAAATCCCGGGCGTCCCCGCATCCGATACGAGCGCCACATGTTTTCCTTCTTTCAAGAGTTCGATAATTTTCTCCATCTTCGAAAACCCTGAATGAGAGTGAAACGAGAGAAGTCTCCCATCATTCGGAATATCATAGTAGCCGAGAAGTTGTCCCGTCATGCGAGTATCTTCGCAGGCGATATAGTCTGCTTCTTTCAGTATTCGCATTGCTCGAAGCGTGATATCTTCGAGATTGCCTATTGGTGTAGAAACGATTGAGAGCATGAGTTATAATTTTACTTGGAAAGCTTATATATGGGAACTAATAAGTCAAATATAATCTCTAAAGTGCCATCTTGCAGGGCAGGACATATTCAGTACTCTCAATTTTTATATTCTTTTGTAGCTTCAATATTGAGTTGTATTATTATTGCTCTTAGTCTTGTACGAGATAACATTCATTCACCTGAAAGAATGGACCTAATGTTGGTAAGGAAAAATTCTCTGAGACTGATAGTTTCTACCATGGCTTTTTGTACGCCATTCGGTATTGATGCTATTTGCATGAGCTGCTTTTTTACCTTTTTTAACCAATCTAGAGAGTTCATTTGAGTGCTTGTTGCCTCAGAAAATGCTATATCAAATGGCTGAAGTGCATAATATAGAAGTCATAAAACATTAGCAACAGTAGTAGTTTCTATGTAAATTATATTGTTCTCAATAGAAACTCCTTCTACCTTCGAGGATAAGTGTAGGTATATCGAATATCATAATTTTGATAATGTAAGAGGAATGGATGGGTGCTCACCAGTATAATCTCTAAGTATAGTTTTAAATGTAATTTTTCATCATTTTATCAGTGTATTTTCGGGTTTAAATTCTGAAATTACTTGTTCAAGAGGTCGATCTCCAATAGTTCTTAAATTATTGATATGTTTTATATTTGCTCATCATAACGTTCTCATGACGTCTCTTTTGACATCTCCAATATCGCGAAATGGACATGATCGCATAATAAAATACTACTAATTAATAATTATTAGTATAGTAAAAAATTATACTTTGTCAATAAACTATATTCCGAGCTTATCTCGTATCACATTTACCTCATATACAACTTGTTGGTCTTTTTTCATCACGAGTTCGAGCTTCTTGCATGAATACATCACTGCCGTATGGTTGCGTCCTGAGAATATATTTCCGATGCGTTCGTAGGTATAGTGAAGACGATTTTTCAGAAGATACATCGCTACTTGGCGAGGGATCATGTTTTCCTTTTTTCGATCTTCTGAGAGGAGTGTGCGTATCTCGATACCAAAGTGGGATGAGACTGCCTGTATAAGATCTTCGTAACTACAGTTTCCTGTACGGATAGCACGTCCTTCTGTGAGGCTTGTCGTGATGGATCGTACGGCGAGTTTCGAGAGGCGATAGGCGACGTTCTCGAGTGTTGGAGGAGTATTTTTGAGATCGTATTCTGCTATGATCTGATTGAGTACTCATTCGAGTTCACGAACGTTGGTCGTCACATTCTCAGCGATGAATTCTGCAACCTCCTGGTCTATGATAAATTCTCGTGCGCGGGATTTCTCTTGGATGATCGCAAGACGAGTTTCGTAGTCAGGTTCTCCGAGGTCGACGGTGATACCCCACTCGAATCGGCTCTGAAGTCGTGGTTCCAGCTCTGTGAGCTCTTTCGGTGGGCGATCTCCTGATAGGATTATCTGCTTTCCTGCTTCGTAGAGGATATTGAATATATTATAGAGTTCCTCTTGAGTCTGTTTCTTTCATGCGAGAAATTGGACATCGTCGATAACGAGGACGTCGATCTGACGGTATTTCTCACGAAGCTTGTCTATAGAACGTCCTTTGATACTCGCGACATAGTCAGAAAGGAATCGGTCTGCTGTAGTGTAGATAACCTTGAGTCCTCTGTGTTTCTCGCGTATAGTGTTGGCTGATGCTTGGAGAAGATGCGTCTTCCCGAGTCCGACATTTCCATAGAGGTAGAGTGGATTGTATGAACTTCCTGGACGACGAGCTACTGCTTCACATGCTGCATGTGCGAGCTGAGTCGATGGACCGACGATAAAGTTATCCAGCTTATAGCGATCACTCGTGAGGCGACTATTGAGTCATTCCACGATTTCTACTCATTCTACTTGTTGTTTTTTGGTAATTTTTTCAGATTCTTTGAGGCTATTTCTACAGTCTATGACGGATTCTGGTCACTTGGATTCTATAGTGTCATCGACAGTAATATCGAGACTAGTGATTGCGGGATTCACTGACTGTACTGCCGTCTTGATCTCATCATAGAATTTTTTTACGAGATTGTCTCTGTGAAACGAAGACACGACACCGAGGGTGATACTATCCTCTGTCGATGCGATAAGAGAAAACTTCTTAAAATATGTAAGAAAATCTTGTTTTCGTACAGATACTGAGAGTGATCTGATAACTTCTGTGAGATGAGAAAAAGAGAAACTCTGTGACATGAGAAGAGCAAAGAAATGAATACTTGACGACCTAACTATACGCTCTGTGATACTGTTTTTTCTCGAGATTTGTGAACGTCTTTTTATTCTTTTTTTAACCGAAGTCAAAAGAAAAAAATCATTTGACAGAAATATCGAACACGCTATTTATACGGGAAAATAGGTAAACCTCTTCACATGTACTTCACGGAAAATGCAAGGAGAAATATGTGAAAAAATTAGACCATACTTGATAAAAAATCAAGGAAGATATATTTAAGGCAAATGCAGAAAAGTTTGGTCTTTTCTAGACATATATTATAAAATAATAAAACCTCTCATAATGGAGAGGTTTTATTATTGAATCAAGAAATATATTTTACTTTATTTCCTTGAGACGAGCTGCCTTACCAGTGAGCTCACGGATATATCCGATATTGTTGCGACGAACCTTGAATTGACGAAGTACGACAATCTTCGAGATATAGGGAGAATTGATCGGAAAAATCTTTTCTATACCGATACCATCTATATCAGCTCGTACAGTGATCACTTTATCGAGATCTGTTTTTCCCTTCATCGATATGATGAGTCCACGGAATATCTGTATACGTTCTTTGTCACCATCTTTGATAATCTGGTGAACTTCGACTTCCATACCAGTCTTGTAGCGGGTATCGTCAGATTTCTGTGATGTAGTTGCCTGTATCGCGGCGATGAGAGTAGCGTCCATGATGGAGAGAAATGATGAGTAAATCGCGGTGGATTATATAATAATGAAAGAGAAAAGCAAATAATTTTTCGAAAAACTTTTTCGACGTGAAAAACTGATTTTCCTGTTTGCAAAATCCCATTTTGTTTATATCATATGGAAGCAATTTTCCCCTTTCTCATGGAATTTCTCTTTACGAATCAGGTTGCATCGATCGAGGCAATTGTTCTCTTTCTCTGTTTAGGGCTCATAGCGCTCATGTTTGCACATGATGCTTACCAGTTTCTGAAAAAGATTTTTTATCTTTTTCATCCACGAAAAGCCTATGTTACGGAAAATCCGATTTCTCCAGAGGAATCTCTTGCCGAGAACCTTCTTCCAGAAGAGAAGAGGATAGAGGTATATCCTGATATTGAAATTCAGAGTGAAATACCTAGGAATTCATCCGTAGATGATCTCGTATGATGAGAAAAAGAGGAAACTACTCCCGAACAAGAAAAAGATCTATCAGAAACTATAGAAGTTGTTTCTCCATTTCTCGACGAACCTCTTATCACCACGAATGAGATAGCAATTTCACATGACACGAGTATAGAAGAAATCATCGAAAATACCCAGCCACTTTCAGAGATATCAAATGAAGAATTACCTCAAGAAACTCATATTATAGATATCATAGAAGAGATGGAAGAGGAAAAAATGGATGATGATACTGACTTTATCGGGCATACGACATCAGATACTCCTCCTGAGGGACTTCTCTCTTCATGAGACTGAGTAATCGAAGAAAAAACAACTCCAACAATCAATGAAAGTGAGATACAAAAAGAAATCCCTACTTCTCATTCTTCTTTTTCTGAGAGATCTTCTGATAGCCCTATCCCGCCAGAGAAACGTGACAAGATCGTTGAGATCGTTTCTATGGTACAAACACTCATAGCTCGTGGACAACTCGAGGAAGCACGTGCATTTATCGTATCTGGCCTTGCCCTCGATAAAGACCATCGTGAACTCAATCTTCTTATGGCATCTCTCTATGAGCGTGATCATGCCTATACTAAAGCAGAATACATCTTCAAGGATCTCGCGAAACTCTATCCCGATGATCTCGAAATCCTCGAACATCTCGCTACTTCTCTGGCGATGCAACGTCGTTATGAGGTCGCATATGAACTCTATAAAAAAGTCCTCGACCTTGGTGGAGAAAGTGAGGAAATCCTCTATACCCTCAGTCATCTTGCTTCCGAGCTTTCGATTCCAGAAGATATCTATACCTATGCGAAAAGTTATCTCAGACAGTATCCACGTAATCCAGAAATCCTCTGGCTCTATACGCAGGCACTGATATCTCGAGGTGAACGAAAAGAAGCAGTAGAAACGCTCATAAAGCTCAAAAATCTCACTCCGTATAACCAAGAAATCGTCGATCTCATAGGAAAACTTGTCACCGAAGAAGAGCTTGCTGGGAATTTTGGAGGGGAGAAATAAAAGTCTAGTTAAATATGAATCATTTTGATATTTTATATAAACAAGCCTTTGCTATAAGTGAAGATATTACCCTTTCTTGATATGCGAGTGTATGATGAGTGGCATCTGCTCTTATTACCAAAGATGGAAATATTTTTACGGGTAAGTGTTTGGATTTTTCTGCTAGTGTAGGATTTTGTGCGGAACATTCTGCTATTGCTGAAATGCTAAAAACTGATCATTCTGGAATATCAGAAATCATCGCTGTACGAGATACTGGCGAAGTAGTAGCTCCTTGTGGAAGGTGTAGAGAAATGATGATGCAAATACACCAGAATAATAAAAATACACTTGTATATATCTGAAAAAATGATATGCTTCCTCTCTCGGAACTACTTCCTCATTATTGGAAATAAGACACTATAGTTATTCATTATTTATTCAACTTTGTCCCTCTCCACCCCTCCACATAGCATCGAAGCTGAGCGCTGAGTTCTCGGCTCTATCCTCATCGATAAGGATGGCATGATCCAGGTTGCGAGCATGCTCCTGCCTGAAGATTTCTACGATCCTGCACATGGTATCGTCTATGCGGCGATGCTCGACCTCTATGCACGCAATCGCCCTATCGACTCCCTCACTGTCCGTGAAGTGATCGACGACCAGAAAAAACTTGAGTCCATCGGCGGGGACAATTTCCTCGCGGATCTCATGACGGCAGTCTTCACGAGCGCCAATATATTCCAGTACGCACAGATCGTAAAAAATAAATCTGTCCTTCGTAAGCTCATAAAATCGGGAAGTGATATCACGCAAGCGGGTTTCGATGAGGTAACAGAGATAAACGAGCTTCTCGAAAAAGCAGAAAGATCTCTCTTTTCTGTGACACAGACATTTATCCAAAATAAACTCGTCCATATCAAGGATATCCTCAATGCTCGCTATGAAGAGTTCGCTGCGATCCATGCGGATCCGACTCTCTCTCAGGCAAATAGTGTCTCGACGGGATATGAGGGATTCGCCTTCAAACTCTGAGGATTCAAGCGAGGAGACCTCATCGTCGTCGCTGCTCGTCCATCAATGGGGAAGACTGCGATCGCTATGAACTTCGCACAAAATGTCGGAGAAAAATGAAAAAATGTTGCCGTATTCTCTCTCGAAATGTCGAAGGAACAACTCACTGATCGTATGATTGCAGCGAGTATGGCAGTCGATAGCTGGAAACTCCAGAAAGGAAAGCTCTCTGAAGATGAGTTTGCGAAGATGGGTGATGCTCTCGAACGACTCTCTCGGGCGAAAATATATATCGACGACTCCCCTGCTGGAGCTGGTATCCTAGAGCTCAAATCCAAGGCACGTCGCCTCAAGATGGAATCTGGACTCGACCTTATCGTGATCGACTATCTCCAACTGATCTCGAGTGGAAATAGTTTCAATCGCGTCCAGGAGGTATCAGAAATCTCTCGTGGACTCAAGTCTCTCGCTCGTGAGCTCAATGTCCCTGTGATTGCCCTATCGCAGCTTTCTCGTGCTCTCGAAGCCCGTCCAGATAAGAGGCCGATCATGTCAGATCTCCGTGAGTCGGGTGCTATCGAACAAGATGCAGATATCATCCTCATGCTCTACCGTGACGACTACTATAACGAGTTCTCAGAAACACCGAATGTGACCAACATATTTATCCGAAAAAATCGAAATGGACCAACAGGACAAGTCGATCTCAAGTTCGAAAAGCAGCACCAAAAATTCTACGAGATCGAACGGGCTCGAAGTGGAGAATTCGATGGAGAATAGTTAATTAGAATCGTTAGTATCATATACGCCATACTTCAGTGCATCGTAGTAACGACTCTTGTCTTCACTAAATTGTACCGACTTGAGGCTATTTCATTTTCTTGATTCAGCTCTGACTTCAAGTGTCGGTAACGCATAGGGTGTCGTACTTGTCACGGATACTTCTCCCAGAGTATCTCATCCGTTAAAGATGAGAATATAAGGGTCGGTGATCGTTATTCCAGCGAAATTCCCAACTCATCATAAAAAATCAGATACTGAACCTACCGTATCATAAAAATATTGAAGTGACTCTTCGACTACTCCATTTGATCCATCGCATTTGATTTTAGTACCAGTACTATCGAGACAATCTTCTCCTCGAAGTCGCATCGTTCCTCTTTCGTTTCCATCGATCTTTCCGCTTCCTGCAAGACTGATGTTCTCTGAACCACTCATGGCTACTATACTCCATGATATAGTATTCTCATCATTATCGACACGAGAAAGCTTTAAGCCATTACTTTTTACAATGTTGGTAGAAAAAGATGGATTTTTTGATTTTCCTGAGAGAAGAGTATCATCTCCTACAAAAAGTGGAAGGATGAGATGCTCACTCGGTCATAGGGTGAATATCTGACTTCCTGTTTGAGCATGTATCGTATATGTTGTTTTGATCCCATTCGTACGCTCACTCGATCCTGAGAAAATCTCACTATCGACATCGTTTTCTATCATGGTATCTTCGAATCACTCTCTATGATTCCTCACTTTGAGCATAGCGTATTCGAAGGATCACTCAGCGCGAGCATCCGTAAGGATATCATCGTAGGTGATCCGTGAGAGGCGTATCTCTCGCTGGTATACTGATGCTATCCCCATGACTATGATCAGGAGAACCCCGATAGTACCCAGTGCTATGAGTATAGAGAAACCTTTACGAGATGCGAGAAAAGGATGAAGCATGATTAGGGGGCAGTTTTATAAAATCTTTCTCAAAAAGTTGTCTGTATATGCATACGAGTATCTGATATCAATGCTGGAGGTACTCAGATACGAGGCATGAGTGCAACAGTAAAGACAAGTGTGACTTTCTTCTCGCTTGAGATACCATCACCAGATACGTAGAATTTTAGATCTTCGATCTTGACTCGTTTTTTCTCTTCCTCAGGTACAAAACTATCTACGAGATTCCATCCAGAAGTACCATTGTCATCTCTTCATACCTTATAGAGTCCACAGTGAATTTTGGGATCTGTTTTTCTGAGTTCTGAGGTGCTATCTATACACGGATTCATACCAGTAGTTGTTTTTTGTCCATATACATAGGAGCCTCTTTCATCGATAGAGAGAAATTCACTTCCCAAAGAAGATGAATACTCATCCCACGGAATATAATTTCATGAGGGATCAAAAGATCCTGAAAGAGAAATTCCATATTCTCGTACATCTTCTCCTATCCTTTCTGTAATTTCACGCGCTGTTTCTGAGAGATGTCGCATGGCACGCATTTTTTGTCCCAGATTGGTCGTCTGTATATAGATACTCATGATAGCTACACTCATCACAGCAAATATCGTCATGCCGATCATGAGTTCCATGAGAGTGAATCCAGATGTATTTTTCTGTACTTTCATAGATTATTTTTTCCAGTCAGTAATGAGAGTTTTGAGGTCGTATTCTTTGTATCCGCGAGATCGTACGATGACTCGCGCATCGATAACATATCATTGATTTTTATTATCTTTTTTGATCTCACCAATCCCTGGAAGTGAGAGAGGCGTGATGACAACATAGGAAGCATAGCTCGTTCCACTTCCAGAGAGCACATGAGAGTACCTTCACTGAGTATCGAGAAAGAGTTGCGTAGCATTGAATTTCCCTTCGAGATCAGAGGGGAGTGTGGCTATTTTTTTTAGGAGAACAGGAGATTTTTCTATGCCCCCTAGCACATCGAAGACGATACCACTATTGCTAAAATCATTTTCTACTATGTAGACTCATCCCGTTAGAGAGATGGAATCATCATCTATACGTGCCTTGTCCCAGTCGACAAAACTTCGAATATTGGTATTTCGAATATTTTTCAGAAGTTCTGATTGTTCCCTGAGGATGTTGGCAGCGATAATCTCATGTCGAGAGACGAAAGAGAGTGATATCGTACTCTGGAGAAGTGCTAGTATGCCCGTCATACCGATAGCAAATATCGTCATACCGATGATGAGTTCGACGAGTGTGAATCACTGTTTCGAGATGAGCGAAGAAGGTGAAGACAAGGGAAAAAAATTAATCAAAATAAGGACGAAGGAGGATGTCTCGTGTCCGACGAGACTCCCTTGTGCCACCTGGATATCCTATAGTGAGTATCACGCCTGATGCACTTGGGGTAAATGATCCTGTTCCATAGGGAGGTGATATTGTATAAGTAAGCTTATCTGTATCGACCGGAAGATTTGTTCCAGAAAATCCTTGTATCGTAATATTTGTATCGAGAGTGAGAGTTTTATATCCTTTTCGCTCACTCATGCTTCAGGTAGAAAGCATGAGGAGGATACTTCCCTTGCCTTTTTCGAAAGTGAATTCGAGTGAGGCATGGTGCTCATTATCGTAGAGAAGCCCATTTTGTACCTCTCTATGTGAGAGTATCCATTCTTGAGATATCATATCTACATTGGTTTCGAGTCGAGCCCGCTCCATATAGTAACTGTATGGGAAGAATCCGATGGACAAAAGACTTATAATGATCGATATAACAATCATAAGTTCGATGAGAGTGAATCCTTTTTTGTTCATACTAATTTCCTGCGAGGGATACTATCTGCATGATAGCAGAAAAAATCGCTATCGCAAACCAAAGTACAAAAAGGCTAGCCAAGAGAAGTGCCATCGGTTCTATGAATTTTACCATCATGCCGAGTGCGACATCGACTTCCCGTTTGTACTGTACATGTATAGTATCTGTGACGCTATCGAGTGTCGATGTGCGCTCAGCACTTTCGATCATCTGGAGGATATCTGGAGTGAAAAATGCTCTATGTGCATCTTGATTTCTCATAGATTCTGAAATTTTTGTACCGTGAGCAACATCGTCTGATATGAGGAGAAAGAGTTTTTTTATCACGACATTTCCAGAACTTTCTCCAGTGAGTCTGAGGGTTTTCACGATACTGACTCATGAAGAAATCAAAAGATGGAGTGTTGACATCGTGCGTACGACGAGGTAGTTTTTGTACACATTTCCTGTCAGGGGAAATCGAATTTTTTCCATATCCCACCGGTATCTTCCCATATCAGTACGGATATACCCGATAAAAATACTAATAAGCGCTATAGATACAATAGTTATAGAGATGATATTTTCTGAAAGAAATGCACTCATTCATACAAGCGTCCTCGTCATGATGGGAAGCTCTCCTGACATTTGTGATATGATCGGGAGAAGTTGGGGTACGACATACACCATCACCACGATAAAAGCGAGCATGAGAAACATCATCACAATGACAGGATAGGTTGTAGCAGAGATGATTTTTCCTCTGAGTGCCTCTTGATCACGGAGGTCATTTGCGAGAGAGAGAAATGCTTTCTGGAGCATTCCTGTTTGCTCTCCACTTTCTACAATTGCTACCTCCCCCTCGCTGAAGAGATGAGGGAGTTTCCTCATGGCGATATTTACTGCATCACCTCACTCTATAAAGAATATCAGATGATCGATCGCTTCTTTGAGTCGAGAGTCAGTGAGTCTGTCGTGAAGCCCGTGAAGAGCAGAGAGAAGTGTCACTCATCCTTCCAGGAGATTCGCGGTGCTTTCATAAAAGAGGGCCTTGTCTTTTATCGAGATGGAGGAGAAGAGATTCATATTCTATGGTTGAAATTATAACTGAGACTTTATGACCTCACTATTCATAGTGATATACTCCGAGATCAAGCCCCAGGCTATAGGTAGATACAACAGTATTTTCTTCTGGGGCGGTATCGATAGGAAGCGATATTTTATCTAGTGTGAAAGCGTATGACGTAGAAGTCGTGAGAAATGTGATATAGTCTATGATATCTTCGAGATTTGAAGCGGAGATGGCGACATTTACTTTACCAAGCGAAAGTCCATTTGGGAGTTTGGTTCACTCATCGACTGCTATAGATGATATCTTGATCCGAGCTCACTGACCGACAGTAGGGCGTGTATAGTCAGAGAGCATGACGATCTCCATGATATCACTGGTGTTCCATTTTTTTCCGAGTTTTTTCACTCTCAGAGAGAGATCGTCGGTATTTCCAGAGAGAGATTTATTTTTTATCGTGATGAGAGCATCGTACTCCGCTTGCACTTTCTCACTTTCCTTGAGCATGAGAGCGAGTGTAGAGCTCTTATCGATGTATTCAGTATAGAGGGGTTTCACTCCTATCACCGCTACGAGGAGTGCGATGCCGAGAAATACAGGGGCCCAGATGCGAGAAGATGGATGAGTCATAGTGGTGAAATTATTTTTGTAGAGGTTTTGGTGTTACTTTGAGCATGATTCCTGTCATTCGTGATTTCTCATCTCATGAGAGAGAGACTATAGGATCGAGAGAGAAGTACTTCTGACTCGCTGCATACTCTCTCATCATACGGATGATGGTTGCAGCTGGATCTGGATGTACCTGAGGATCTCACTCTGTCGCGATGAGTTCAGTAGAGAGAGTATCTTTATCTACGACAAATCCTTTCAGTCTCACCCCTGCGCGTACTGCTGCTTCTCGAAACTCACTTACCAGAGCTTTCACATCCAGAGATGGACGGATAGTACTCGATGATATAATTTTTGTGATTATAATATCACGGTCTTTGCTGATCTCTTCTATTTGTTTTCTTTTTTCGAGAGTTAGTACTTTTTCTTTTTCGATGGCAGTATCGATATAGACTCCATAACTATAGAGTCAGATGGTTGCTACGATGGCTAGGATCATACAGAAAAATGCCAGATACCACGATGTTTTACCACGGACTTCTATGATGGGTTTTTGTACAGTCTCTTGCATAAAGATAAATTATGAATACTCTCCTATCCTATCAGATAGTTTTTGTCTATGCAAGGATCGACGGCATTTCATCTTGACACTTTCATAATAAGCGATGAGAAATCTCTCGAAAATATCGTATTTCCTCTCACTTCAGGAGATCGGATATTTCTCACAGGTGACCTCGGTGCAGGAAAAAGTACCTTTACCCGAGCTCTTTTGCGACGCCATTTCAGCGATCCTGATCTCGTCGTAAGAAGTCCGACATATACGTATTATCAAAAGTATGGTTCCAATCTATCTCCTATCTCCTATCCCCTATCCCCTATTTACCACTTCGACCTCTATCGTCTCGAGTCACTCGAAGACCTCTTTCTCATAGGAGCTCGCGAGATCCTCGATGATCCCACTTCTATCTGCATTATAGAGTGGCCAGAGATTCTCGGAGAGAGTGAGCGATGGACGAAAAAAATCTCCATCACGAGGATGGAGGATGAAAGTCGAAAAGTGGAGATTATTTCTCAGAAAGCAGCCACTGCGTAAAGGCAAAATATCCTAAGAGGAAAAGTCCGATAACCGCTATGATATGACCGTCTGCCATGAGACTATTGTAGAGCGCATGTATGAGTGTCGAGAGTGTGAAACCGAGGATGATCCAGAGGATATATCGTAGAGAAAATACCCCATACGAGAGCCCACTCCACCAGCACATAACACAGACAGCACTTGCAAAGATATGTACCGTCGTTGCAAAAAATGTCCTTCAGATCCCGAGAGATACTATATTGCCAATAGAGCTATCCCATGCTTTCACGAAATAGAGGATATTCTCAGTGAAGACGAAACCAAGCGATATGAAGAATGTGAAGAGGAGAAAATCTGTCCGAGAAAATCGAAATTCGCGAGCAGTGAGTCCTACAGTCGAGAGGTGCTTCACTCCCTCTTCGAGACTCGCGAGGAGTATGTAGCTTCCCATACTGGCGAAGAGAGCGATATTCGCTACATTTCATCCGATATATTTCTCGAGTCAGTATGAGACTGCGAGAAGGAGGGTAAATATCAGAGCATGGAGGAGAGCTACTCGCCTGAGAAATCCTCGAATATACGGTGAGCCGAGTGAAGTGAGGAGATAGACGAGTCCACTCAGGATGATAAATACAGCACCAACTGCGAAAAATCGAGAAAGGATATTTCCACTGAGATATCGCTCGAAGAAGAGTATGAGAGCAACTGCTACTCCACCTCCGACGAGTCATGAGAAAAACCGTGCCCGATTCCAAACATGATGTGATAGAAACGTCGTCCCATATCCCCAGAGAAGTATGGGAAATGAAGAGAAAAGGACAATGATGATGATTTTGAGGAGAGTTTCGAGCATTATTTTTTCTTTATGATCTCGTATCCACCGAAGCTCCAAGATTTCGATGGACTTGAACTATTTCTCCGCATCGCGAGAGAGATGATAAGCGAATTCACACCGAGAAAGAGGAAGAAAAATCCGATAATATACGCGATAAAGTCAGGAAATGCTATCACCGTGATGCCGAAGAGGATGAAGAAAAGAGAGAGGAGAGGCATAGAAAGTACGTTAAATGCTAATATTAAAACATCTTCCATACATCCATAAGAGCGATGATGAGAGATATAACGAGGAGGAATATCATCCCGAAGCCATGGACATATCCTTCGAGTTTGATAAGCAGAGCATTTCTCTTCGTGAAGAGGCTCGCGAATGCCATGACCGAGGTCGAGACGATACGACCACCATCAAGGGCGGGGAATGGGAGGAGATTAAGGACTCAGAGATTGATCGAGAGGAGGGCGATGATCGAGAAGAGGATCTTCCATGTGACTCCGACATGCACGACATCGACGAAGGTCGAGCCTATCCCGATCGGTCAGGAGAACATTTCTGTGGCTTCTTTCCGTTCTTCGGTATTTCTCGGGGATACGAGCTTGCGGAGAGTGCTACCGAGGACATCGAGCGTCATGCGAGAGAGTGCATATGTCTCGGTGAATGCTCGAGTCAGTGACCCTCCAAGTGAGAATGATCCGTGATACGTCTTATCGATATCGAGATTTTTATAGGTGATATATGTCCCGATTTTTCCTCCTTCTGGAGTGATTGTGATTTCTCGGGTAGCACCACTTCGAGAGAGTGAGAGAGTCATGCTTTTCCCTGCAGCGATTTTTGATCTGAGAGTTTCTATATCTGAGATTATTTTCCCATCTACTTTCGTCACGATATCTCATTTCATGATTCCTGATTTTTCTGCAAGGCTTCATGTAAGCGGGGAAAGGATGATGCCCTCATGTTTCAGGTACCCACTCTGCATCGCTTCGTCGAATGATGGGAGGAAATACGATCCATAGCTTTTTTCGAGTATGAGATTCGGTCATATCGGAGTTGCTCCACTCATAAAAAAGGCGAAAAATATGACACTCGCGAGGATGAAATTCATCGTCACTCCTGCAACGAGGACGAGTACTCGTGCCCACCATCGTTTTGCAGAAAATGCATCTTTTGCTCGTGCTTCTGGAAGGCTCGGATCCTCTCACTTGATACGCACGAAGCCTCATATTGGAAGCCAATTGAGAGTATATTCTGTTCATTTTTTATCCTTTCCCAGAGATTTTGCCTTCGGAGGTATACCGATACCGAACTCTTCGACCTTCATGCCAGTAAATCGCGCAGTCAGAAAGTGTCCCATCTCATGGACAAAGACGATGAAAGTGAAGACGAGGATCGTGAGGAGGATACCGAGGAAAATGGTCATAATAGTAGTGATTAGTAAATAGTGATGAGTAGTATGGATAAATAGAATTCTGTTACCAATTACTTATCACCACCATACCAATAACTATTTCGCCATCTGATCCTTCACATGCGTGAAGAGATGATTCACGAGATCAGCGAGGTTATCGAAATGCTCTCGATCTGAGCGATATGACTTCGGTCCGACAGAGAGTACCAGCTTCCCACTCGCTTTTCCGTCACTTTCACGTTTTGCCGTGAGCTCCACTCGGACAGGACTATTTGGTTTCTCATGTTTTCGGATATAGGAATCCATTTTCCCTGCGAGGTTTTTCTCGATCAAGATCTGGAGAGACTCTTTCTCGACCGGATAGTCAGCAGCGTGGATGATGATTTCTGTTTCCATAGTGAGAAGGGTTAAGGATAGTTTTTTAATGGTGCTTTTCTTCATGTTCTTCATACTCATCTTCACCGTGTTCTTCGGCGGGTTTTTCATAGGCCTCCTTCCAGTTTTCTATGATAATTTTTTCTTCTTCGCTGCGGAGATCTATCGGCACTCATGAGGTCATCGTATCATCGAGCTTGCGGACATACTCACGAGTGATATAGTCTTTGCCATGCGTTGTTAGGTGTCACTTCACGACTCACGAGAGGGTATCGACGAGGATATCGAAGGGTTCTCTGTCATCTTCATGTCATTTTTTCTTCTTCCCGACACTCTGGAGAAATGCGACGATATCCGTCGGACGACGAGCGCTGTAGAGCGTGAAGTTATCTTCCCCTGCGAGCTTCACTACCACATCTGACATACCGAGAAGTGCTGCCCACCATGACCGCGTACGGATTTCGATGCCTTCGATCTTCGCATAGGGGATATAGAGCATATTCGATGAGAACCACTTCCACTTCATATCGACAATCGTACTCTCGGTCATAATCCACACATCGACATACCAGTCGAAGAGCTTGTACATGACAATCGCGTAGATGATGAGCATGTATATATATGACCACCACTCTGGAATATTGGAACGCAGAAGGAAGATATCTTGCCCATAGAGAAATGCAGGTATGAGCAGTCAGAAAAACATCCAGACGATGATATCTTCGAGTATGACGAAAAAATGCCGGTGAAATACCTCCCGTATCTCCGAGTCTGAGCCGATATATGCACGGAAGAAGAGATTATCGAAGTTATTCATTTTTACTTGGAGGAGTATCGTAGAGATGCTTATGGTTCAGGCTGATCGCTATGAAAAATGCTGCCACACCTATGATAAGCCCCATACCTGTAAGAGTCAGATTATAGAGGATCTTATTCGTGATAAGCTGATAGGTCGACTCGATGTACCAGATCCCTCCGATATAGAGGAGGGCTTCTATCCCAGCTGTGAGCCAAAATATCCGTCTATGAACTCGGTAAATCAGGACGAGAAAAAAAATATTTACGAGAGGGAGAAATGTCATGTTTCCAGTATAGGAAAAGGATAAGGAAAATCAAGGTAAATATATGCCTGAAGATACCAGCCAAAAAAATCTCTAAAAATAATTTTTAGAGATTTTTTATTTATTTTTAATTTTCTTCTCAATAGGGGTACTTTAGAGAAGGTTTTTCCTAATATATCGTTCTAAGCTATTATTTCGTTTGCTATTCTTGCCTGTCTTTTTATTAAACCCTTTCTTCCTGTCTCTTCGTTCAGTAGTCTAAGTCTTGCTATCATTTCTCTATCTATTTCACTTGCAAATTGCATAATACAATCTTTTCAATTTCCTGTTCTATCTGTAAAGTAAGCAAGTCCTCAGTCAAAACCGTCTTCCATTGCTGGTGCAAGGTGAGGGTTTTGCCTAAGAAACCCTAGGACTTTATTTCTTACAGTAGTTGATTGTATCGAACAAAGTTTTTCTAGAGTAGGTAATTCCTCATCATGAGGAAAGAAATAACCAAGAGGAGTGGCAATCTCACCAGTAGGTAGGACTTCAGCGAAAGGCATATTTAGATTTTAAGTTGAAGTATAATAGTATTTTATAATTTTTTGTCAAAATTTTATCCTTTCGCCTCCACCCAGTTCTCCCCTGTATGCATATCGACTTGTATGAGTGGTATTTGGTCACCGAGGATCCCGTGTTTCGGCCCATGTTTCGTGAGGACATTTTCCATAGATTCTCTCACAAGGGTTTCCCATGTTTCGACTTCATCTTTCGGGATATCGAAGACGAGTTCATCATGCACCTGGAGTATCATAGAGCCACGGAGATTTTTCTCGCGAACTTTCGCATCTATATCGAGCATCGCGTATTTGAGCATATCTGCTGCGGTTCCCTGCACAGGCATATTTATCCCTTCTCGCTCAGCAATACCTCGGATAGTCTTATTGGCATCGGTAAGTCCTGGTATATACCGTCTTCTACCGAAAGCGGTCTCGACATAGCCAAGTGCTCTCCCCTCCTCGAGGATCGTCTCATAGTAGTTCTTCACTCATGGATAGCGCTCATAGAACGCTTCTATATATTTCTGTGCTTCCCATGGTGGGGCACCGAGCGTCTTCGCGAGTCCAAATCCTGTGATCCCATAGATCACTCCGAAGTTCACTGTCTTCGCGATACGTCTCTGCTCTCACGATATTTCAGATATGTCTGGAAAGAGGAACTTGGCTGTACGAGCGTGGATATCCTCTCCTTTCTCGAATGCTTCGAGGAGTGACCTGTCCTGAGAAAGCCAAGCGAGTACTCGAAGCTCGATCTGAGAGTAGTCTGCGACGAGGAATATATTACCATCACTCGGCACAAAACACGACTTGATCTCGCTTCCATAGCCGACACTTGTCGGGATATTTTGGAGATTGGGATCATTGGAACTCATGCGTCCTGTAGCAGCACCGATCTGTCCATAAGTCGTATGTACTCGTCCTGACTTGTCGATAAGTGGGAGGAGTGACTCGACATAGGTGGACTGTAGCTTCGTCAGTGAGCGGTATTCGAGGATGAGACGTGCGACATCGTACTCCTTCGCTATCTCTTCGAGGACTTCGTTGTCTACTGAGTATCCTGTTTTGTTTTTCTTCGTGGGCTTGATAGAGAGTTTTCCGAAGAGGAGATCAGCGACTTGTTTGGGAGAGTTGATATTGAAAAATTCCCCTGTCACTTCATATATCTCTGTCTCGATACGCTTGGTATCGACTCGGATACGATTACCGATCTCTCGGAGTTTCTCCTTATCGAGTCTCACTCACTGATGTTCCATATGAGCGAGGATAGGGAGGAGGTGAGATTCGAGGTCATAGATTCACCCTGTACTTTCATCTTTAGAGATATTCGAGTCTTGCTCCTTATTTTCTTCTAGCAACTGCATGAGTGCGATCTTCCCTTCAGGAGTACCATCCCATGCATATCCGAGCTCTCGGTCGATAAAATCAGCAAAAGATCATCTCGATCTTCCTGTCATGATCGTCTTCTCGAGTGCGATGTCGTGGAAAGTGGGCATAGTGCTATAAAAAATCTTCCACAAGTATATGGAAGATTGATTGGGAGTAAAATATTTATTATTGGTTATTTATTATCCATAAACCCTCTCATGATCTCCGACGTCCATGAGAAAGAGAGATCCGTCACCTCTATCTCTGAGGATGATGCGCAAATCATCGTTTGCTGAAATAGAGCGAATTCTCTTATCCCATTTTCGAAGTGGATGATTGCGAAGAGATGGATTATAGGGATCTATCTCATAGAGTTCGAGTGTATGCTTGATGAGCTCTTTTTCCTGTCTCGATAGGAGCGACATACCTTCACGAAAGACGAGCGATTGTTCGATTTGATTTTTTCACATATGCTCGTCTATTTATGTGAATCTATCATATCTGAAATCGAGGAAAATTTCTCTATTTTTATATTCCCAGCATCAGCATCCTCTGACATGCTTCTATAGTATTCATATTTTGCATTCGACATACGAGGTTCGTTCGCGAAAATCTCTCTTTTTCGTATCTCGAAGAGTTGCATGTTGATTAGGGTCGAGAGATCTGTACCATGAGATGAAGCATAGGACTGAGCCCATGACTTGATCGTCGGATCGATCCTGACGGTTGTGACGACTTTTTTCTGTTTCGGAGTAGTGAGAGTCATAAGTGAAGTATATATTGTATAGCGAGTGTATTCTATTTTAGGGAAAATGCAAAAAAATCTTCCATGAAAATAAGGACCTCTCGTAAGAAAATGGTATTGACTTATATTTAAATAGTTATACTATAAATGTATAGTTAAGGAAAATTTTACTTATGCATCTCGATCAATCTTCAGCTCCAGAAATAGAAACTCGCCCTTACCAAGATGTTGTCATCGATAAGATTTTTCGAGCATTCATCTCTCATCTCGAAGCAAATAACCTCCTCACAAAAAAAAGTAAATCAAAACTGAGACTCTCAGAACTCGCAGAGCATATAAAAAATAAAGCTCGTATGCTAGATGATCCGAAGAGAAGAGTAAGTCATCTCGTCGATCAATCAGCTCTCATAGATCAATCAATGGGATCATGAAAGACGCTCGTCCTTGCAAAAATACTCGAGCGGATTATGCTATTTCGCGATCAGTATATGCATGATAAGCCACTGCGTGTGCTCATCGTCACTGATCGTATCAGTACGGTAGATCAGCTCCAATCAGACTTCATGACAGGAAGGTGAATAGAGACTGCACCACTTCTCTCTGAAAGAGTACGAGGATCAATCAGAGATACAATCAACCACTCTCAGTCGAATCAAAATATCGCTCATGGCTTTTCAGAGGTATCTGAAATAGACGACCAAAAAAAGGATGAAGTCATCTTCTCGACTATACACTCGGCAGATAAGCTCACTGAAACATGAGCATTCGATATTATCATAGTCGATGAAGCTGATGCAAGTCTTCGCACAGATGGAGAATATCTTCCTATTCTCGAACAACTCGCTGAAAAATCAAGTATAGAGTGAGTAAAACCATTTATCATCGGGGCAACTGGAACAGCTGACCGCGAAACGGAGAATATATTTGGTCCTGCGCGAGCTACATATACCCTTACTGAATATCTCATGAGTGGATATGCTCCAGATATCAGCTACCATCTCATGACTCACCCGAACGTGACCGAGGATGAATTAGGCTCGCTTCATTCCGAGATACTGCGCATACAGCAGTATGGTGATATCGCGAAAAAGCGTAAGGGTCTCAAAGAATTTCGTACAAAACTCGATACCATCCTCCTACGTATGCATTGATACGATGAACTTGCGAGACATATGAGCGCACATATCGATCTTACGAAGAAGACTGTCGTTTTCACGCCATCCATAAGAGATGCTGAAGAACTTACAGAAGCCCTGAATAGAATAGATGGTATGAGTGGAAAAGTCATAGCAATCCATAGTGATTCGAGTGAAACTGATAGTGCCATACTCTCACGATTTCGCGATAGAGATAATCCTCTTTCAGTACTTACATGAGTAGATAAGCTCAATCGTGGCATCGACCTTCCAGAGTGTGCCAATATCGTATTTCTTCGCGATACTGGATCGAAGAGGATATTTTCTCAGCAACTCGCACGAGGGCTCAGAGGAGAGGAGACAGCGATCTATGACTATGTGGTCAACCTCTCCAATCTCGTCTATCTCTATGATGTGCAGGAGCGATGAGCAAGACGAAATGGTGCATATGGAAAGACATGAGGAAAAGGCTCTTCTCAGATCAGGCTCTTCTTCGGTGGACAACCGATAGGAGAAGGTACTGATGCCTCCTCAACACGAGAAGTCAATTTCTATGATCTCTGTGGACTCTATCTCGATACTCATAGACAGTATGATATCGTGGAGCTCGGGACAACACCAGAGATGGTCAGAGAGACTCTTACGGGATATGGGGTTGTAGATTATGAAACGTTGATGAGCTTTGGCGTATATAAGTTTAGTTCAATATTTGGAAGGAGTGATATCGGTATAATTTTAAAAAAGAAAATACACTATATATATCCTGATGATCTTTATAATCTTGCGATGTGGATTGGATGGTCAATACCCAAAGAAGCCCCAAAAAAAACAAAAGAATTAGGAACAGATCCAAGCATAGTACGCAAAAAATTAGCAGAATATGGTATTACAGATACTGAATCTCTACGGGAATTTGGTCCTAAAAAATTTATGAAAAATTTCGGACGTCCAAACCTAAGAAAAAGGATTTTACAGAACACATGAAATCGATACTTAAAACTAGATGATTTAGATAGTCTTGCCCAGTGGCTATGATGGGAAATAAAACCCAGAAAACAAATACGGATAACTAAAAAGGGAGTATTATCTTTAGGAGAAAATTCAGTTACAATAATTCATACTCTAGCAAAATATAATATTATAGATTATACGACTTTACTAGAATTTGGTCCTGTAAAATTTAGAAAAACTTTCGGTGTATCTGATATAAAGAAAATCTTAACAATTAGTTCATCTCATTGAAATATAAGTACTGATAGTTTGTATGCTCTAGCGATATTTTTGGGATGGGAAGTACCAGAAAAGAAACCTAGTGAAACTACGGGACAAAAAATTATTCTCGGAGATTTACCTGAAACAGTAAGTAAAACATTAGCACAGTATGAAATTATAGATTATGAGACATTAATGCGGTTCGGTATAACGCAGTTTAATACGATATTTTGAAGAATTAGCGTTTGAAAAATTTTAGGAAAGAAAAAGAAACATATTTCTACCGAAGATCTCAATGATCTCGCTGTTTGGCTCTGATGGGAAGTTCCAGAGAAGAGACCGAGTGAAGATAGTAAGAAAAGATAGAAAGAGTAATCCAAATAAGACATGTCACTTGCGAAGAGAAATCTTTTCTCTATACTTCCCCCATGCCCACTCGGAAAATATATACCAACACGCTCGCTCAGATAGGAGCCAAACTCCTCACAGCCCTTATCTCGATCGTGATGATCAAGGTGCTCACGAACTATCTCGACATCGCGGGCTATGGTCTCTACTCGAAGATATATAACTATCTCTCGATATTCGCCGTCATCGCGGATCTCGGACTCTATACCATCACCGTCCGAGAGCTCACGAAGAATGAAGACGACCAGAAGATGGTCGAGAAGATCAGCTCGAATGTGCTCACACTTCGTACTGCCTCAGGACTTCTCATCCTCGGACTCTCCCTCGCTATCGCGCCATTTCTGTCATGATACGATACTCCGACTGCCTATATCGGCATCGCTATCGCCTCACTCTTCACCCTCGCAGGACTCATGAATAGTTCCATCATGAGCTATCTCCAGGCTACCCTGCGTACAGAGTTTTCTCTCGTTGCGAATACGAGCGGGAAACTCCTGACATTTGGCATGATCGTCCTCTTCGCGAGTGTCCTCTATCCGACTTCGACTGGTGTGTCTTCTGAGTGGAAATTCACCCTCGTCATGCTCGCAGGACTCGCAGGCAATATCCTCATGACCGCACTGACATGGTGGTATGCGAGTCGACATCACCGTATCCAATTCGCGTGGGATAGTGAGTATATCAAGCATATTATCCGCATATCACTTCCCTACTGAGTAGCACTCTTTCTGAATGTCATATTTTTCAAAGTCGATACCATCCTCCTCTCTGTCATGGAGTCGAGAGAAATCGCAGATATCGCCGTCGCGCTCTACGCCCTTCCTATGAAGCTCGTCGAAGTCGGGATGATGTATGGGACGATATTTCTGAACTCTCTCCTCCCCGTCCTCACAAGTGCTATAGAGAAAAAAGATGATGCGAAAGTCACGAAGCTCACGCGCCATGCCTTCTCACTCCTCTTCATCTGAGGTATATCCGCGAGCCTCTTTCTGGCGCTCTTCGCGCCATGGGTCATACGTATCATCTCGACTCCAGAGTTCGTCCATACGACTGTGCTTGGATATAGTTCGGTCGATGCGCTTCGTATCGTCGGATGGATATTTCTCGTCTACTTCGTCTCATCGCTCTATACCTATATCCTTATCGCGCGGGGTGAGCAGAGGAAGATGATGTATATAAATGCGTTCGTCGCGCTGCTCAATATCATCTGAAATATCATCTTCATCCCGCACTATAGCTTCATCGGATCAGCATGGGTGACATTGGTGACACAGATTTTATTACTCGTACTTACTTATATTGTGGTAAAGAAAAAATAGTCGATTATTTGCGCGTTTTTCACTTTTGCGATATACTACCATTATGAACGAACAAGACCGCATCAATGCTATGATTAGCTACTTCTTCCTCGGTCCACTTTTTCTCCTTGCGAAGAGTGGTACACCACTTTCGATGAACTATGTGAAAGGGCATGCGAAAAATGCCAGCAAAATTATCTTCTTTTTTGTCCTTTGTGTTATCGCATATTTTTTTGTGAAACCCTTCATTAATTTCTCGATTCCTGGACTCGGTATCCATATACATACCATCCTCCTTGCCACTATCGTGACAGTCTGTCTCGTATTCCTCATGCGAGGAGCGTATGGAGCATATAAGTGAATCGAGGCGTGAGCAGTCATGAGCATCACTCCAGATATGCATATCACTTCTCATGAAGAGTCACTCGTTACTGAAGAAGAGAAGGTCCATGTACTCGCCAGTATGATACCACTTCTGGGTATCTGGATCGCACAGAAATATCCATCACCTGCGACGATATCTGGGCGCATCATCTGAAGCGCACTTTTGTTCGTTTACATTATCTCACTCTGGCTTACTGGCGCAGAATCACTTCTTTCGTTTCTCATACTCGCCTCTGCTATCCTCCTTTTTGTAGTGAAGTGAGTCTATATTTTCATCTATGACCGATCTATCGTGCTCGACATTCTGGAGAGGCTTCCATCATATAGCGCTATTCATACTGGTATAGTAGCATCTATATACTCTATTATCGAGTTTTTTCGAATTGTATTTGGATGAAAGTCCCGTGTATCATGGGGGGTATTTTTCGAGCGAGAGTCGTCATGACAAAATCCGACAGAGAACCTCGAATCTTATTTCATGCCTGCGAATCTCCTCGCTATTCCATTTTTTAACCTCTTTGGTATACCATCACTCCTTATCGAACGATACCGAGCATATAGGCGCCTTATCATCGAAGGACTTCTCATCACACTTCTCTGGGCGTATGTGCTCTTCTTTCTCTGATCATACAGTCACCCACTTCTTCTCCTCTCCTTCTTTCCTATCATACATATCCTCTCCTATGGGAAAAATACGCTTTTGCTCCATACACCAGGAACATCACTCATCATCAGGATATTCGAGAGCTTTGGTTCTATGAGATCTCAGATCGGAGAGATGAAAAAATCAGAAGAAAGTGAAAAATTTACTTACGAACAGAAAATATAATTCCATCAAAAATTTCTCATAAAAAAACACCACTTGCATGGTGATTTTTTTATAGTCTCTCTCGACCGTTGTAGATCTTATTTTATCCCTGTTTGCAAGGAGATCTATCTGAGTACTGCTCGAATAGATGACGGCGAGTCGGATTCACCAGAAGCGAACCTGGCGACCCGCTCTTTAGGATGCGGTAAATTTTGTAGAGAAAAATACCGACCAGATGCACGCGAAGAGTGAGAATACAAGATGTAGTATAATCCGATTCGAAAGAAAGCAAGAAAAATAGAGAAAAAGAGCTTGACGATGCGACTCTCCTAAAAATGTGTACAAAGAGATCGTATATTTACGCCCTTTTTCTTATAAGTACAATGACTATTTATTCGAAGAGATAGTAACAAATCGTCATTTGCACTCAGTATACATTGAATCCACCATCAGCTAATCCTGGATAACAGACTTTATCCAAAGAAAGAGGTAAATTCACCACACCACTTTCCGTATAACCTGGAGTACTATCATCAAATCATGTACCCAGATAGAGCAAGTAACCATCTGGTACATCCGGGGCTCTATCAAAAATCATCCATGTAAGTATGCCTACTTTTTTGGGATCAGACATATCCCTTCCTGGTATTTGCACACTTGCTCCAAATTTATCAAAAAGCGACTTATACGTATACTCTATGGCTAGAGAAGCATAGTAATCAGGATTATAGAAAAATGTTTTCGTTTTTTCGTGAAGTTTTGGGTTGTTTCGAGTGATAAAGTCACTCATCGCAGTATGTCTGTTTATAGTAGGGCAATAGATATTATCGTCTAATTCAGAAAAACAATAGAGTGTACTTGGTCCATCGATTTCCCCAACCTCATTCCTATAGAGATTTACCATTTTTATCATCTCAGCAGCAGTATTTTGGTAATTAACTACTCTTGCTTTTAGTATGTAATTAGAAATTTGAGGATACAGAACTGCTGCTAAGGTTCCTATTATAGCTATAACTATCATTATTTCCATGAGAGTAAATCATTTTTTGTTTTTTAGCATTTTGAAAAAATTAATATAAAACTTTGATTTGAATTATAAGTTTTTTTTATTTCTTTTCAAGTTAAATCTTCCCCCGTCTCATGATGTATCCGAGTCCGATGCCACTTCCGAATATGAAAAATGCAAGAGGATTCGTAGAAGAAGATTCTCAGCTCTCATTTTCTGCAGATGCCTCTGGAATGATAGTGAGTGGTTTTGATTTTTTTGCTTTCTTTATTTTCGGTTTCTTTGATTTTTTTGCTTTTTTGGGTTTCTTTTTTTCTGGTACGACCTGTATGGTGAATGTTTCTTTATTCGAAATCCCTGGTGATTTTCTTTGGTACATGAGGAGTACTACTTCGTGGATTCCTGAAGTGAGTTTCCAGGCTTTTGGATTTTTCCCTATATAGACCTCTTCACCATCGACGAGCCAATGATATTCGTATCATTTCAGAGTTCCACCGAGAGTGAAATTCATGTTACAGAGCTTCTTCTTTTTATATTCACAGATATAGAAATTCTCTTTTATTTCTTTCCCATTTTTTCCTTGAAGGATGATTTTCGGCGGTGAATAGAAAAGCATCTTTATTTTCTTTATCTTCTTTTTTTCTTCTTCTAGAGAAGCCGATATCTTCTCTTTTTTCTTTTTAGACTTTTGGATTTTCTCTTCTTTCTCTTCCTTTGGTTTCGGTCAGACGACGTGGATATGATAGTCGATCTGAGCATAATTCCCTACTTCATCGATCACACGAAGGATGATGACATGATCTCCGATACCATATTTTCGTCCACCAGGATCCTTCGAAGTCGAGATATCATTTTGACCATAGATCCAGAGAAATGAGACTTTCGAACCCTCGGGATCATAAGACTTCTCTGCAGTGAAGTTCACGCTACAGGTCATCGTATAGCAGATAAGACTATCTTCCCCGTCTTGGAAATAGTACTCTTTCCATTTATTATCGAGTTCCATGACGGCTATTGGTTTTCCTGTATCAGGAACTCATGGTGGAAGGGTATTCACGGGAGAGACTGTCGAAGTGACATTCCACTCGACTCCAAATACTTTGGTCACGAGATTTCCTGTATGCGCTTTTTCTCTGAGTTCGATGACGAGTGTTCATGAGTGAGTATAGTAGAGTGTATTCGGATTGCAGTCGGTATCGAGAGTGAGTATATCTCCTGTCCCGAAGTAGCACTGGTACTCTCGCATAGCGAATCCACTCGAAAATATCGGTTCAATCGTCAGGTTGATCCGACAGTCGACCGTCGTACAAGCGAAACTCTCTCATGAGAGAGTCGCATTGGTCGGGGACTGAAGCGTCGGGATGATCTCTGGGAAAAGAAAGGAGATTCCAGATGAAGACGAAATAGAATCCGTCGATACAGTGCCACTATTTACTACTCCCGTTCCCGTCATTCCCGCGGAAGCGTGAATCTGACTCGATGATCTAGTATACACTTTCCTATATTCATCGAACGACTTCGTGAGGAGGAAATCTTCTGGGATTTTTCCTCCGATCGAGCGAAATCCAAGATCGGTAGAAGACTTGAGTCTGAGATCACTCGTCGTAGAATCTGTGATATGAAGCGTTGTTTTCTCGAGGTCTCATTCCACTATTTGGAGAGTCAGAATATTTCCAGAAAGGGATCATATGAGGATGTATCCACTTGCTGTATCGATCTTCGTGGCTGAGAGACCACCAGTACGAGAGAAGAGGAAAATATCATTCACATTTACTGCTCATGTGAGTATATATGGATAGAGGATTTCGAGAGTATCTATCTTACTATTTCCATCACCATCAGAGTAATACATCTCCAGTGGCGAAAGTGTACCAGTCTCGACATAAGGAGGAACTATCTCTCCCGTATTTGTCGATCATGAATCCGTATTTCATGAGTTCGTAGTCTCGTTACCCTCAGGAATTGATCCTCCTGTATCCGAGATTTCTCCGATTCCAGATGTACTTCCTGTATTCTGAATCGATCCTGTATTCTGAATCGATCCTGTATCTGTAGGAGATTCTATAGCTCATGTACTCGTACTTCCTGTCGCATCGAGTGTTCCTGTAGAAATAGCACTTCCTGTCATACCTTCAGGAAGAGGAGTTATTTCTCCCGTATTGGTCGTACCTGTTTCTGTAGATCCCGTCATTCCTGCGGAGGCAGGAATTTCTGTATCTGTATTGGTACTCTCTGGAGGTATACAGGTTTCATCGGTAAGAGAGATGGTGAGGACGATATTATCTCACTGTGTTCCAGAGTAGTTATAGGAATCTATGAGTATTCCATTTGCATCTCTCAGAAATACGGATTCATTTCAGGAATTATTGAGTGCTATTTTTGTTTCACTGTAGAGTAATTTTTTATTTGCATGTGAACTGATACTCGTTCCAATAGGAAGGATATAGCTTTTTCAGGAAAGATCAGAGAGAGTATATCAGGATATATCAACACTGGCACAGCCAGTATTTCGAAGTTCTATATATTCTCCGAGGGTATCATCTCACGCGGGATTCGGCAAAAGCGAAGAAAAACCCACCAAAGCAAAAGCTCTGATGGGTACGAGTACCATGAGAAAAGTAGCTATAACGAAGCGTCTCATAGAAAAAAGTTATTCTCTACATGAGAATTATACTCTTACCTAGGAAAATGCAAGAAGATATTCTTTATTTTTTTCTATTTTTAGCTACAATTCAAAACAATTAATCCTCACTTTCATGCACATCGCTATACTTACCTGAGGGATCTCTACTGAGCGCGAAGTCGCACTCCGAAGCGGAGCCAATATGAAAGACTGGGTCGAGATCGCAGGACATACATGTGAGAGTTTCGATCTTCCTGGAGATATAGATAGCTTTCTCTCGAAATATAAAACGTACGACCTCGTGATCCCAGTATTTCATGGTCGCTATGGCGAAGATGGTGTGATCACTGGTATGTGTGAGACTCTCGGTCTCCGTGTCGCATATTCCCCTTCTCATGTCCATGCTCTCTGTATGGATAAGTACTGCACCAATACTATAGTAGAGACCATCTGAGTGCGTATCCCGAAAAGCTGGATCCCATGACTTCCTCCTCCACCGAAACTCCTTCCGAGTGATAAATCAGAAAACCTCGATGTCATACTTATCGTGAAGCCCAACAAATGATGAAGTTCGCTTGCTACCACTCGAGCAACGACGTTTACAGAATTCCAGATTGGTATAGAAGCAGTAGACAGTGTCATCGCATCACTCACTGCAGAAAGAGTGAAACTTCTCGAATGATCGAGTGAATGAGAATTTGTAAGGAGATTTCCTCCGCTACGAGATATGCCGATCGTCCAGGAATATATACCAGGGAAAGAATATACTGTCTGAGTGTACAGAGACTCGAGCGGTACCCATGTCCTGCCTATCATCGAGACCATTTCGCTCAAATGAGAATTCTTCGACTACGAAGAGAAATACGCACCCACTGGCGATAATGAGATATTCTCAGATATAGATACTACTCTCCGAAATGAACTCGAAAGTACGAGCTCGAAAATATACGACTTCCTCGGGTGTAGATGAGTCGTACGTATGGACTACCGTTATGATGGGAAAAATATCTACTTCCTCGAAGTGAACACGATCCCAGGATTTACCAGTGGATCTCTCGTCCCGAAGATGTGGAAAAAAGCAGGGAAAACTGAGAAAGAGTTCGTGGAGATGTTACTTTCTTAGTCCGCGTATCGCCGTCACATATGCCATATAGACGATCGTCTCGATAGTCGTTCCTCGAGAGAGATCGCTCCAGCCTGGGTGAGCAAATCCTGTGAGGATCGGTCATATCGCTTGATATCAACCAAATCTCTCCATCATTTTGTAACCTATATTTCCACTATCGAGATCAGGGAAGACGAGGATATTTACTTCTCCAGAAAGTCATCACTTCCCTTTCGTCTTCGTGAGATAGATATCTCGGTCGATCGCTGCATCGAATTGGAGTGGCCCATCGACTTCGATATCAGGATATTTCGCTCGGAATTTCTCTACGGCCTCTCTGCTTTTGCTCACAGATAATCATACCCCGCTCGTATGAGTAGAGAAAGAGAGAAATGCGACTCGAGGGATCACTCCTTTCAGAAATATCTCATGTGTCTCGACGAGGGATCGTGCGATCTCTACGAGTTCATCAGTCGTCGGATCAGGATTCACGGCTGAGTCACCGATGATGTAGATATTTTGCTCGAGCGACTTTTCGCTTGGGATCATGAGAAATTCTCCAGAGATACGTCTCTCGGCTGCGAGTCCAAGTCAATAGTATCCAGTACGGATAACCTCTGCAGTAGTGGCTATAGACCCTGAGACAACTCATGCAACCTTTCACTCTTGCAGAAGTGAGACTGCTTGTGCAAGATCGAGCGGAAATAAGTCCATCGCTTGCTCGAGAGATACTCACCTCTTCTGACTATATTTTTTCGCGAGTTCGTTTCTCGGAATTTCATCGAAGGGGATGATCTCTATCTGTTCGAGTATTTGCCACTGCCCTTCGGTAAACTCTCCTTTCTCAGTAAGCAAGGATGCCATGTCGTATGGATTCCCGAGGAGTATAGGTTCGATGATGCCTGCTGTTTGAAGCTCTATAGCTGCAGATATGATACGGACGTCTTTCGACTCTGGGAGGAGTATGCGGGTTCACCGAGGGATTTGGTCGAGGGGAAGAAAAAAATTCATGGATATATACTATAGAAAATCAGATCAATAGAAAGATTTTTTATTTAGATTTTCATGTCGGAGGAGTGAATCCTCTTTCTATAGCTCCATTATAGAGGTCAAATCGTCTTACCATTTCCCCGAGAGTTTTAGTGAGTGGCTTTTCTGGAATTCATTCTTCGATATCCCTGAGCATACTGAGCATGACAAAATTTATTGCCTCTGGCGTGACATGACCTATCTCGTAGGCTCTCAACATAGCCATTCCGCCTTCAGGAGGTACTACAAATACTTGCGGTCTTCAATGGTACGTCAAACGTAACCCAGCGTTTCATAGAGTGACTGGTTCGAGTAATTCCTTTACTCGAATACGTACCTCAGATATAGGAACATCTTTTACTATGAAAGGTGGAATATTAACGAGGGGAATATTTTCTCACATAATATTTTATTAGAACTAATATATAGTGTATAGTCCATTATTTGCTTTTTGCAACTTTTTTTCTATACTCCATGAAAATCTAAGAAATCTTTCTATGTTCGCATTCTCTGCTATCAATCTCGGTTGCTCGAAAAATATGGTCGATCTCGAATATGCGATCGGTGAGATACTGAAGTACTCTGATCGAGCTCCGATCGAATTCGTAGAAGATCCAGAAGATAGTCATGCAGACTATGTGATCGTGAATACGTGTGGCTTCCTCTCGTCAGCACGTCAGGAGTCAGAAGAAACGCTGAGCTACTACGATAATCTCGGAAAGAAGCTCATCCTCATGGGATGCTATGTGAGTGTGAAGGACGATGCATTTCTCGCAGGACTGAAGAACCTTGTCTCTATCGTGCCATTTATGAGCTATTCTGTCATCGAAGAACTCGTCCTCGGGAAGAAATCGAAGTTCAATCTAGGCGCAATAGTAAAAGCAAAACAAGCACACAAAGAATCTAAAGAAAAAACTCTCTCGAACTATCTCGCATCGATCGAAGCTCCAGGAAAGGGGAAAAAAGCCTTCGTCTGGCGAGGTGATGAAGTGCGCGCGTATATGCATGCGCCATTTGGCTATGAGTATCTGAAAGTCGCAGAGTGATGTGACAATAACTGCACCTTCTGTATCATCCCGACTATCCGTGGTCGACAGACGAGTCGTCCCATAGAAGCGATCGTCGAGGAAGCAAAAGTCATGCTCTCACAGGGAATCCGTGAGATCCAAATACTCTCTCAGGATACGACTCGCTACGGTACAGATCTCTATGGAGAAGCACGCCTCATCGACATGCTCGAAGCGATCGAGTCGATCCCTGGAGACTTCACCTACCGAGTCTACTATCTCTATCCTGACATCCTCACACTTTCTCATCTCGAACGTCTGTCAAAACTGAAGAAGATGATCCCCTACTTCGATATCCCTTTCCAGCATGCGAGTGAGAATATCCTGAAGCTCATGTGACGTCACTACGATCGCGCGCATATCGATAGCTTCATCGAGTATATTCGCGAGCATTTTCCGAACTCGTTTATCCGCACAGCTTTCATCGTCGGATTCCCAGGTGAGACGGATGAGGACTTCCAGATACTTATGGACTTCGTGGAGAAATACCGATTCGAATCGGTCGGAATATTCCAGTACCACGACGAGCCGCTCGCAGCAAGTTCGAAACTCCCGAATAAGGTCGATGAAGAAATCGCGAAAAATCGCATCAACACTCTCAATCCCCTTCTCGAAAGGATCTACGATGAGAAACTCGAGGCGAGAAAAGGAAAAAAACAGTACGGGTATATCATGGAAAATGTAGATGATATGATAATCATCCGTCCCGAACTCGCAGCACCAGAAGTCGATGACTATGATGGCGTGAAGAGACAAAATATCAGTACAAAATGAGAACTCAATATCGGGAAATATGTGGAATATACTCTCTAGTATGCAAATTCTCACTTCATTCCCAGGATTCGAGATCTTTATCTCAGAAAAGAGGGATGGAGATTTTCGGAAAAAGGAAATTTTCCCAGAGATAAAAAGATCGAGCAAGCAAATCCACGGAACAGCGATATGCACGATCACGAGAGAGAATGCAGATGTTTCGTTTGAGTGATACGATGGTGTGTATACAGGTGAGAAGTGGCTCACGATCGGAGCACTCTGTGCTGACTGTCCTGTTATCATCCTCATGGGAGATGGCGAGTGTGCTGCTATCCATAGTGGCTGGCGAGGAACAAAGGCACATATAGTCAAATATGCGATCGAAAAATTCTCTACTCCACATGAGCGTATCCGAGCCTATATCTGACCACATATTTCAGGAGATTCCTATGAAGTACAGGAGGATTTTCTCGAGTATTTCGATGAGAAATACTTCACTCAGAAGGAAGGAAAAATATACTGCGATCTGGTATCGGTGATCGTCGATGATATGATAAAATCATGAATACTATCATCGAATATAAGCGTGAATGATGTAGATACATTCTCAAATTCGAACTACCAAAGTTACAGGAGAGATCAAAATACAGGAATAGGGCTTGTCGGAGTGAAGATGATATAATAAATATTGACATAAAAATTATTTCTATAGTATTATTAATAATTATTTTTACATTTATGCATAATTCCCCGATTCATGTAGTCACTACTGGCGGCACTTTTGATGTAGAACGGATTGATGCTAATGGAAAGTATCACTTTACTCAGAGTAAAGTGCCTGGCATAGTAGAGATTGCCGGAATACCTTCAGAACTTATCAGATATACTCACCATGAGCCTATAGATTCTCTAGAAATGAAAGATAGTCATAGAGAAATGATACTCACAACTCTTATGAGTATTCCAGAAAATAGGATAGTTCTCACACATGGTACCGATACTATGGTTGAAACTGCACAATTCCTCCATCATAGGATTACATGAAAGACTATCGTACTCGTAGGCGCTATGATTCCTGCAAACAAGCCAGGAAGTGATGCTCAGATGAATCTCGGATTCGCCATAGGAGCCCTCAAAAGTATGACACAAACATGAGTTCGTATAGCGATGAATGGACAACTCTTTCTTCCCTATTCCGTGATGAAAGATAGAACTACGACTCCTCCTCATTTCCGAAAACCCTAAAAAATCTCCCTTTCTTTCGAAAGAGAGATTTTATTTTTCTGTGGTGGCGAGACCCGGACTTGGTCGCTCCTCCGACCGCGACCCGCCTCTCCTCATTATAGATATATGCCATTCCAGGCATATATCGAGCATAATTCGGATTCAAGTCCTGGTCAACAAAATTGCTTCTTAAAAACCCCCAGTTTTACAACTGAGGGCTTTACGAATCAAGTGGTGGCGAGACCCGGACTTGAACCGGGGACACATGGATTTTCAATCCATTGCTCTACCAACTGAGCTATCCCGCCAAGGGCAATCGCATTATAAAGAGATTTTTAGAAAATCAAGTTTATCTTGTTATATTCAGTCACATTTTCCCTCGGATGGACTGCTCTAGGGCGAACATCGCCTCAAAGTCAGCATCGTCCTCGTGATCGTATCCGAGGATATGAAGCACAGAGTGGATGAGGAGTATTTCGAACTCTTCGGTCGGAGTGTGTCCATATTCTGCTGCTTGGGTAAGTATCAGGCTATGAGAAAAGATACATTCTCAGACGACTTCATCAGCTCGACACGCTGAGAAATCATCGAAATAGTGGAATGAGAGGACATCGGTAGTACTATCTTTTTTTCGATATTCCAGATTCAGTTTTCGCATCTCATCATCTCAGGCGAATGAGATATTGAGTACTCATTTCTGAGTGACATCCACTCCTTCTGCAATCAGACGAAAAATCTCTATAAAACGAGCACTTCCATACGGAGATCCTGGTGGGACGGTGATGAGTTCGTAGGAGAACATACTATTTATCTCTGTCAGGGTTAGTGATGATACGGACTTCTTCGTGGAGGACTATACCATGTTTTTTCTCTACTCATTCCTTCACGAGATCGCGAAGTGCGAGGATATCTTGCCAGGTACCTTTCTGATCATTCAGGAAAAAATTCCCATGCCGTTCACTCACATGGACTCCACCGACTCGTGTTCCCTTCAGTCCTGCCTCATCGATGAGTTTCCCTGCCGAGAGCGTCTCGATGTGTCCTCGCTCTCATACGAGATTCTCATGACCACCGATAAATGCGTGATACTCTTCCAGGAGAGGATTACGGAAAAATGATCCACAAGAAAGTCCTGGTGGTTGCTTGAGTCTACGAAGTGCTTGGAGATCTGCTGGTGTATATGTCTCGTAGGTGCCTCACTTGGGTGAGATATTGAGGAGCATGTCGATGACAAAATATCGCTCATTCCCTTTGAGTATACTTTCACGGTAGCCATAGTGTATATCTACATTTCTCATGACTCGCTTCTCCCCCGTATCGATATCGAGTATCGTCGCTTCGATGAGGAGATCCTTCATCTCGAGCCCGAAACACCCCGCATTTCCGATACACGCACCACCCATCGTCCCTGGAAGTCCGACCCACGGTATGAGCGTCGATACGCCATAGTGCTGATAGAGCTTGCTTGCGAACATGGTCGTGATCTCACCACTCTGGATACGGATAAGTCGCTTCTCATCATGTTCGTATGGCTCGCTGTAGCCAGTGAGACGATTATGGATGAATATCCCTTCATACCGATCGAAAGCAAAAAGACAGTTCGTCCCTCCTCCGACGATGACTATAGGAAGCCCTACCTCGCGTGCGAACCAAAAAAGCTCAGGCAACAGCATGACATCATCAGTCGTCGTGATATCGAAGAGATATTTGGTAGTCGCTTGCGTCTTGAATGCGGAAAGGAAAGATATGTTCGCATTTTCCTGGAGGAAGTGAGGTGTCTGCATGAGAAATATGATAGTGAGAAGGGTGAGAAATGCAAGGGAGAAGAAAAAGTTGACAGATAATATTATATAGTTATATATAAATAATAACTCTATACAAGAATGTCTCTTGATCTCTTGGTTGTAAATCCTGTTTATGTAGAAAATCTTGGTATGTTTTTACGTCAAGCTCAATTGTCTGGAGCATGAAAAACCTTTATACAAGATAAGTTTAAATTGCTTGATAGTGAAAATCGACAACGTTTAATAAATTGGTCATGACGAGCAGCGTACAATAATCCACCTATTGCAATAGATGAATCTGTAGATTTCCTACACAAAAATCCCAATGGTTATAGAAAAGTAGCAACTGTTGTGAGAGAGAAGGCTACAGAAATATTTGATTTTACCTATGGAACAAATGACTTGCTTGTTTTTGGTGATGAAAGAGATGGGCTTCATGAAGATATAGTAAAAGAGTGTGATGAAATGGTGTATATACCGCAAATTCAACCACCAAATGTCAAAAAGAAGATACAATGTATGACTCTTGTTTCTGCTCAGACAATATTTTTGTATGAGTATATGAGACAAGTTCGTCAGAGAGTATTATTGGGATCATAATTATTACTTCTCTACTGGATCGTATCCCCCCTTCGACCAAGGGTTGCACCTGAGAACCCGCCAGAGTCACTTCGCACCGCCGATGATGACTCATTTTTTTTCTATTGCTTCGATCGCGTAGTCACTACAGCTCGGAATATGTTTGCAGTATGGTGGCTTATTCATCGCTTTTGCCCAGAGTGAGTGATCGGGCGAGAGATAGCGCTGGTACTTCCGTAATATGGAGATGAGGAGAGTTTTAATCATAGGTTTATAAGAGTACTTTTACCAATCGACTCGCTCAGTATTGGTATCGAGAAAGTCGATCGTATCACGGAGGATGAGGCTATCATCGGGAGATGATGAGACATACTCTCCCCTATTTTTACTATCTGTTTCGAGTCGTTTTCGAGCTTCATCGATCATGAGTGATCCTGTATCGATCGTTCCAGAAGAGAGCATAGCTCATGTCAGATTCTCTTCTCTTGATCATGCTCCTATGATATCTTTCTTTGGTTGATCTTCGAGGAGAGAGAGTTTTTGTTTCACTCTCTCACTTTCTCTCACTTTCTGAGATTCTCTGTAGTAAAGTATGGCTTGTCCTGTGTTCGAGAGTTGTGTGAGAGCGACGTCACCGAGAAGTTCATAGGTTTCAGATTCTTTCCCCGTTATAGGATTTTTCTCCAGGGTTTGGAGGAAGGTTTTGGTACTTTCTCTGCTCTGTGTTTCTGAGAGAAGCATGTTGTACATTTTTTCCCGAGTATAGCCCCAACTGTCAGGCATATAGCGTTCTAGTCAGTAGAGAAAGACTATATTCACAAAAATACTCTTCCCAAAAAAAAGGAGAAATACAAGTGAAATAAGGATGATTTTATTTTTTCACGGCATAGGGGCGTATCATATAGGAAAGGAGGAGTGCTATAAATCAGAGAATACGGATGAATTCTATCGAGAGAGAAGAGTACGAAAGACGAGGAAGTGATAAGCTTGTATCATATGTTTCTCTATGAAAGAGCGGGGCTCTATAGAAGTGAGAAAGTTTTTCCATATTTTCTGACTCATATCTGGCGATGACAGGAGATCATTCATAATACTTGTATCGTCTTTCTCCATCGAGATTGTACCCGAGAGGGATGGTTCCTCCCGTAGGCGTACCTATACCGATAAGGGTCAATGAACTCTTCGAGGGAAGATCTGTGATCTTCCCATCACCCGTCATGCCACCATCGGATAAGAGAACGATATGAAGTGGCTCACTCGATCCGAGATAGATCATCCGTACGAGTTCGAGTGCAGCAGAGATATCACTTCATCCATAGACAAGAGTGGGCTCTATGCCTCAGAGAGTATCGAGAAAAACTCATATATCAGAAGAAAAAGGCATACTCATACTTGCAGACCGAGCATACGTGATGAGTCCATACGAAGTCCTATACTTCTCTAGTGTCTCTCTGATGATATCTTTGGCCAGGTCGAGTCGACTCTTCGTGAGTGCACCAGAAAAACTGATATCCTCGACTGACATCGAAAGTGAAGTATCGAGAACGAAGAGGACACGCTCAGCCTCATCACTCTGTGGAGCAAAAAGTGAGAAAAAAAGAAGCGATAGTCCGAGAAAAGAAAGGCTGAGAGAGAAGAGAAATCTCCGAAGCAGAAATACTCGTGGTCAAAATGAAGGAAAACGTGTATGTGTATCTTTGGTAGGAGTATTCTTCATATATTTATTATCTACTCTGTAGCTTCGTATGCTGGAGTCATGGTTGACGGTACCACTCGAGCGTCGGTATCGATCCATCACATCCAGGCACATCGATGGTGTATCGGATCACTTTCGATGTTGTCGCTCCTACTGGGGTCGCGAGAGTAAATGCAAAAACTCTTTCACCATCTTCTATGAATGATTCTATTCCTGCTGTTGATGCTGTGAGGAGAGCATTTTTTGGTACCATGATACGCATATAGGTACTATTTTTTCATTTCCCTTGAATGAAGAGCATATTCTCACGAACACTTGGGTCAGTGATTCCGGCAAGATCCATATAGCTTTGTATTTCTTTTTCATCCTCTTTCGAGAATTCATGCGTGTGTGTGAAAGTGAGCTTATTCTCATAGGTACATGCCTCTACTCGGAGTGTTTCAGCCTGGTAGAGTCGAGATAGAGAGCGATCGCTCTTGTTTCCTGAGAGTGACGTGAGGAGTGGGTATGCCCAGTTCACTCCTGTAGGAAGTGGTTTGCGATATGTTGAGAGGAAGTTTTCGATAGTATCATTTCTCGAGGCAAAAAGGATCTCTCCATCAGAAACTGCCTTCATGACGATATCGAACATATCACTGTAGGCTCGTTTTTCTCCGGTTTTCTCGAGAAACGCACTCACGAAATCACCGAGAATATCCTTTGCACTCGTACGCTCTCAGTAGCGAGACTCGACCAGAGTCGACATAAGAGGAGAGAAGTTCTCACTCGTAAATGGTATACTTACTCATGAAAGTGTCACTCCTGAAAGTACTCCGAGCATGTCTTCGATAAGTCATTGGTGTATGGCGATACCCATAGTAACCGTCGGATCACCTGATTTCTCTATGAAACTATTTGCCTTTTCTAGCGTTTGTCTGAAGTCTTTATAGTAGTTCACATCCCGAAGTCAGTAGTTTCCAGAAATCAGAGCAAGTCCTGGTGGAGGTGGTTCCTTGTAAGGATAGAGGTTCCAGTCATAGTAGTAGACATCGTCAGTGCGGAATTCTTCGATATTTCCCTTATAGAGCGTGAAAGTGATAACTGATCATGGAAACCCTCAGTTCGCACGGATTTCGTCGCGATTTTGGTTCAGGACTATATATCTCTCTGGAGTATCCGCTCAGAGTATTGCGAGGACTTCTCTCTCATGATCGAGAGCGAAATCGAGAACACTACTCAGGCGAGTGAGGATATTCCCCACACTTGCCATAAGAGGTGCACTCGGATGATCTATGGACTCTGCCTCCTCATAGTATCCTCATGCCTCTCTCATGGCACTATCGAGACTCGTGAGAACACTACGGTGATCTCTCATCCAGTCTGTAGGATAGTCGATTCAGAGCTTTTTGAAGAGGGAAAAATTCTGTGAGTCCGGACGATAGAGCGATGGTTTCTCACCGATCTCTGAGAGAGTCGCACCTGTCTCAGTCGAGAGCGTATCTGCAACGGTACTGAGCCCTCTCGTGAGAGAGAGTCATCCATCGAGTGCTATCTTCGCGAGATGGAGCGTATCTCCTGGGATCCAGCGAAGTGGGGCAAATATGATATTGGCTCTCTCGAAGTCGCTGCGAGCACTGCGAATATCTCTGATTATCTCTTCTCGAGAGTTTGCATGAGCAAGAGACTGGAGCGATGTATATCCATTCTCGAGAAGCATCTTCGTATACAGAAGTGCTGGTAGAGAGAGGAGGGCGCACGAAGCAAGTACTATCAGGATAGGTTTTTTCTTCTTTTTCACATAGCGTCCTATATCCCGAGTCGTACGGCGCGCATGTAGTGACCACGGAAGAGAACGACGATAGATATCGGCATATTTCCGCCCTGGTATGAGTGGATTTCCTCTCGTATCGAGTGCTCCATAGGGTATATCGAGAGGAGGAAAGAGATCGAGCACTCGCGTACGAGGCCTCTCATCGAGGAGAGTACGTCCGATAAGGTCAGTATCGTAGAGATCAGCACGCCCAAGATCGAGCATAGCGATAGTACGAAACCGAGTGATGCGGAGCTTACGAGAAAGCGAGAGATTCGGTATACGACCCTTCCCTGCACGTATCGTATCGAAGAGGGGTTTCGTGGAGCGGATAGCATGCAGCTCTGAGAGAGGAAAAAATCTCGATACATCGAGTGGCACACTCGCACCATGAGAGAGGTCGAACGAGATGATGTCAGTAGTCCGCATAAAGTTCTGTCAATTATAGAAAAAATATGAGAGTTTGCAACTAAAGCGTTCAGGCATTTATAGAATTTTATTGCATTTTCACGAAATATCTTATAATTCACCTATCACCCCTTTCTTTTTATGAAAAAGTTTCTCATCATATTTCTTCTCATCTCTTCAGTTATCTTTCCTGCTTTTCACTATACCCATGCTGCAGATAAGGTTCTCGTCACAGTAACCGAAAAAATCCCAGGAGCAAACTGTAAATGTTCGGCTGATGGAGCTACGAGAACAGAAGATGCCAATGGAAATACAGTGAATCCTGGAAGTGGAGAGGAGGCATGTGGAAATATAAATACTCGAAAATACATCTGTGAAGTCGATAAATGACTCACAGCATTCCAGAATATGATCGCTACTATCGTACGATGGGTAGTGAATATCATACTCCTTCTCTGAGTACTCGCTATCGTATGAGCCGGTATCATGATGGCATGGGGGAGTGATAGTGAGGAGTATACGAAGAAGGCAAAGGGGTGGGCGATAAATATCGTTATAGGGCTCATCATCCTTTTTAGTTTTCGATACATACTCGGACTTCTGGCACCGTGGATATATCAGTAATATATGCGAAATTCTCTATCATCGGATACTCTAGATTGATATCCATCACATTGGCTTTATAAAAGTAACTGGATTTTATACGAATCGATAGTTCAGTTTTTCTTTGGTTATAAGGAACTTGATGATTATATGAATGTAAAATTCATGCAGGAGAAACTCAAAAAATATAAGAATGACCTCAATAAAATCCGTGCTGGAATAAAAACATGAGAGGAAACGAAGCGGGAAGAATTATTTCTTCAAGAACGACAAAAAGAATTCGAGCAAGAGCTCAAGAAAATACTTCCACTTATAAAGAAATATCACCATAAGTTAACGGATAATATACAGATAGCCCTAGAAAATAGAGGCATTCGCCCTTAGGCTTTATTTTGCCTTTTTTCAGGTTTTCACTATACTCCGAATCATGCGAAAAAACCTCATAAAACAAGGTGAAGAACACCTCAAATACGAGATCCGAGAGATCGTCGAGATCGGGAAAAACATCGAAAAACGCGGGATCGAAAAAATGATCTGGGAGAATATCGGTGACCCTGTAGCGAAGGGTGAGCGTATCCCGACATGGATGAAGGATATCGTGAAGACCGCCTGTGACCAGGACAAGACCTATGCCTATGCTCCGACAAAGGGAGACATCGAAGCGAGAGAATTCATCCTCGATCACTACTCCGATCGTCGTGTCTGTACGGTAGAGGATATCATATTTTTCAATGGCCTCGGTGAAGCGATCAATAAGATATTTGCCAATCTCTCTTCCCATGTCCGTGTCATCGGGCCCAATCCGACATATCCCTCTCATGCGACTGCTGAGGCGATGCACCATGACGGAGAACCGATCACCTACTCACTCCGTATCGAATCCGACGGTCGTATCGACCTCGAAGAGCTCGAACGAAAAGTGAAGTACAACGAGAATATCGCAGGAATACTGATCATCAATCCGAACAATCCCACAGGAGTCGTCCACCCACGAGCCGACCTCATCGAAGTCGTGCGTATCGCGAGGGAGAATAAGTGTTTCCTCATATTCGACGAGATCTATCAGAATATCGTCTTCGACCGATCGAAGATCACTCGTCTCTCCGATATAGTCGGTGACGTACCCGCGATTTCTATGAAAGGAATCTCGAAGGAGATACCCTGGCCAGGTGCTCGCTGTGGCTGGATCGAGGTGTACAATGCTGATAAAGATGAGAGTTTCCGTGCGTATATCCACTCGATCCTCGTCTCGAAGATGCTCGAGGTCTGCTCGACGACTCTCCCTCAGGTCATCTTCCCGAGTATCGTGAAACACGCAGAGTACCAGACATTTTTCCAATCCCGTATAGACAAGTATGAGAAACGTCGAGATCAGGCACTTGCGATCTTCGCGAAGACGAAATACCTCAATCCTCTCTCTCCAGAAGGAGTGTTCTACCTCACGGTTCCCTTCTCTGAGATGACGAAGTTCATGACTCCGAAACACCTGGAAAGTAAGACCAAGGAAATCCGACTCTACCTCGACTCGGTCGAGACTGACAGTATGCGCCGAGATAAGCGCTTCGCCTATGAGCTCATGGGAAGTGAGTGAGTGTGCGTCGTACCACTCTCAGGATTCTACTCTCCAGTCGACGGATTCCGCATGACGCTTCTCGAAGAAGACGAGGGGCTATTTCTCGATACCTGTGAGCGGATCGTGCGAGGGATAGAGGGATTTTATAGAGGATAGATGTGATCTCTCCGAAAAATAGTCTCAGTATGAACTGAGCAGTGCTCTCTCAGGGGCACTTTTTTCTTGTCTTGGTTTTGTCTTTGATCTTGCATATATTTTGACTATCCTTTTTCTCTGACGAAGTATGATTCTATGTTATATTTCTCAGGGTACTTATTATTAATTCTCCACACCTATGACAACAGATTCGACAAAGACTCCGATAGTAGACGGTATAGTATTATGAGCAGGGGTAATAGCTGCTTGAGCGGCTCTCTATGCATTATTTAATGCTAAAGAAAATACTCCCAAAGTAAAAGAGTGGGCTATGAATATGGAGCAGGAAATCATAAAGAAAATCGATACGGTCAAAGATATGACAGAGCCCGTCCTTGCGAAAATCATAGATGAAGTAAAGGAAAAATATGAAGCTATGAAGGATATCGATAAAGATGAACTCAAAAAAACGGTAGATACACTCCGTGATCATTGGTCTTCAGTGATTAAGTCAAAAAAATAGTCTATAATACGATAAAAACTCTCTTTTTCAGAGAGTTTTTATCTATTTTCTGGAGAATCGTCGATAGCCTTGCATGAAACTTCTGAGGTATTATTCCTCCATACCTGTGAGCGGATCGAGAGAGGGATAGAGAGGTTTTATAGAGTATAAATTTGATTTAAACTTAAAAATAGTTATAAGTATGAAAAATTATAACTATTTCTCATGGACTTCCGGTGAAAAACTCTTATAGAAAGTGGCGTACCTCCACATTATTGTTTAGTCTGAGCAAACTTTTCGAAAAACTCGGATTCTTCGAGAGTATGCCACTCATAGATATCCCCTTTCACTTTCTCTGAGGATTTCTCATCGCTCGAGGTCTCGATATGATCACAGTGAAAAACTCAAAACCAAGTGGATACTCTCGTGAGTAGGGCTCGTCGGAATACTCTGGGAGATATATGAAGTGCTTACCGGTATCCCTGGATCTGGAGTGACTTTCAATACGATGCAAGATATCTTCATGGATATATTATGAGGTACGGCTTATGGTATGGGAAGAAGAGAGTCTCCGACTCCTCAGAAAGTACAGAAAATACTTTCAAGTACTGAATAACTAGTAAGAAGAGAGTAGTATATCTACAGCTTCTGTGGCCTTCTTTTGATGATCGTCTAGTACCGAAGGGACTATCATCATCACATCTTCGAGTGCTACCATAAATCCCCTGAGTACACGAGTCTCTATTTCTCCTGTATAGTCTTCTTGAAGCATGCCACGTACTCAGGAGAGGTACTGTCGAACAGTACTAAATTCTTTTTGTCATATTATTCGAGCATAACTTTCTATAAATACCACACTTGCATTCCAGAGCTCTTCACTTCGTGTGCGTAGAGCGACGTGGAGGGAATAATAACCACTTACATCTTCGTATTTATCATCTCACTTTTCACGAGATACTGTTTCGAGATTTTCTATAACCATGCGTACCTCTAATATCGCGGTACGGAGCGTATCGATGGGCTTCAGTATTTCTACCTCAGGATTGTCAGGATAGTAGGAGGAAAGATTTTCTGACATAGTTTTTTAGTGATCGAGACCTATAGATTTCGGAAAATTCTGAATATATTCTAAAACATTTAGAACCCTATCATGATGCATACTCACGGTAGCAAGAGCTCATACTGCGACAAGTGCAGCGAGTGCCTTACTCACTATCTTTCCCCGCTCACCAAGCTGTGTATGTCCAGGGATTTCATTGACTCTATTATAAGAGGGTTTTTGTGTATTCATGAGAGTATTTTATCATGATTGTATTTTTCGTCAAGCGAAAATTTTCTCATATTTTTTCTTTGTGAAAGGAGAGAACTCACTATAATAGGAAAATGACCACACAAAACCTCATCACCTGTCCGCAGTGCGGGCACACCTTCTCCCTTTCTGATGTGCAGAAGCACGAGCTCGAAGAGATGCGCGAAAAGATGAAGCTCGAAGTCGAAGCCGATATGAAGAAGAAGGCTTTTGGCTGGGCACAGGAAGAGATCCGCAAGGCGAAGCTCGAAGCCGATGAAGCGAGCAAGAAGATGGCGATAGAGAATGAATCTCTGAAAAAATTCGAGCTCGAAGCCCGCGCGAAAGAGATGGAGTTCTATAGGAAATCTCAGGAATTCGAGCAGATCCAGAAAAATCAGCTCTTCGAGATCGAGAAGGCGAAAGCCGAAGAACGCAAAAAAGTCGAAGAAGAGAGCAAGAAACAAGCCGAAGAGCGTGCCAAATTCGAATGAGAGAAGATGAAGCTCGACTACGAGAAGCGTATGGCAGAGATGCAGAAACAGCTCGAGATGACTCAGAAAGCTGTGGAGGATGCCAATAGAAAGGCGAATCAGTGAAGCATGCAGATCCAATGAGAGATCCAGGAAGATGCTCTGAAGGAGCTACTACAGTCGAATTTCTCGAACGACACTATATCTGATGTCGAGAAGGGGAAGAAGTGAGCGGACGTCATCCAGGAAGTCCGCAACGAGTGGGGACAATCGGTCGGGATCATGGCATGGGAGTCGAAAAATACGAAAGCCTGGACAGAGAGCTGGATCGACAAGCTGAAGGAAGATCGCCTCCGCGCCAATGCGGATATCTCCATCCTCGTCTCTGCGGTGCTACCGAAGGGAGTAGAGAAATTCGGCCTGTACAAGGGTATCTGGGTCGTCGAGTGGGGATACGCGCTTCCTGTCGCTATCATGCTCCGCTCTCAGATCGAGTCTATGGCGCACCTGAAGACCTCGCTCGTCTCGAAGGATGAGAAGATGGAGACTCTCTACAACTATCTCACGAGCCCGAAGTTCCGCGATAAAGTGGAGAATATCATCGACGCCTTCCGGCAGATGAAAGACCAAGTGGAAGAGGAACGTCGAGCCTTCGAGAAACGCTGGAAGACCCGAGAGCAACTCCTCGAACAAGTCATCAAAAACACGAGCGGTATGTATGGTGATCTCGGATGAGTGGTGGGCGCGAAGCTTGGGAAGGTGGAGTATTTGGAACTTGGAGATGGATTATAGAAACCTTTTAAAAAATGTCTCATAAAAAAATTACATTTATCGACCTATTCGCCTGAATTTGATGATTTCATTTGGCATTTCATAATCTAGGAGGAGAATGTTTGTTTGCATCAGAATGGGATGAGAATGCTCGTAAAACTTATGAACATAATTTTAAATGAATATCGAAGGGGTTATTCGAAAAAGGGAATTTTGCTGGTGATATAACAAAAGTTGATGAAAAACTCTTACCAGATTTCAATATTCTTTGTGCAGGATTTCCATGCCAACCATTCTCACAGGCATGATTTAAAAAGTGATTTTCTGAGGCGAGAGGCACGTTATTTTTTGATATCGTAAAAATTATTAAAGAAAAACAACCTGAAGCATTTTTTTTAGAAAATGTGCGTCACCTTCTAAAGCACGATGACTGAAAAACATTTGATACAATTAAGAGAATAATAGAAAATGAATTGTGATATTCCTTTTTTTATAAAATAGTAAAGGCTTCAGATTTTTGACTCCCCCAAAATCGACCGAGATTATTTATGGTTTGATTTAAAGATAAAAATATAGATTTTAAATTTCCTGAACCTACATGAACTGAGCTTACTATGTCAGATATATGGTGATGAGACTGTCCTAAGAAAATTGGATTTACTCTAAGGGTTTGATGAAGAGGATCGGCCATAGATGATAGAAGAAATTGGGATTCATACATCGTGAATGGCGAAATCAGGCGACTTACAAGTAAGGAATGAAAAAAAATGCAATGACTTCCTAGTAGTTTTCACTTTCCTGTATCTGAAAACCAGGCAATGAAACAACTTTGAAACTCTGTTGCAGTTCCAGCAATTCAAGCTGTTGCAAAGTCTATTATTAATCATTTAAAAAATGTCAATAAAAGCAAATAGAGGTGAGTGGAGTGAACTTTATGCATTTCTAAAAATACTTTGTGATGGAAAAATTCCTGCAGCAGATAAAAATTTAAAGGAAATAACAGATAAATACTTCATTTTTCATAAAATTATTAGAGAGGATGTTTTATGAATGAGAAAAATATACCATATAGAAAACTTAAGTCGTATTCAAATAGAGACAGAATCTAGTGAATGAAATTCGTTGACAATATTTACTGATTCTAATCTTCCCACTAAAACAAGAAGAATTTTTGAAAAAATAAGAGACTGAGAGTGAAGAACTTTTTCTATACCTGATGCTGAATTACTGATGAAAGATTTAGAGTGTAAAAAAGTTAAGGCAGATCCGACACTAAAAGCCGATTTAGTTGGTATTATTGAGGACAGGATTTCATCAACACTGCAAGAATTATGATTTTCGATCAAATCAATGGTATGAAGTGCCTCAACATTATTTAACGCTGGCGATACTACTAATTTTATATTTAAAGTTACTTGATTTAAGGGCAATATAAGTGATATTAATACTATTAAATCGAGATCAAAGATACGCGATCGCGTAAAACATATCGAAAGGGCATGATGAAAATTCGAATTTAAGAAAGTAAAAAATCCAACTTTTGCTGGTAATTTAAGAAAAATAGATAGTGTTTTTCTTAAGATCATAGCTTCTATGCTCTATGATTTTTTTACAGGAAAATGAACAACAATACAAGAATTAACATCAGGATTGAATGATAATAAAAAACTATGAGAAGAATATGGATTTACGCCTAAAGACTACGAATTAAAGATAAAGAATTTTCTCGATGCAATTGCCTTAGGAATGATTCCATCAGAAGAGTGGGAGTGAATTAGCCTCGCAAAATGATGATACATTGTAGTTCGAGATGATGGTTCAATTGTTTGTTATCATTTGTATAATAGAGACGAGTTTCGTGATTATTTATTTGAAAATACAAAATTTGAAACTGCGAGTAGCACAAGACATGGATTTTGAACTTTATATGAGGAAGATTGAGAACTACTCTTTAATTTAAACCTGCAGATTAGGTTCTAATTAAATTTCTTTTGACTTCCAATACACTTTCTATATACTTGATAAGTCAACTATTTATTAAGTATATTTCTATGTCATCACTCTCCCCTACCCTTTCATTTTTCATCTCACTCTCTCGTATAGAGACGGTACTCGCGCGCAGGCTCGATGCCAGACTCGGCGGACTCGGATGGTCGGACTTCCTCATCCTGTATGCCCTCTCGGTTGCACCAGAGGGTCGTATGAGACGGGTCGATCTCGCGGATACGATCGGACTCACAGCGAGTGGGATCACGAGACTCCTCCTCCCGATGGAGAAGATCGGACTCGTACGCCGTGAAGCGCATGACGGCGATGCTCGTGTGAGCTATGTCGCGATCGCGCCAGGTGGCGAGAGCAAGCTCTCGGAAGCGATATCTCGCGCCGAGGAGTACTGCTCTGACATCATCCACTCGGCAGAGTCGACCGAGGTCGAGCGCGCGAACAATATCATCGCGAAGATGAGCAAACGGATAGGGTAAATTTTATTGACTTTATCTACAGGATAATTATTATTGATAATATAACATATTTTTTAAGTTTTATCCTCTATGAGTATACATATTGTTGATGGTGACTGACACGCTATCTGAAGGGATACGCCAACTTCACGGCATGGTGCGCTCATCGGAGCAACTATGAGAAAAATATTCCAAATAGAAACAGTGAGTGCAAAAATGCAAGAAATGGGAGAAAATCCTCATGTGAATGGAGAGAACGGGGCACTTATGCAACTCTATAGGAATATGCATCAGACCTGACCAGAGAGATTCCAAGTAAAGCCTACACAAATGCTCGAAGTAGAAAAGCTTCGGAAAATGCATCCTAATTTTCAGTGACCCATAGATGATATAGCATGAGATGTTGCTCTTGCTCTCTCATCAATAGACGCTGATCTCAACATCAAACCGCTCCTCCTTCTCGGAAATCCTGGTGTAGGAAAAACACACTTTTCTCTCAAGATTGCTGAACTTCTCGGAACCTGAACTCAGATCGCACCGATGTCTTCTATGACAGCCTGATGGCTCCTCTCGTGATCATCGAACCAGTGGAGGTGATCGAAGCCGGGAAAAGTATTCGAAGCGCTGATAGGAAGTGACTATGCCAATCCTGTCATGATAGTAGATGAGATAGATAAGGCGAGTATGACGTGACACTACGACCCACTCGGAGCTCTGTATCAGCTCCTCGAAGAAGATACGGCAGCAAGATTTGTCGATGAATTCGCTGAAGTCCCCATAGATGCAAGTCGTGTCATATGGATAGCCACAGCAAACAACGAATCAAGTATACCAACACCGATTCTCGATAGGATGAATGTACA
>CAYVAG010000002.1:66464-77374 GCA_964449265.1 uncultured Candidatus Peribacteria bacterium
TGTTTGGGGAAAACTTTTCCAAAGTAGTCTCTCTACCAATGTAGTAGAGAAGCTAATGAGTGTGTGACCACGTCATATAAAAAAGGTATTACAAAGAGCATTCTGAAAAGCAACCATGGCAAAAAGAGATCACCTCATCCCAGAAGATATAGTAATAGAAAATACATCCAGGAGTCGACCGATATGATTTTAATAATATGAGGTATTATTTTTGTAATTCATCATTTACAAAAAAATATTTCTCACTAAAATGTTCATATCCTAATTATAAAAATATGACTCAAACAAAAAAGGAAGAAGAAATCATCGAGGAAGATGAGAAAGCCACTCCAGACGCTCCGAAAGCACCACATATCCCAGAGATAGCGAAGAAGGTATCACGATTCGGGAACCAAGGGATGAGCAAGTTCGGAAAGTGAGCATCGAGTAGCAATCCTCAGCTCAAACAGCGCCCAGGACGAGCTGCTGCTCGCGGAAGATAATATCTATGACTCTCAAGCCTCCACATCTCGAAACAGAGGAAGATAGGATCTCGGAAGAGCCTTTTGGAAACAAGTTTTCGAAAATCGGTCCCCAAGGCCCGAGCAAATACGGAAAGTGATGATCTCGAGCTTTTAAGGCGCTCGGACGAAAAAAGAAAAAATAAAGACAGCATTTTATTGAATATTTCTCCATGTCTTTTATCACTCTCATATTCCTCTCGCTCTCACTCTCGGCGGATGCTTTTGCTGTGGCAGTCAGTGCGGGGATATCACAGAAATATATCCGTATCACGCAGGCTCTCTCGATGGCAGTGTGTTTCGGATTTTTCCAGGCGATCATGCCTGTGATCGGATACTCGGTAGCCTCACTCTTTGCTGAAGCGATTAGGGATTATGACCACTGGATTGCATTTTTCCTCCTCGCATATATCGGTGGAAGTATGATATATGCATGATGGAAGTGAGAAGATGCTAACTGAGTAGAGAAAAATATATTCTCTCTACGGTCACTCTTCACCCTCTGACTCGCCACAAGCATCGACGCTCTCGCGGTCTGAGTATCTCTCACAGCCAGTGAGACATCGATCTTATTTCCTGCTCTTACCATAGGACTAGTTACCTGTACCGTTTCGTACATAGGAGTCGGATTCGGGAAAAAATTCTCACACCATATCGGATCTCGAGCCGAGATCATCGGTGGCGCTATACTCATCATCATCGGAACACGCATACTCATATCACACATATTCTCATAAATATTCCTATTGTCACTTCCCTACTCTCTCATCCGATCGAAGCGTCGAAGCCTCTCACTCCAGATATCGAAAGAGGGATTATTGATCGCGCGAGCCCCACGACTGATGCCTGTGTTTCTCATCGAAGATTTCATCGAGAAAAAACGATCATGGATCGAGAAAAATACAAAGAAAATGCGATCGAAAGCATGAGAGAAAAAAGTCTATACAGCGAAAGAAGTGACAGAAATGAAGAGACAACTAGAAGAGTATATCGTCCCCCGAGTGCATGACCTCTGGGAGGGAGAAAATCTCCCGAAATATACAAGCATAAAAATCACCAAATCTGAAGGAAGATGGGGAAGCTGTAGCGCGAGAAATGGTCTCTGTTTCTCCTATCGACTCGCCGAATATCTGGATACTATGCCAGCCTTTTTGTCATCCCGTAGAGATCCCTTTCAAAATCACACTTGAAAAAAAGATAACCAAAATCTCTTAAGTGAATGAGAAAGCGATTTCTCCGCTACGCTACGAAATGACAAAAGAGAAAAATCAAACTTCATCGACGCTATCATCGTCCATGAGCTCGCACACCTGAGAGAAAAAAATCACCAGAAACCGTTCTGGAATCTGGTGTATCGTATGATGCCTGAATACGAGGAAATCATGAAAAATCGGGATATCGGAGAATAGTCTACTTCGCGCTCGCGAGGATGGTATCGACGATTTTTTGGATTTTTACGTTGGTAGTGATAGGGGAAGTGACGATAAGGGTTCCGCGTGATACTGGTATACTTGCTCACTCTGCCACTGGAGAGACCCCGAGAGGGTAAAAATACACTCATACTGGAGCTGAGTCGACAGAAGCAACCTCTGCGTCAGAAAGTCCGACAGAGAGGACATGACTCGCTCATCCTACTCAGGTGCTTCCTCGGTAATACGCATATTTCGGAAGAGAGAGAGTATATCCGAAGTTTTTATTTTCGTAGATCTGGTAACTTCCAGTATTCGAGTAGTCGAGAGATACGCTACCACTACTTCCTGTAGATCCTGAGAGTGTCGCGGACGTATTCGTTACAGGAGGTGTCACTACTGGTGTATCTTCAGAGGTATTTTCCTCACACGCACCAAACCGTGCTATACTCACCTTCTTCGCGCGAGCCATACAGACGTTCCCATAGGTCTTTCCGTCTTTTCCACAGACAGGAGCATATTCCATAGTACATACCTGAGGGGATTCTTCTCGAGTTATCTGTGGGCGGATACTCTCTATGAGTCGAGAAGGCATCTCTGTGAAGTACTCGAGTGCGAGTACTGCTACGAGGGTCAAGAGTACAGAGAGGATGACCGCATATCTTCGGACAAATGACTTCGAAGATTTTTTGGAGGGAGATTTTTTTATCATAATTATAAAGAGTTATACTTCTATTTTCGCGAAAATTTGCAAAATGCAAATGATTTTACCAGGATATTGGTTTTTCTCACTGAGATATGAGGTATTCGTTAGCTTTCGAGAATGGCCGAGAACCGAAAAATCCTCGATCAGCCGAAAATGGACTCGGATGTGGAGAAGTGATGATGAGATGCTTCGAGCTATCGATGAGAGATTTTTTTGCGATCGCATACGCTCCCCAGAGGATGAATACGATCCCTTCCCTTCCCTCAGATATGGTTCGTATCGTAGCGTCAGTGAAGTTTTCCCATCATTTTCCTTGGTGAGAAGCAGGTTCTCACTGACGGACGGTGAGTACAGCATTCAGAAGGAGGACTCCCTGGTCTGCCCAGTCAGTGAGGTCTGTATGTACTCTTTTTATACTCAGATCTGAGTCGAGTTCTTTGAAGATATTACGGAGACTTGGTTGCATCTTGCTGCCATCTGGTACCGAGAAAGAGAGTCCCATCGCCGCTCATGGCGTATGATAGGGATCTTGTCCGAGGATCACGACTTTCACTCTATCGAATGGAGTCGTGTCGAATGCTCGGAAGATATTTTTCCCTTCTGGAAAACAAGTCTTCGAAACATACTCCCCCTTCACGAAACTTGTAAGCTCGTTCCAGTAGGGTTTCTCGAACTCGGAAGCGAGGGCAGTATGCCAAGATGGGTCGATACGGACAGTCATATCACTAATTATAGTGAGAAAATGATCTTATGAAAAGAAATATTATTGACTAAATACATATTATCTCTAAAATAACTAAAATATATACTTCTATGTCTTTCCAAAATCCAAAATTTACAGAACCAATTGAAGAGGTAAATGAAAAAAGAAGATATTTATTGCGTGGATTTATCTGAAGTTTCACCCCGACAATTGGATGATGTGTTCACTCTCTCTTAGAACAAAATCCTAGAGAGAAGATACTCCAAAAGCTCTCAAACATGGAAATCCTCATGAACGAGAAATCGAAGCCTATGCCGAGAAATATAGAACTCGAGTGACCCAATGAAAGATGAAACTATATCCTGAGGATACCAGATCTCGATCTCATCACAGAAGATACCCTAGAAATCAATCATCACTGATATATAGTGACAGATCGAGTCAAAATCAGACTCAAACCACTGGAATTCCGAGCAAAAGTAGCAGCCAGTATCTATAATCTTCGTGAATGAGATATCTATATGCTGAAGAACTGAGGTCAGCAAATTGTCATCGAGAAGCAATAATACAAAAATCCCCCACCTGACCGTGAGGGATTTTTTTAAAGCTTTTTTCGAAACCTATACAAGACTGGTACTCGCCGTCGTGATTTCAAAGTGATCATTGAAGTCTTTCTCATACGTACCAGTTCCATCGGATTCATGAGAGAAGAACTCTCCGACATCACGATTGTTCTCGAAGTAGTTGAGCGTAGGAATGAGACGACCGATGATCACATTTTCCTTGAGTCCTTCGAGGTTGTCGATCTTTCGAGAAGTCGAAGCATCCACGAGGACACGGACTGTTTCCTGGAACGAAGCCGCTGAGAGCCATGACTCAGTGAAGAGTGATATCTTCGTGAGACCGAGGAGCATCTGGACTCCGATGGCCTCTTTCTGACCAGCCTTCGAGAGCTCACGATTCTCTTTCGAGAAGCGGATGATATCGACGATATCTCCAGGGAAAAATGTCGAATCTCCAGCATTGGTAATACGGACTTTCGAGAACATCTGTCGAACGATAAGCTCGATATGTTTCGCGTTCACCGTCTGACCTTGTGATGAGTAGATCTCCTTGATATCTCCTACGATATAGAGCTCTGTAGGAAGTGGACCAGCAGTATCCATAAGAGACTGGAGACTGACGTGACCTTCGATGAGTTTTGCTCCGATTTTTACCGTAGATCACTCACTGATGAGGAGGTTACGTCCGGCTGGAGCGATATACTCGACCACTTCTGGTACGAGATCCTCGATCACGATGACATCATCTGTCACCTTCGTGACACGACCTGCCTGGAGGGCTTGGATTTTTTGTTTTGATTCTTTTCCTTTCGCGATGATCTGTTTCATCTCGACGGTATCTCATTTTTTCACGAGGATATTCATCTCGACTTCACCGATATAGTATTCACGAAGTTGTCTTCCGAGGGCTTCGAGAGTGATTTTCACTTCTCCACCTTCTTTTTCGATATTGGTAATCTTCGCGTCAAATGGAGCAATCTCAGCAAGGTATTTCGGATTTCGTGCTTCGAAGAGCTCTTCCACACGAGAGAGACCTGCGGTGATATCTCCACCTTCTTTCGCCACTCATCCCGAGTGGAACGTTCGCATCGTCAACTGAGTTCCTGGTTCACCGATCGACTGAGCGGCGATGATACCCACTGGAGTACCGATATCGACGATTCTCGCTGTCGCAAGATCGAGACCATAACACTTCTGACATACTCCTTCTTCTGTCTCACAAGTGAGTACTGATCGTACTGGAACCTTGGTGATAGAAGAACTCATGATAGTAGCGAGTATCTCCTTATCGATAAGGATTCCTTCTTCTACTACGATCTTCCCGTTTGCATCGAGGACATTTTGTGCGGTGAACTTTCCGAAAATCTTGTTCTCGAATGTGTCTCCGAAGAGTGTCTTCTCTTCGCTACGGTCGAAGACTTCGTGTTGGACAGTATGACAGTCGTATTCTCTGATAAGGATATTCTGAGCAGCATCGACAAGTCGTCGTGTCAGGTATCCTGACTGAGCGGTCTTGAGGGCGGTATCTGCCTTTCCTTTTCGTCATCCGTGTGTCGCGATAAAGTATTCGAGTGTAGAGAATCCTTCCTTCAGATTCGACTTGATCGGAAGTTCGATCGTCTTTCCTGTCGGAGAAACTACGAGACCCTTCATACCACAGAGCTGTGTCACATTTCCCCAGTTTCCTCGAGCTCCTGAATCTACGAGATTGTAGATAGGATTTTTTGGATCGAAATTCTTTTTCATCTCTTTTTCTATCTTACTCTTCACCGCACTCCAGATCTGGAGTGACTGGAGGTAGCGCTCGTCTTCTGTAACGAGACCATGCCAGTGAGCTTTTTGGATTTCCTTGATCTTCTCTTCTCCTTCTTTCACGAAGATATCCTTCTCGATTGGGATATGCATATCAAATGCAGAAACCGTCAGTCCAGAAATAGTAGCATACTTGAATCCGAGATTTTTGATCTTATCTGCGAGAAATGCTGTCTCTTCCCCTCCGAGAATATCGAATGATCTCGAAAGAAGTTTTTTGGCAGGATTTTTTCCGATAGTTTCATTCACGTATCCAAGCTCTACTGGGAGGATCTCATTGAAGAGGAATCGTCCATAGGTTGTATCGATAGTTATTCCATTTACTCGGATCTTGATAGGAGTATGAAGGGTGATGACACCATTTTCATATGCCATCATCGCATCATCTCCACTCGAGAATGCGTACTGTGGCTCACCAGCATCGATCTTCGTGAGATAGTAACACCCGAGGATCATGTCCTGAGATGGCGCTACGATCGGTTCTCCGTTCGATGGATTGAGCATATTTTTCGATGTCACCATGAGTGATGATGCCTCGTTCTGAGCTTCCATCGTGAGAGGAAGATGGACCGCCATCTGGTCACCGTCGAAGTCCGCGTTAAACGCAGTACAACAGAGTGGGTGAAGACGGATCGCCTTACCATCGATGAGTACTGGACGAAATGCCTGAATACCAAGTCGATGAAGTGTTGGAGCACGATTGAGGAGCACATATTTTCCGTCGATTACTTCATCGAGAGTATCCCAGACTTCTTTTGTTTTTTCTTCGATCGTTTTTTCTGCATGTTTCACATTGTAAGCAATCTCTTTTTCGATCAGTTTTCCGATGACAAATGGCTTGAAGAGCGTGAGCGCCATAGACTTCGGGAGGCCACACTCATTCATCTGAAGCTCTGGACCCACGACGATCACCGAACGTCCTGAGTAATCGACACGCTTACCAAGGAGATTCTGACGGAATCGTCCTTGTTTTCCCTTGAGAATGTCAGCGAGTGATTTGAGTTTTTTCTTCGTCGCTGTCGTGTATCCTGGACGGTTCGAGCGGACATCACCATTCAGGAGCATATCGACCGCTTCCTGGAGCATACGTTTTTCGTTTTTCAGGATCACTTCTGGAGCTCCGAGCTCAGAGAGTTTTCGGAGACGGTTGTTTCGGTTGATAACACGACGGTAGAGGTCATTGAGATCACTCGAAGCAAATCGACCGCCATCGAGCTGGATCATCGGACGAAGATCTGGAGGGAGGATCTGGAGTGCCGCGAGGATAAAATTTTCAGGACGTTGACCAGATTTAAAGAGGCTTGAAGCTAGCTTCAGTTTCTGGAGGATTTTTTTGTGTTTGCTTTTTGGAGCGATCTTGAGTTCGGCTTGCTCTGCAGCGATAAATGCCTTGAGATCGATACGTTCCAAAAGTTGTTTCAGATGTTCGGCACCAGTACCACCCTTAAATACATGAGGAAATTTCTCATATATGATACGATAGTCGAGTTCTCCGATTACTTCTGCGACTTTCAGAGACTTCAGGAGATCACGGAGTTTATTGTACTCGGTATCGAGTTCATCGATACGACGAGTATGCATACCTTCGAGCTCTGCAAATTCTTTTTTACTGATTTTCTTCTCTTCGAGTTGAAGGGTGAGTTCACCTATAACTTTCGCTACATCTTTCTGTACCGTAATTTTCTGATTTTTGTATGCGTTTTCGAGTTCATGGATGGCCTCATCGCGCTTCTCTTCGTAGACTTCTGTGATAATATATGAAGCAAAATAAACAACCTGTTCAAGCTTCTTCACAGAAATATCGAGAAGGAGACCCGTTCGAGAAGGGACACTCTTCAGGTACCAGATATGTGCTACAGGAGCGGCAAGTTCGATATGTCCAGTACGCTGGCGGCGAACCTGAGACGTCGTGACTTCTACGCCACATCGTTCACAGATAACTCCCTTGTAGCGGATACGTTTGTACTTTCCACACGCACACTCATAGTTCTTACGTGGGCCAAATATCTGTTCGCAGAAGAGACCTCCACGCTCAGGACGCTGAGTTCGATAGTTGATCGTCTCAGAGATGAGGACTTCACCATAGGAGAGTGCACGGACATCTTCCTTCGAAGCGAGTCCGACAGAGATCGCACGGAGGTTATCGAGATTTTTTCCGACGGTAATATCTCGGCGACCTGCGTGTTTTCCGATCTGGGAATAGTCAGTGATCTTGTCATTAAGGAAATTTTCAAGATCTTTTGTCATTGGAAACATAGGAGAAATTTTTTAGGGATTAGAATTTAGGTTATAAAAACCAGATCCACTTTCCTTCGTACCACGTAGGTGAAGAGTTCTAAAAGAAAAACAAAGTTTCTTTTTCTCTCGGGCAAGCCATCCGAAGGAAGTGGCAGGATGTTAAATTCTTTGTGATTATTCTTCTTTTTCTTCTGTAATACTGGTTGTCACTGGTGCCTCATCGATTTTCACATCGAGAACTTCTGGAAGATCTACTTCTACATCGAAGGCTCCTTCGAGTTTCTCGAGTTCTTCGAATCGATCTTTCATTTCTTTTTCGAGAGCATCTTTCTCTTCTTCACCGAGGAGGTCGATATTGAGATTGAGTGCTTGGAGCTCACGAAGGAGAACATTGAACGATTCTGGAACATTTGGACGTCGGATTTTCTTTCCTTTTACCACTGCTTCATAAAGCTGGGTACGACCATTGATATCATCTGACTTCACTGTGAGCATTTCCTGGAGGATATTGGCTGCGCCGTATCCTTCGAGTGCCCACACTTCCATCTCTCCGAGACGCTGTCATCCATTTTGTGCCTTACCACCGAGAGGTTGCTGTGTCACCATAGAGTATGGGCCGACACTTCGAGCATGGATCTTGTCTTCGACGAGGTGGTGGAGCTTCAGCATATACTTGATTCCCACCATAGTTTTTTCCTTGAACGATTCTCCTGTTTTTCCGTTATAGAGTTGGACTTTCCCATCTGCTGGGATCCCTGCTTTTTGCATGAGATCTGAGATCTGGTCAGTAGAAAGTCAGTTCAGGATCGGAGTAGCTACCTTGATACCGAGTTTCTGAGCAGCACCACCGAGGTGTGTCTCGAGGATCTGACCGATGTTCATACGAGAGATGACACCGAGAGGATTCAGGATGATATCGACTGGTGTACCATCTTCCATAAACGGCATATCTTCGACTGGCACGATACGAGAGACAATACCCTTGTTTCCATGACGTCCTGCCATCTTATCACCGACTTCGATCTTACGAGTCTGAGCGACGTAGACTTTTACCTGTTTAAATACTCCAGTTGGGAGATTGTCTCCGTCTTCCCGACGAAGGACGTGAACTCCGATAACCTTACCACCTGATCCAGATGGGAGGATGAGCGATGAGTCTTTCACATCTTTACTCTTGTCACCGAAGATCGCGCGAAGGAGTCTCTCTTCTGGAGAGAGTTCGACCTCACCCTTTGGTGTGACCTTACCGACGAGGATATCCCCTGCTTTTGCGAAGGCACCGATTCGGACGATACCATCGACATCGAGATCCTTGAGCTTCGCAGGCGAAACATTTGGGATATCATTGGTAGTACTCTCAGGGCCGAGTTTGGTCTCGCGGACATCCATGACATATTCATTGATATGGATAGACGTATAGTAGTCATCCTGCATGAGGTGTTCAGAGATGATGATCGCATCCTCATAGTTATATCCTTCCCATGGCATATAGGCAACACGGAGATTGCGTCCGACGGCAAGTTCACCGTTGTCGATCGACTGACCGTCAGCGAGGATCTTCCCTGCTTCGAACTTCTCTCCTGTTGTGACACGAGCCCACTGATGGATGATCATATCATGATTCGATCGCTCGAATGTAGAAAGTGGGTGTGTGACCTTCTTTCCACTGGCATAGAGTACAGAGATATGCTTCGCATCGACTCCGATAACTTCTCCTGCCTCTGGAGCTTTGATCACGTATCCAGATCCTTCACCGATAAGACGCTCCATACCAGTACCCACAACTGGTGCTTCTGCACGCACGAGAGGTACTGCCTGACGCATCATGTTCGTTCCCATTTCGGCACGAGTCGCATCGTCATGTTCGAGAAATGGTATGAGTGTCGTCGTCTCGCTCATCACTTGTTTCGGTGATACATCGATATGTGTCACTTCACGTACGTGAGCTACTGCCGCTTCAGATGCCTTACGTGAAGAAATCTGAGTCGAGACGAAGTTTCCGTATTCATCGGTAAGAGTATTTGCTTCCGCGATGACGAGAGATCGCTCTTCGTATGCATCGAAGTATTCACAGTCACTCGAGAGGAATCCTCGAACTTCGATCTCATCTGTTTTTATTTCTTTTATGATTTTTTTTGCTATTTCACTCGTGATAAGTGTCTTCTCTGGAACGACTTCTTTTCCTTTGGCATCGACGAGTGCATCGAGAGTGATACGACCGACGAGAGATTTTTCATCATTTTTTACATTATGATAGACCTTTCGAAATGGTGTCGTGATGAATCCATACTTATCTACTTTTGCATAGGAAGCAAAGTGGAGTACGAGACCGATATTTGGTCCTTCTGGAGTAGCGATCGGACAGATTCGACCATACTGCGTCGGGTGGACGTCACGTACTTCGAAGCTGGCACGCTCACGAGTGAGACCTCCGACTCCGAGTGCTGTCACACGACGTTTGTGTGAAAGTTCTGAGAGTGGATTAGACTGATCCATGAACTGTGAAAGCTGGTTGGTACCGAAGAATTCTCGCATCACCGCCACCATAGGACGAGAGTTGATAAATGTTCCTGGTACTGCCTCTTCGAGATCAGCGATGATCGTCATACGATCTTTTGCGATCTTCTCCATACGAGCGAGACCGACTTTTACCTTATCATAGACGAGCTCACCAACAGATCGGACACGGCGGTTTTCGAGGTGATCGATATCATCAGCGAAAAATCCTGGACGACCATCTTCGAGTGAGAAGAGATACTTCATACCGGCGAGGAAGTCGACTCCCATAAGGATTGTTTCTGCTTCCTTATCTCCAGTGAGTTTCTTATGATCAGCAAAATGTGTCGAAAGTTTGCGGTTGATCTTGATACGAGCGACATCTCCGAGTTCGAATTTCTTCGGATCACCAAATGTCGAAGCAAAAAGTTGCTCTACACGCTCATCGGTACCGAGATCTCCTGGTCTGAGAAGCTTATAGAT
>CAYVAG010000003.1:0-33203 GCA_964449265.1 uncultured Candidatus Peribacteria bacterium
CGTAGCAGACAAATATATAACTATATCGAAAAATCCTTGCGATTTCTCATCCAATGCAAAGGTATTTTATACTAGTGTCAATGATGGATGGAGATACTTCAGTGTCAATGATACTGGAAGGACAGGTAATGGAGTGATAAACCTTACTTCAGGTAAATGGTATATAAACGTAAAACTTTCTGGACCATGCGGCACTCCAGGACTTCCAGCTGGATCACCAAATCAGAATAATTGTTGGCCAGCCTTTGAGATACCTGGTGGTGTTTCTCCATATATAGGAGTATGAGAAGAAAGTTCTACTCCCCCAGCAGGATCATCTGCATGGTGATCTGCGAGTACGATCGCTTGTCCGACGAGTCTCTCGGCACTTCGCTCATCGAACTCCAGTACATATGATAGCTCAAGCAATACGAGTGGATACCAGTATGCTAACGTATGATCTGCTACAAATCCGCTCTACATAAATATCAAAGACTACACCAATACCAGTGACCTCTCTCTTCCGAGTAGTTGTACACCAGGAAAAAAGTGGATCACCAAATCAGGAACGAATAGTTGTAGTATGTTTAGCTGTGTCGGAACAGTCACCACTCCTCCGACTCTTCCTCCTGTGACATCCAGTGACCTCGGCATCTTCGCGAATGATCCTATCCCACCTCCATGTCCAGCGAATACAAAACTCATGAACGAAGTATTTGTAACTGCGGGACGTGAGGGATCATGGCTTCGCCGACCTTGGTACGAGAGCTCGAAAGCATGAGCAAAGTGAGTACACCATGTCTATCGACTGACCCTCATAGATCCTGATACAAATCCGGAAGCGAACAAGAGAGGTATAATAGAGACAGGTGATTATAGTGCTGGGTCAACTATTGGTATCAAAATTTCTCCCTATCCATGTGACTTCGTAGATTCAAACATCAACAATACGTGTGGAGCATGAGGTGCAATTATGTGAAATATCTGGTATACCTATGAAGGTAATCCTCTGAACTCACCATCTGCATGTAAGCTCAAAAAATGAGTCACCTACTATGTGAATATCTCATCGACAGGAACCCTCGATCATGATGTTGGAGGTATCTATGGAGGAGGGTATGATATTGTTCATACTGGTCTCGAGAAGCTCAGCTGACCTCGCTATGCGATGTGGGGAATATACGATACATATGAGAAATATGAGGTACAACAGAACCGAAATCTCTCAAATGAAGGGAATGTCTCTTCACAAAATCCAGAGACACTTCGCCAAAAAGTCGTGAATGACTACAAAACCACAGGAAAAAATAGCGAAAAACTCACGATCCCACTCTTTACCAATACTATAAAAAATATAAATAGAACGATCACTAACTCTGGATGTGAGATGTATATAGACACTAATGTTCATGCAAGCATCACGAAGGCTTATGGAAAATACGCCGACGCGACATCACCTTCAGATACCTACTATCTCGGATGAATGACGATAAAAAAAGCGAGCGAACTTCCAGCGTGTGCAAGCAATGTTTCTATAAGAGCCTATACTCCTGAAATGCTTACTCCTGGAGAGCTCCGAAATATATGACTCTGTAGACTTCCTGATGGGAAAGTCACGCAGCCAAGTCCTGCCCCAGAATGTAAGTCTCTCTGTAACTCGATCGGCTGAGATGATGGAAATGGGTGGTGTGAACCAACTCCTGGCTGACTCTTCCAGTAAAACATCTCAGGTAAGAACCACTCGATAAAAAGAGTGGTTTTTTTGCTTTTTTTCGAGACTTGTGAGATGATAGACTATATCAATTTTGATCACACATTACTTCGGTGTCGTCCTCGCTTTCGAATTCGTAAATGGCATGAACGATACAGCGAATGCGATCGCTCCTGTTATTTATAGTCATTCTCTCGCACCGAAGAAATCAGTATTCATAGCAGCATTTCTGAATTTTCTCTGAGTACTCCTCGGTGGCACAGCGGTAGCCATGAGCATCATGCATCTCTTGCCACTGGCCACGATCTCTCATCAGTGAACCGCTTTTGGTATCACACTCGTGATATCTATACTCGTCTCAGCGATCATCTGGGATCTAGGTGCATGGTGGCTTGCTCTCCCTGTTTCGAGCTCTCATGCACTCATCGGATCGATCCTTTGAGTAAGTATCGCACTCACATTTATGCCAAATGATACTCTCGTGATCCCGAACTGGGCAAAAGCACTCGAGGTAATCGAATGACTTCTCATTTCTCCAGTAATCGGATTTTCTCTCGCGCTCGGTCTGATATACATTGCCCATCTCGTCCTGAAAAAAAGACAATACTTCAAGTCTCCACGCTGGTCATGGGACCATCCGACCCTCGGCATGAGGTCCGTCCTCATCGTGTCATCATGTCTCGTGAGCTTCATGCACGGAAAAAATGACGGACAAAAGTGAGTCGGTATCGCGACACTTATACTCGTCACTCTCCTTCCAGCTTCTTTCGCGATCAATCCAAATATGGACACTAAGGCATTTAGTAAAAATGTCACTGCTATAGAAGGAGTGATTTCTCATATCGATGTATCATATCTCTCAGGGCAAGATAAGGTCCTCCTCGAAAAAGCAAAAAAAGATATCGCTTCCCTCACGAACCTCACTTCGAAAAATACATGGGATACTACAGATAAAGTCACTATACGACAGGGCGTCCTCGGTGTCCAAGAGAGCTACAAACTCCTTTCTTCACTCGAAATAGTTTCTCTCATCCCGAGTGCCCATGCAGGAGGAAATAGTAGCGTAGATATCGCAAGTATCAATAAAAATGTAAAAGATCTCTCTGTAGCGACTGACTATATTCCCTGGTGGATCATCGTCCTCGTATCGGTGGCTATCTGATCTGGTACACTTATCGGATGGAAAAGGATCGTGAAGACGATCGGAGAAAAAATCGGAAAACACAAGATGAACTATTCACAGGCTGCCTCTTCTGCGCTGGTGACAGCAGGAACCATCGGACTCGCCTCACACTTCGGACTTCCTGTATCTACCACTCACGTCATGAGCTCGAGCGTAGCTGGTACCATGGTAGAAGAACATGGATGGCATGATGGTGTCGATCCACACATGATCAAGCATATTCTCCTCGCGTGGGTACTTACTATGCCAGTCACGATCGTCCTTGCTGGAAGCATTTTCCTCATACTAAAAGCTCTTTTTCTCTAAAATCTCTCTTGCGGAAAAGTCGATCTTCCCTATACTCTGCGCATCATTTTTGACAGAATCTCTCTTCCGTAAGCCGTTACTCCCATCATGTTTTTTTTCCTTTCTCTTCTTTTATCTCTCACATGAAGCATCGCTCTCGTAGCGATCCTTTTTTTGGTGATAAATCTCTTCTACAAAAGCAAGGGGTATAGAGGCCCCGTCTCAGATCACTTCGATGGCAAACATTTCTACAATATCGGGTGGTCAGCAAAAGAATCTTTCCGTATAGAGCGTACTGACGATAAGAAATGAGGGCTTATCTACTGGCTCCTCCACAGAGAAAAAGCAAAATGGCAGAAACGTGAGATCACTCGGGTAGTACCAAAGATAGCGAATCATGACGGTATCGTCATCACCAATATCGGACATGCAACTCTGCTTATCCAGGTCGATGGAGTGAATATACTGACCGATCCTGTGTGGAGTGAACGAGCTAGTCCATTCTCATGGGTAGGACCAAGACGCTATAGCGAACCAGGAGTACGCATAGAAGATATGCCTCATATCGACATCATCCTCCTCTCGCACAATCACTACGATCATATGGATACGAAGAGTCTCCGATATTTCTACGAACGAGATACTCCTGTCATCTATACAGGACTCGGGAATGAGAAATACCTCGAAGATCGAAAGATAAAAAATGTCATCGATATGGACTGGTGGGAAGAGAAAACTCGTAGTGTAGGATCTTCTGAAGTGAAGATCACCTACCTCCCGGCTCAGCACTTCTCTGCTCGTGGCCTTACGGATAGGAACAAGACTCTTTGGTGAGGATTCAGACTCGAGGCTTCTGGGAAGTCTCTCTACTTCGCAGGAGACACTGGATACGGAGAATTTGTGACGAAAATACAAGAAAAATATCCAAACGGATTCGATATCGGACTCATCCCTATCGGTGCCTATAAGCCTCGATGGTTCATGGCTCCAGTACACACAGATCCGTTCGAAGGTATGCTTCTCCAACGTGAGTTCAAGATAGAGAAAGCTATCGGTATCCACTACTGAACCTTCGATCTAGCCGATGATAACCAAGATGAACCCGTGCAGGATCTCCTCGAAGCCAAGAAAAAATTTGGAGCACAAATATTCGAAATCGGCCCTGCTGGGACAGAGTGGAAATGGTAATCGCAAAAGTTTGCAATTACAAAAAAAATGATTATATTGCCCTCCTTCTTAGACTTTATTCTTTTTCTTTAGACTCCCTTCTATGTCCGATTCTCGTATCACACTTTCTCGTCGCCGTTTCGTCGAAGAGCTCCAGAAATCTGCCCGCGTCACTTTCTCTGATCTGAAAAAAACCCTTGTCGGAAAAGGAGATAGTCGTATGAACCTCGCGACACTCTATCGTATAGTCGATGCATTTCGTGACCAGGGACTCATCCACGAGATGACGATCGCAGGAGAACGCGTCATATTCCCATGCCAGTGCGAGGAAGCGACGAAAGACGACGCTATATCTATCAGCTTCTGTGAGAACTGCGGAGCGATCTACGATATCCATGCGAAGCTCGCAAGTCCCTATATCTCGAGCATCACGTATGCTCGTATGAAGAGCTGTAATGCCTGTGTCATCAGATAAATTCCATCCTACTCATTGAGTAGGATTTTTTATAGCCTTAGTTATAATAAAAATTGCATTTGCAAAAATATGCAATCTTTATATACTACTGTCTATGCTTTCGACTATCCATAGACGACATATCCTTTCTTTTCTCGAATCTCATGAGAAGACCAATTTTGAGGCGCTCAAAAAAGCTTTCGTAGAGACAAAAGATATGAATACAACCACTCTCTATCGTATCATAGAGGCATTCAAAAAAGAATGAATTCTCCATGAGATCGAAATCGATCGAGAACGCATACTGATAACCTGTCACTCCCATGCTGACGAGTGAGTGAAACTCTCGTATTGTATGAACTGTAGAGATATCAGCGAGTCGCACTTCCCTCTCGCTCCTGATGCTATAAAATCCGAACAAAAAGAATACCTTAAACACTGTCCAAAATGTCTATAAAAAAACTTATTCCTGTCACTATCCTTTCCTGATTTCTCGGAAGCGGAAAGACGACACTTCTGAAACACATACTCGAAAATAGAGACTGACTCAAGGTAGCACTCATCGTCAACGATATGGCAGAGATCAATGTCGATGCAAACCTCATAAAAAATGGTGTGACGCTCTCGCAGACCGAGGAAAAACTCGTCGAGATGCAAAATGGGTGTGTCTGTTGTACTCTTCGTGGAGATCTTCTCATCGAAGTAAAACGTCTCGTAGAAGAAGAAAGATACGATGCTATCATCATAGAGTCAACCTGAGTCGGTGAACCAGTCCCGATTGCTCAGACATTTAGCTATGTCGATGAGGAAAGTGGTATCGATCTCTCGAAACTCGTACGACTCGATACGATGGTCACCGTCGTCGATGCTCGGGGTTTTCTCGCAAATTTCGGATCTGCTGAGTTTCTCAGAGATCGCAAATGGGAAGTCGGAGAGGAGGATGATCGCACGATCGTCGATCTCCTCGTCGATCAGGTCGAGTTCGCAGATGTAGTAGTCGTGAACAAAATCTCTGAGATATCTGAAGAAGAGAGGATCGTTCTCCGAAAAATCATAAAATGACTTCAACCAACAGCAGAATATATAGAAACTGACTGGGGAAAAGTAGGGCTCGACAGAGTCATCGATACTCACTTATTTTCGATGGAAAAAGCAGAAAATAGTCCACTCTGGATGCGAGAACTCGCAAGCGGTGGACATGCATGACATACACCCGAGACGGAAGAATATGGGATCAAGAGTTTCGTCTATAGACGAAACAGACCATTCCACCCAGAAAGATTCTGGGCACTTGCCAATCGTGAGTGGCGCTGAGTGATACGGTCGAAGTGACTCTTCTGGCTAGCCTCTCGTCACGATACGGCGGGAAGCTGGGGACAGGCAGGTGGCTCGACGAAGGTAGATCCTGCGGGACACTGGATCGCCTCGCTCCCACCCGATGAGATCGCGAAATACCCTGAGTACCAACTCGAACTCGTCACCCACAGAGATAACCTCTATCTCGATCGCAGACAAGAACTCGTCATCATCACGATCGCAGATAACCAGGGAGAGATCGAAGCGCTTCTCGATACCGCACTTCTCACTCCCGAAGAGATGGTCGAGTGACCAGAAAGTTGGGTGAAATATACGGATGAATTTCCGAAGTGGAATGAGGTGAAACTATAAATCTTTTTCTATCACTTCATTATGCGAATAGTTTTTCTAACATCTCTTTGCTTTCTCGTATCATGCGGAGCTCCAGGGTGTGATATACCAAAAAATCCATCCCACGAGTGGTGTGATACAGCTATGAGCAAGATAGAAGAGACTCGCCAATGTGCAGAAAAAATAGCAGACTCTTGTATCATATATAACCAGCATCAGCATGACCACGAATAAGAAAATCCCCATCACCATCCTCACCTGATTTCTCGGAAGTGGAAAGACCACCCTCCTGAACCACATCATCCGAAATGCGAACGGTCGTCGTATCGCCGTAGTAGAGAATGAGTTCTGATCTACTGGCATCGATGCAGAGCTCATAGAAAAATCTACCGAGGAAATAGTAGAGATCTCGAACGGGTGCATATGCTGTACCGTGCGGAAAGACTTTATGGAAGCTATAGAACGACTCCTCGCAAGTGGGAGAGAGATAGACTATATTATCATCGAGTCATCTGGCATGAGCGAGCCACTTCCTATTGCTCAGTCATTTCTCATGAATGATATGTGATGAAGAGTGAAGCTCGACAGCATCATCTGTCTCGTAGACGCGCTCAATATCGTGAACAATCTCACACAAAATACAAATACAGCGCTCGAACAAATAGAGCTTGCTGATTTTTGTATCGTCACAAAATGAGAACAAGCAGGTCCGATGATACTCGGCTCTATCGAAGATGTCATCCGAAGAGTAAATGCTCATGCTCCGATCATCCATCTCCCCACAGCAGAGATACCACTCGACCTCCTTCTCGATACTGACCGTATCTCTCTCGAAGATGCGAAAGAGATGGCAGATACAAGAGATGAACATACACATAGTGAGACATTCTGAAATTTTGTTCACAAAAGTGAATACCTCTTCGATCATATACGTCTCTCAGAATTTTTCCGTGAACTTCCCTATGAAGTATACCGAGTGAAAGGATTTATCCACCTCGCGAATGATCCAAAGAAAACATTTCTCGTACAAAAAGTGGGCGCTAGATTCACGATAGAGGAAGTAGAAAATCCACCGAAAGAAAAACAAAACATACTCGTCTTCATCGGGGAAAACCTCAATCCGTTTCTTCTGAATATAGAACTCGCAAAATGTCGATAATCCTCATATTTCTTGCTTGCTCGTTACTCATCACCAATCACTCATTTACTACCCATGCTCACTCCCCTCCTCATCCTCACGCTCATCTCAGCTTCTGGACTCCTTCTCTATATATGGAAGTGAATCAGTAGAAGCATCTTGAACCTCCTCATCGGACTCGGTGCGGGTTCGATGCTCTCGGTAGCAGTCGTCCATATCCTTCCTGAGGCGCTCGAAGAGACTGAGCTTGCGATTTATGCATTTATCGCGGGATTTCTCCTCATCTATCTCATAGAAGAGATCCTCACTCCTCATGCGCACGATCACGGACATGGTGACCACTCGCACGAAGATCCACATGAGCACTACGATCATGTCGCGCTGGTATCGTGGATCGCGATTTTTATCCATACGCTTTTCGACGGACTCGGGATACGAGCGGGGTTCGGTATATCACCAGAAATCGGATACGCGATCCTCATAGGAGTCGCTATTCACCAGATTCCCGTCTCACTCTCTCTTGCTGCGATATTTCGCGAAAGTAAGTTCCGAAAGTCTACTCAAATCATTTTTCTCACTGTATTCGCCCTCGCAGCAGGTATCGGATTCACGATATCCGATCTCGTTCTTTCGAACGTGTCCCCTCTCTTCACATGACTCGCGACAGCATTCGCTGGAGGTTCACTCCTCTATGTGGCGACTGCCGATCTCCTCCCTGTTATCCATTCTCAGACGAAGCAAAAATATGCTACCGTTGCCCTCTTCATCATCGGATGTGTGGGGATGACACTGGTGAAGTGGTTCGAGTAATTTTTATGCTACACGAGCGTTTTTTAGGTCAGATGAGTACACTACTGGCATCTCTACTTGTATAGAGAAAGTATTGTTTATACGCTTAAACTCTATAGGTTCTCGAGAGAATCCTACAACCCTAGGGTGATAATGCACAATGAGTGGTCAAAGAGTTTTCGAAAGAAGACTCGAGATAGCTTCATCTGTAAGTTTGTCGAGATTATACATATATATTTCTATATTCAGATCAGATCATTTTTTACCTTCTCGTAGAGCTGAGTCAATCTGATTTCGAATATCGGGGTTATGCTCGATCTGATTTCTATATGAGTTCCATAGTTCATTTGCCACTCACCCTTCGACTCGTGCTCTTATTTCTCGAACAAGACTTTCTACATTTGATCATGATACCGATTCACGGACTTCGGCAGCAATCCTGGGTCTCTGTGAGAGTTTCATATATAATACTGTTATATGATATATAAATCCATGTTACACTATTTTTGATAGAAATCAAGTATCTCTTTTGGATGACTGATATTGTGAGTTTGCTTTTTCGAGAGAAAACCATACAGTCTCCGTATGAACATGACACCAAAATCCTGAGAAAATATCGCCCTTATCGGTATCGTCGCGAATATCGGACTTACGGCCGTGAAAGCTCTCGGTGGGATATTCGGAAACTCCTATGCACTCATCGCCGATGCGATCGAGAGTGCGACAGATATCATCGGATCCTCGATCGTATGGCTCTGAGTGCGCTACGCACAGAAGCCAGCCGATGAGAACCACCCCTATGGACATGGCAAGACTGAGCCTATGGCAGGACTCGCCGTCTCCATCCTCCTTATCTTCGCCGTCATACAGATCGCTACATGAGCGATCGCTCGTATACGAAATCCCGATGCTGGTATACCAGAACTCTGGACACTCTGGATACTCCTTGCCGTCGTCCTCCTGAAGTGAGGACTATTTCTCCGTGGTATCTATATAGGACGGAAGCTCGAAAGTACTGCTGTGAAGGGAGATGCGTTCCACCACCTTTCCGATGCGATCACGACAGGGATAGCGCTCATCGGGACGCTCGTAGCACTCTTTACTGGACCACAGTTCGCATCTGGAGCAGACTGGGCAGCACTCGTGGCAAGTGGATTCATGTGCTACAACATCTACCATATCGGTTGGCCCGCTATGCGTGAGCTCCTCGACGAAGTGGTGGATCCGAGTATGGAACAAGAAGTACGCAAAATTATATGAGAAAATAAAAATGTGAAAAATATCAACACTTGTATCGTACGAAAAAGTGGCTTCGATCGTATCGTCGAACTCCACCTCCTCGTCGATGGCGAGATGACCGTCCGCGCTGGACACCTCACCGCACACGAGGTCGAGACAGAGATCAAAAAACACTTTGCCAATGTGCAAAGTGTCGTGGTCCATGTAGAGCCAAGCTATGAAGTGGTAAGCTAAGACTCTACTGAGAGAGACTCTCTATGGGAATCTGATCATGAGAGCTCCATGATAGCGAGAAAAATAGCTCGAGTTCTCTGCATATGTGTAGCTTCTGTTTTGAATCTCAGTCGGATTTCATCAAGAGGCGATGTATTTTCTTCATCTATTTTTTGCTCTATAGCATCCGTTTCATTTTTATAGTGTTTTTTCATGACACTCCATACTTGTTGTCGCACCCCCGTAATCAAAGTCTTCCAGAAATGAAGGCTCGATGCTTCTGTTTCAGCTTGAGATGCTTCTTCATCCGTGGAAAAAGTATGAGGATTTGTATCGGATTGTTCGATTGCCGACTGAGCATTCATTTGGTTTTCTCTAGTATTCCAGTACGTCTCGGTGATGATAGTAGAAAGTGAAGACATATAACGAAAATAAAAAAGTAAATTATATTTGAATCTCAGGGCTCGCGGGCGTGATACTATTTCCCTGTCAGTAAGTTCTTTTTATATCATTGTAGGCTTCGAGCACTCGTCTTCCCTCTTCGGTGAGACCGTGTTTTGTGATTTTGATTTTATTCATTTTTTCTAGCCTACGAAAGGCATCTGCAAAAGAGAATATTCTCGTAAGATCAATTCTTCAACAAGACTCATCGGGAATTAATTCTTGAGTGGTACTGAGATCGAACTCATACCATCCAAGCTGGACCAAGGGTACGTTCGCGACATCTTCGAGAGAGTCAAATATAGGCTCTGTACGATTGATATGATGAGAGAGATAGTATGCCATCCTATCTATATGGTGAGTAATCGTACCTGATAGTATTTCTTCGAGAGAGGCACCTTTTGGAGCTATACCTTTCCATACCTCTGGTTGTTTGAGATAGAGTTCACGAGAGAGGACCACACATTGTACCTGAAAACCTGTATTGGCATGCTCATGTGCGAGGGCATCTTGGATTCTTGCCTTGTATCACTCTTCTATTGAGACAATCAGCTCATTGGAAACATCTCTGACAGCTGCTTCTGAATCTGGTATCTGAAAAGGAGTAATGGTATTCATGAAAAAATAAAAAGTATAAAACAATTATATTTTATACTTTTTATATGAAAGTCAATAGCTTCTCTGCGTTCAACTATTTCACCTCGGTAAAAAGTGATTCTTTCGAGAATCGCACTTTTCCACCACGAGGAGCCTCCCCCTCTGCACGGTATCCGATAGGAAGCATGACGAGCGCTTTCTGTGACTCAGGAAGTCCGAGGATTTCTCCTACTGCCACAGGATCAAATCCCTCCATCGGACACGAGTCGATCTCGAGCTCTGCTGCGGCAGCCATAGCAAATCCATGAGCGATATAGGTCTGCTTTGCGGACCAGACGAGGACATCTTCTCTATCAGATTTCCCTTCGATGAATCCATTCATCATATTCTCGAATCCTGCGAGACTCGCACGGACTTCAGGATTACCTCCTGACATGAGAGTGAAGTACTCTTCCTTCGTCTGCATGAGATCTGTACGTGCCGTAAAGACAATGAGATGAGAAGATGTACCCACTTGAGGCTGATTCCATGCGGCTGCTTGGATCTTATCTTTGATATCCTGATTCGAAACTACGTAGAAGTGATACGGCTGAAGCCCGAACGAAGTCGGAGTCATACGGATAGCCTCGAGTATACTCTCGAGATCTTCTTGTGAAACTTTCTTCGAAGTATCGAATTTTTTGGTAGCATAGCGCCATGAGAGATTGGTAAGGAAAGACATCGGATGATAAAAATATGAAATAAATCTTATAACTTTATTTTTTAAAGTATTGAGAGTCTATCGATATTTTCTATAAATGCAAATTTTTTGCTTTAGAAAAGAAATTGACTATTATAGGGATATATATTTAAGCTCTATGGTAAAAACACCCCAGTGTACATGCCCGAATGCTACCGCTCTCTTCACACTGATAGGAAAGAAGTGGACGATATTTATCCTACGCGCCATCGACGAGGGCGCACACACATTTACCGAGATCAGGAAAAATATCGGAGACGCTAATACGAAGATCCTCACCGACCGACTCCATGAACTCGTGAACTCTGGGATCATCGCAAAAAGTGAAAGTGGCGAATACCACCTCTCGAAAAAATGAGATACACTCTCATCGAAGCTCATCGACCTCGCAGGGTGGTGGGGTGGAGAGAAGAAATAATTTTTGACTTCATTTTGCCTTTTCCCTTCCTTTTTATATACTGGAAGGGATTTTTCTCTCATATCTATGATTACTCCAGACTACTCTACCGAAACCCTCGACCGCATCCGAAAGCTCGAACGCATCAGAGCACTCGGAGTGAATCCATTCGCTACGAAGTTCGATATCACGAACCCTCTCGGAAATATCCTCTCGAAATACCCTTCCAGTATCGATATCGCAAGTGGCGCGAAGAGCGAATTTCGAGCAGTTGAAGATATCATCAGTGCACCGAAGAGCGAAGTCGCGCTCGCTGGACGAGTCATGCTTCACCGATCATTCGGAAAGATCTGTTTCGCGACAATCTCAGATGGAACTGGGAAGATCCAGATACTTTTCTCGCGAGAAAATTGCTCGATACATGTAAATGGGGAAGGGAAAAAAGAGCTCACAGGAGAAGCAGAGGCCGTGTCTGCATATAAATTCGCCGAGAAGCTCATCGACCTCTGAGACTTCATCGGAGTGAAGTGAGAACTTTTCTATACACATAAGTGAGAGCTCACTCTCTTCGTGAAAGAATTCACATTTCTCACGAAGGCGATCCGTCCCCTTCCTGAGAAGTGGCATGGGATCGAGGACGATGACGAGCGCTACCGCAAACGCTATCTCGATATGACGATGAACGATGAACTCCGTGCTATGTTCTACCGCAAGGCAAAATTCTGGGAAGTGACGAGAGATTTTATGAAATCGAAAGGATTTCTCGAAGTCGAGACTCCCACGATCGAACACACGACGGGTGGAGCTGAAGCACGACCATTCGCGACGCATCACAACGACTACGATGTCGATGTCTTCATGCGCATCTGTGTGGGTGAACTCTGGCAGAAGCGTCTCATGGCAGGAGGATTTCCGAAGACATTCGAGATCGGACGCGCCTATAGAAATGAAGGATCAAGTCCTGAACACCTTCAAGAATTCACGAATATGGAGTTCTACTGGGCGTACGCTGACTATGAAGATGGCATGAAGCTTGTCCAGGATCTCTACCAGGCGATCGCACGAGAAGTCTACGGGAAGACTGTATTCACCGCGAAGGGACATACCTTCGATCTCGCATGAGAGTGGCCGAAAGTGGACTACCTCGAAGCCGTACTCGAGAAAACAGGCATCCACCTCCTCACCGCGACCGATGATGAGATGCGAGCAAAACTGAAAGAACTCGGAGTGAAATACGAGTGAGACAATCGTGAACGCCTCACTGATACGCTCTGGAAATACGTCCGCAAGCAGATCACGGGACCTGCATTTCTCGTGAATCACCCAGAGATCATCTCCCCTCTCGCGAAGCGATCAGCGAAAAATCCTGGTCGCGTGGAGCGCTTCCAGCCGATCATCGCAGGAAGTGAGGTCGGAAATGGATTCTCAGAACTCAATGATCCTCTCGATCAGCGAGCCCGTTTCGAAGCACAGCAAGCCCTCCTCGCGAGTGGTGACGATGAGGCGATGATGCCTGAGTGGGACTTCGTCGAGATGCTCGAACACGGTATGCCTCCGACGTGTGGATTCGGCTTCGGTGAGCGTATGTTCGCCTTCCTCGAAGACAAGCCTCTCCGCGAGTGCCAATACTTCCCCTTCATGAAGCCAGTACATGTGGCGGAAGAGAAAGAGGAAAAATAATTATCTCAATTAACCTTATTTAATACTATGACTACACTTTATCCTGAAGTCACTCGAGAAAATGTCTGAGAAATAGGAGCTGCACTCACTGCTGGACTCAGAAACGCAAGACTAGAGTCAGCTCGATCCGCTCTACGAGCAGAGGATATCCTCAATGGAAGAACTCCTGAGCAGATAGTAGAGAACTTCCTCGTGCAAATAGAAACAGACAAGAAAAATGGAAAATCTGAATCTCATCTGAATCTCTGACCCTCAGAGCTCGTATGTTGAGAAGATGTATCTAATTGGTGATGGAACTACCATATGCGAGCTGATGCTCGGGAAAGACTTTCTGAAGATTATATAAACTCTCTGGAACCACTCTATATGAGGATATATACTGCTTTTACCCATCTAAAATTAGAATTAGCAGAAGATATTATAACGAAACAAGTCCTCAGAGATGATGTGATGCAAAATGATCGAAAATCAAATATTATACTTGTTATTACTCATCAATAAAAGAAGAATAAGAAAGTTTTTTGCATTTCCTCGCTTTCTCGTATACTAGAGAAGTTACCTTTATCTTTCACTCTTCTCTCTATGACTCTCACCGATGTGAAAAATGCAGCTGAAAAAGCTCGCAATACCAAGTCGACTCGTATCTGGGTTATGGTCGCTATTGCTGTTGTCCTTTTTGTTCTATGGTGGATGGGTAAGATCAAAACAAGTATAGCAATAGGACTCTGAGTTATTATCTTGGGTGCGATCGGTATCGAGACGATGAACTACGATCTCGATCTCGGATCGATACTCTCAGGAAAGAGCGTCCAGGAATCTCGTGTGACTCATACGAAGGATGGACTCAAGCTCATGGGATCGTGTGCCCTTCCGACCAAATGAGAAGGAGACCTGAACTGTTCGAACTTCGGGACTCAAGCAGAAGCTCAGGCAAAATACGACCAGTGTGCGAGTGAGATAGCATCATACAATAATGGAAAGTCAGTGAAAGAAATAAAAGACATGGATATTTATAACCTTGATGGAGACAGTGATGGTGTTGTCTGTGAGGCGCTTCCTGGTGCTCCGAAGAGTCCAGAAAAGACAGAATCTGGCACAACACAGACTCCCACTCCGAGAAATCCCGCTACGAAAAAATCTCCAACTACTTCTGGAGCATACCCGACAACTCCGATTCCTCGTATCACTGAGCCCTACCCAGCGACACCAGCCAGTGATAGAACGACTCCGAAGAGTCTTCCACAATAAAAATGCTTTCATAAAATCCTCCCATATCTTGGGAGGATTTTTGATTTCCTCTTGAAAAAAATAAAAAATCGATACTATATCTCCATGTGCGGGTATAGCTCAATTGGCTAGAGTACCGCCTTGCCATGGCGGCTGCTCTCGAGTTCAGAGTCCCATTACCTGCTCCCAAGATGCGCGAACATAGCTCAATTGGCTAGAGTACCGCCTTGCCATGGCGGCTGTTGTGGGTTCGAGTCCCATTGTTCGCTCCAGAAAACCTAAAAAACTTCTACTTTCGTAGGAGTTTTTATATTTTTGCATTTCTCTTATTTTTCTCTATAATCACCTTGCCAAAATACTCCTCGCCACTTCCGAACGAGTTCCGCTGTTCGCGTGATTGGTTTGGAATTCCGAGAGTCATATTTGGTAAGGTTTTTTCTAAGACCTAAGTTCTACATCCTAATACCTATTTCTATGATCGTCTGACTCAAGGACAAAGATGCTCTCGATAGAGCCGTCGTATCCAAAACCTATACAATAGGAAATAAAAATATCACCTTCGAATCCGGTCGCCTCGCCCTCTTCGCGACAGGTTCTGTAGTGATCCGAGATGAGGATGGGAACTTCCTCCTCACAACGACTGGTATCGGGAATCCGAAAGACGGAGACTTCTTCCCTCTTACTGTCGAGTTCCAGGAGAAATACTATGCGAACGGAAAAATCGGAGGCAATAGATTCATGAAGCGTGAAGGTCGTCCGAGCGAAGCATCTATCCTCAATTCGAGAATGATCGACCGCCCCATCCGCCCCATGTTCCCGAAAAATACACGAACTGATACACAGATTATCTCCACGATCATGAGCTCATCTGGGCTTTCTGATTTCGGATGGTACGGAGTCACAGGTGCTTCCCTCTCAGTTATGCTCGCAGGGGTTCAGGAATTCGAAGGACCCGTGGCAGGTGTCCGTATCGCGAGTGATGCAAGTGGAAATTTCATATTTGACCCGACATTCGAACAGATAGAGACAGCTCATCTCGATCTCACCGTCGCGGGGACGATGGATGCGATCACGATGGTCGAGTCTCAGGGACAAGAAGTGAGTAATGATCTCATGGTAAAGGCATTCGAATACGCTCATGCGATCATCAAAGATCTCTGTAAAGCACAGAAAGACTTCCTCGCAGAATACGCGAAGTCCTACACTCTCCCTATGACAGAGCTCACTGTCGTCGATACAGATCCAGAAGTGATAGAAAAAGTAAAAAATCTCGTCACCGTGGAGGAAATACGAGCGCTCTACAACCTCGGAAAACTCGAGTTCCACGATGCTATGCATGATCTCGTGGAGATGACAGCAGAGAAGCTCGGATACGATACGGAATCCAATACTCCGAAGATGGCAGACATCGCTGACAGTGTGAAGAAGGTCATCTCAGAAGATATGCGCCATACCGTACTCGAAACGCGAGTCCGTCTCGATGGTCGTAAGTGTGATGAAGTCCGTCCTGTCCGCGCGACAGCACCTATCCTCCCTCGTACTCATGGATCAGCACTCTTCGAGCGAGGAGTGACACAAGTCCTCTCGATCGCAACCCTCGGTGGCCCATCCGATATCCAGCTCATCGACGATATGTTCGAAGAGGATACCAAGAGATATATCCACCACTACAACTTCCCTCCTTTCTCTGTCGGTGAAGTGAAACCCCTTCGTGGAGTTGGGCGAAGAGAAGTCGGTCATGGTCGCCTCGCGGAGAAAGCACTCGAACCAGTACTTCCGAGTGCTGTGGATTTCCCATATATGATGCGAGTAGTATCTGAGACGACGACGTGTAATGGATCGTCTTCTATGGCATCGGTCTGTGGATCGACGATGGCACTTATGGACGCAGGTGTACCGATCAAGGCTATGGTCGCAGGAGTCGCGATGGGGATGATCTACGATGAAGAGAGTGGGAAGTATGAGATCCTCGCAGATATCCAAGCACAAGAAGACTTCCTCGGTGACATGGATTTCAAGGTAGCTCGTACAGAAAAGGGTATCACCGCGCTCCAGATGGACTGTAAGATCGCCGGACTCTCTATGGACGTGATCCGCTCAGTCTTCGAGAAATCCGTCGACGCGACGGGATATATCATGGGCGAGATGAAGAAATGCCTCTCTGCTCCTCGTGCCGAACTTTCTCCATTTGCCCCATTTCTCCTCGCAGTCTTCGTCCCAGAAGAGAAGATGCGTGAAGTGATCGGAAAGGGTGGTGAGACGATCCAGAAAATCGAAAAAGACTATGGTGTCGAGGTCAATCTCGAAGATGACGGACAGTGTACTGTGACTGCGAAGACTCAAGAAGCTGGAAAGGCAGCACTCGAGTTTATAAAATGAATCCTCAAAGATATCGAAGTAGGAGATGAATACGAAGGAAAAATCGTGAAGATCCTCGATACGGTCGGTGCGATCGTCGAGATCTCCAAGGGGAAAGAAGGGATGATCCATATCTCGAAGTTCGGTGTGAAAGAGCGCATCGCGAATGTGAATGATGTCGCGAAGGAAGGAGAGATCGTGAAAGTCCGCGTCTATAATGTGGATAAGGAAAAAGGGCGAATCGGACTTGAGAAAATTATTTAATTTCTTACATCTTTCAATATGTCTAATACTATCCCAGAGCAACTCACAGCAAATACAGACCGAGAGAGGCCTTTCGGGAAAGTTCTTGTATGAGGACTTCATAGAGGCATGCTCTCTATTACGAATCTTATTAGTCCACGAGTTTCAAGTATTGTTTCAGAGGGCACTTCAATGAGTAAGGAAAGGTTTTCTGAAATGGATATAGATAGTATTTCTGTAACGGAATGAAAAAGAAGATATAAGGGTTATGTAGCACTATCATGGTGAGATGTTATTGGGCAAGAGCACGAAGATGCAGAATTAAATTGGTGAGCTCTAGTCTCAGATAATGTGGGTACTCAACAAATACAGTCTTTCCAGCTTTCTGATACAGTGTCTGGCTCAAGAGAAATGTATGAGCTTCTCACTATCCTAAAACTTCTGAGTATTCATGGATCTATAGCACTCCACCAAAGTAGTCCTATACAGATAACAAGAAAGATGCTTTGACTTCTGAGAGCGCATGGATTAACATGGAGATTCGAAAAAAAACAATGGAATGAAACTGGTGTTTATATTTTTACAAAATAGAGAGATTTCATGAACACCTACGCCTTCACACTCGGTCGGGAATCCAAGCTCTCACTCGCAGAGCTTTTTGCACTCTTCGGAGAAGATAGTTACGACACACATACCGATGAGATCGCGATATTTTCTCTTCAGTATGAGGATAGCGATATAGCTGCGATATTTCGCAATATCGGTGGATCGATCCGTGTCATGCGAGTTCTGGATCAGACCGACGAGAAGAGGTTCCCTACAGATGTGATCTCTGCGATAGGGCAACCCGAAGGAAAATATACATTTGCTCTCGGTGTCTACGGACTCGAATATCGCCTCTCCGATATAGGACTGCGGATCAAGAAGACGCTCGTCGAGTCTGGTATCTCGACTCGTCTCGTGAATACTGAGAATAAGAACATCATCTCCGCTGTCTGGAAACGAGAAAAACTCGGACGATCGAAGTCGGAGTATAGCCTCATCCGCATGCCAGATCGTGACCTCCTCGCTATCACGATCGCTTGTCAGGATATCGACGCATATACTAAGCGGGACACTATGAAGACTCGGGATATGGTCGTCGGGATGATGCCACCGAAGCTCTGCCAGATGATGATCAATCTCGCAAATGGGAAAGAAAAAAAGGCTATCTACGACCCGTTCTGTGGACTCGGGACGATCCTCATCGAAGCTGCGAATATGGGTATCACTAGCGTCGTCGGAAGCGATCTCTCTCCTCGCATGGTCGCCTCTACAGATCAGAGTATCCGAGAATTCGTCGAGACAGAAAAGATGTGGCAGGAACGTATCCGAGTCGCATGAGGGACTCCAGCAAAGGATTTCTCAGCGTTCGAAGCAGATGTCTTCGAGCTCGATGCGAGTCGGATCAGTCGAAGTACGAAAGACAGGATCGGAAATGCGAATATCGTGAGTGAAGGCTATCTCGGTGAGATCATGCATCAGTGAAGTATCTCTCTCGATAAAGTGAAGATCGAACGATCTAAGCTTCGCAATATGTACGATGGTTTCTTTGGAGGACTTTGTGGGATGGATTTCTCAGGAAATATCGTCATGACATTTCCCTTCTGGGACATCCATGGCACGATGAGTTTCTTCACAGAAATATACGATGTGATCGGACGACATGGTTTCGAGATACTTCCCCTCCTCCCTGTCGATACCATGCGTACCACTATGACACCAAAAGGCTCACTCCTCTATAAGCGCCCAGGACAAAATGTCGGTCGAGAAGTCATAAAAATGCGATTAAAGAAAAACTAATCAAGGAATTCTTTTTCTGATTTCTATTTTACTTCTTTCCTTTGGCGAATTTCTAGAATCTGTTAGCGAAGATTTCCGTGAAAAATAAGAAACTATATGCAAAAAATCCAACTCGCTCATCGTGAAAGAAATCCTGACTACTATGATCGAGATAGAGATATATTTACGGCACTTGCCTGGAGTGGCGTGAAGAAAACTCTTATCGAAGCAGAGAGAGAAGAACTCTTCGCATATATCACGAGTGTGAGGCTCACCGATGTATCTATCGTCATCACTACAGGAAAGCCAATTGCCAATGCAGAACTGAAGCTCTATCGCGAAAAACTGTTTGAGAATGTGAATGCTAGTCTTTTTGCAATGAAGGGGATGAAGCGGGAGAAGATACGGTTTCTTTAGAAAGTTCTTTTCTCTTTTTCTCAAGAGCCACTACTCATCTCGTAAGTTTTTTTACGAGATCATGTCGGCCAAATATTTCTGCTTTATAAATACACACTTGTGTGGAGATAATATTTCTTTCTATATATCATGCACCCACACTTTCTAGACAACTGAGATTTTGGAGCCTATCAGCCACCTTTATTTCAAAGTCAGGAAGAGCAAGTATAGCAATAACTCAGAGAACTTCATAGTCTCTTGTTTGCTTGATTGTCCAAGTCGATAAATCGCGTGGTCTCAGTGATTGTATATGTGCAAAAAGTGCGCTTTGTTTTTCTCGTGTCTTGCTATCCATATTTTTTCAGAAAACAAGTCCTGATGCCATCTGTGGAGAAAATGAAGTTTCCGCACTCTTATAAAACTGACTAGGATGAGCAAGTATGGATCGTACGTATTCTATATGCACAGATGTTGTTTTTTCTACTGATGGCTTTGAGAGGTGCAATACGCGAGTATATACATCTGTTCGTGGAAAATTCGATTGAACCTTACGTATAAAGGTCGGTTGATCTTCTATAACATCATGGAGGATTGCAACGATGATATCTTCTGCCTGAATCGGCTTTCTTCTCGTAATTGAAAGAAATATATCTACCGTTCATTCTATATGACTGATATATGCTTCTCCATTTTTACGGATTTGATTCACATGAGCTTCTGAAGCTATAGAGTAAGCAAGTTTGATCTGTCTTTTTTCTTCAACATTAAAATGAATACAATCTCTATGGGAAAAGAGTTTTTGTAAGAATGGAACATCAGGATAGGAAATTTCAGGAGAGATTTTCACAAAAAATTGTTTATATGATGTATAATATAAGTATAATAATATTCATGTCAATTCTATTTTGACTTCCTCTTTATTTTTTTCATAAATACTCTCTTCTCTTTTTTGCATTTTCAGAAGAAATCACTATCCTCTAGCTATGACTATAGCCTCTTCGAAACCCGACATGAGCCGTATCGTGAAAAGCGAAGTACGAGAAGATGATATCATCTCAGAGATTTCACTACGTCCGAAACGGCTCGACGAGTACGTCGGACAAAAGCAGATGAAGGCACATCTCTCAGTGTCGATAGAGTCTGCAAAGATCCGTCGGGAACCCCTCGAACATATCCTCTTCTACGGTCCTCCTGGACTCGGGAAAACGACGATATCCACCATCATCGCGCATGAGATGGCGGCTCCCATCAAGCATACGAGTGGACCTGCGATCGAGAAGCAGGCAGATATCATATCGCTCCTCACGAGTCTGACAGAAGGAGAAATCCTCTTTATCGATGAAATTCACCGACTTCGTCCCCAGATCGAGGAGATCCTCTACTCTGCTATGGAAGACTATTCTATCGATATCATGATCGGCTCTGGTACAGGAGCGACGAGCGTGAAGATGGATATACCGAGATTTACCCTCGTCGGTGCGACGACTCGGCTCTCGAACCTCTCCTCTCCACTTCGAGATCGCTTCGGAAACGTCCTGAAGCTCGATTTCTATGATGCTAAGGATCTCGCGAAGATCGTATCGAGATCGTTCGAAATCCTCGGATACAAGAAGATCTCTCCAGGAGCCGTCCTCTCTATCGCCGAGCGCTCTCGCGGGACGCCGAGGATCGCAAATCGGTATGTGAAGATACTCCGTGACTACGCGACGATCGGGAAGTCGATCGAGGAGAAATCAGAATGCGAGGCTATATTCGAGAGCTTCTGAGTCGATACCTACGGACTCGATATCCTCGATCGAAAACTTCTCTCCCATCTCATCGAGTCATTCCACTCTCGTCCTGTCGGACTCACGACACTCGCCTCTGTCATCGGTGAAGAAGTCGCGACGATCGAAGATGTCGTCGAGCCCTACCTCCTCCAGATCGGCTTCATCGAGCGAACTCCTCGTGGTCGTCAGATCACGATGAAGGGCGAGGCATACATTCAGAATAAAAAAATCTAACCCTGCTCCCGTTTTGCTTCTTTTCCGAAACGACGCATTGATAGGGTTTGGGCTGGCAATGATGTAAAAATCAAGCATCGAGAAAGTGCGAGTGAAAGCTCCGTTGCCACCCCAAGACCTTTGGTTACTTTCGGTCACGAAAGTAACATATAATATAACTTAAAGAACATATACATGATCCTCTCCTGAACAACTGTCGCTGACCAAATCCTCGAAAATATCAAAAACGAGATCACCTACTCTCCTACTGGTACAGATAAACCGATGCTTGCCGTCGTACTCGTAGGTGAGAATCCTGCCTCTCTCGCCTATATACGCATGAAGGAGAAGCGTGCACGTGAAGTGGGTATGGGATTTGGTCTCTATAGATTCCCTGTAAGTATCTCTCAGGCGGATCTCGAAGAAGAAGTCGAGAGACTTTCACGAGATGAGCGCATCCATGGTATCATCGTCCAGGCACCTCTCCCCTCTCATATCGACCGCTATGCCGTCACAGAGTGTATCGACAGCACGAAAGACGTCGATGGATTCACTCGAACTCAGATCGGAAATATTTTCCTCGGGCACGACGGACTCTGGAGCTGTACTCCGAAAGGGATCATGACACTCCTACGCCACTATGATACCGACGTCGCGGGGAAAAATGTGGTGGTAGTAGGCAGATCGAACATCGTCGGAAAGCCCATGGCACTCATGCTCATAAATGCTGGGGCGACTGTCACAAGCTGCAATAGTAGTACGCAAAATCTCGGAGAAAAAACGAGAAACGCCGATATCCTCATCGTCGCAGCAGGATCTCCAGGACTCATCACACGAGATATGGTACATGAGGATACGATCGTCATCGATGTGGGAAATACCTTCGAAGGTGGTGTCGCTCACGGAGATACCGACTTCGAAGATCTCAAAGACTATGTGAAGGCTATCACTCCGACTCCTGGTGGCGTATGACCGATGACGGTAGCGACTCTCATCGAGAACACCTGGAAGGCGTATCTCGCACAAAAAAATACACTCATTTAGAGTGTATTTTTATAGTATTTCGCTACTTACTTCTCCCTCCTCGTGATATACTCTACGATATCCGAGAATTTCGCGGTCTGAAAGGAACTCGCGATCTCGAGAAGTGCGTACTCGAGTTCAGCAAGGAGTGTCTTCGCTTTCTCTATACCCATAAAAGCGACTATCCCCTTCCCTTTTGCGACATCTTTTCCTGTCGTTTTTCCTACAAGTGTCGAGTCACCCTCATAATCGAGGATATCGTCTCGCACCTGGAAGGCGCGCCCGAGGAGGACTCAGAACCAGCGAAATCGATCGAGTGTCGTCTTATCTTGCATACCACCGAGGAGTGCTCAGACAAGGAGAGAGCCAGAGATGAGTTTCCCTGTTTTCTCATCATGAAGTCGGATGATATCTTTTTGTTCCATCTTCATATGATCATCTAGGACATCTCGTATCTGCCCCCGCACCATGCCCATATCACCGATCATTTCCGCTATTTCATGGATGACGTTCGCATCTCATGAAAGAGCTAGGCATCCCATCCCCATGCTTTGGAGAGCATCCCCTACAAGAACTCCTGTGGATTCTCCATATTTTTTCCATACAGTGAGTCGACCTCGTCGGAATTCATCATTATCCATAGAAGGGAGATCATCGTGTACGAGTGAGTAGGCATGTATCAGTTCGAGTCCTATGAGATATGGAAGGACAGCATCTCAGGGAAGTCCCATGACTTCCTCATACATGATCATCGCGAGAATAGGGCGTATACGCTTCCCTTCTCATTCGACAGCATACCTGAGTGCTTCCTGAAATTCATTTTCTCGCTGAGAAGCGATCACTGTATATCGCATATCAAAATACTCCTTCAATGCGGAGTTCACCTTTTCTTGATATGGTTTGTACCAGTCTTGTATCATGAGAGAGCTATAATAAGTCTAGAATATCATAAAGATCATGAAAAATCAATTTTTATACCCCTATTTTCAGAAATTCCTTTTCGCGGAAGAAAATCTCTCGATGCAAGAGATAAAATCGTCATGAGAGAAGTCTGGCCAGAGAGTCTCCAAAAAGTCGTACTCAGAATATGCGGACTGATAGAGAAAATATCCAGAATGACGGATAGCTCCACCAGTACGCACGATAAGGTCAGGCGGGGGGAAATCTCATGAATCGAGGAATGGAAGAAGCATTTTTTCATCTAACTTCGATACATCATGCCCGAGAGCGACGTATTGTTTTATAGCACGGATAATCTCATCCTGACCACTATAGGCGATAGCAAGGATGACAGTCATTTTGGTATTATTTTTTGTTTTTTCTATACCACCCAGAAGGCTCTCTCGGATATCTGGTGGCAGGAGCCAGAGATCTCATACGGTAGTGATCTCTATATTTCTGGCTTCTGCGAGAGCTACGATGCGGGAAAAGGAAGAACGAAAAATGCCATAAATTGCCTCGAGTTCTTGTGGAGATCGTTCCAATATATTCTCTTTCGAGAGTGCCCAAAAACTGACAAAAGGAATACCACTTTCATAGGCCCAATCGATCACTTCTTCGAATTTTTTCCCACCATTTTCATGCCCTATTTTTACGAGGTTACCGAGTTTTTTTGCCCAGCGACGATTCCCATCCATGATGAATCCGATATGTTGCATAGAGTTATAGTATGTATCTCCCGAGTATAAGAAAATCGAGAAAAAAAGAAAACAAAAAAATCTCCCCGATTTCGCAGGGAGATTTCTAGAAAGCGATTATCGCTCTTCGCGTGGACGAGCCTCGTTTACAGCGAGAACACGACCCATAACTTCCTTACCGTTCATGGCTTCGATAGTCTTCTCGACATCAGCCTCGTCAACATCAACGAAAAGGAAACCCTTCTTGCGACCAGTTTCACGGTCCATAGGCCAGAAAAAGTCAGCGACAGGAGCAACCTCCTCGAACATAGCACGAAGCTCTTCGGCCTCGATACGAAATGGAACATTACCTACGAAAAGGCGTTTTGCAGTACCGGTACTCATAGAAAAAAAGAGTAGAATATAAACGACCAGAGACCACTCTTTGACTTCGATGAGCACAAAAAGGATACAACATGGACATCCACATTATATCCTCTTTTTTTGGAAAGCAAATTTTTCTCTAATCTATATAGATATACCCATCAATAGTAGCATCATTTTTTGGTACTTTGCGGATAGTCACTTCATTTATTCGACGGTAGTTCATATCTTTCACGATGATATAGTCATCCGTGACATCTGCGACGATACCCACATGTCCATAGTAACGGTTATATCCACGCCCAGAGAACTGCACGATAGCACCTGGAACTGGTTTTTGTCCGACTTTTGCTCCTGCGGCTTTCGCATTTTTCATCCATGCGTTCGCATTTCCTCGCCAGTTTACGCTCTTATTTTGCGCGACATACCAGGTACAATTCCCCCATGCGAATCCTCGGGAAAGACCAGTATATTTCACGAGATATCGAGACTTCAGTCCTGTGGCAACATCGACTACCGTGGGTTTTGCAGAAGGCTCAGAAGTAGGAATGGGCCTCAATCCTGTTTGAGAAGTTTTTTTTGTATCTGTCTTTTTTGTATCGATGATTTTCTTGGCTGCTCATGGGATCATGAGATCCATGCCCTTACGGATAGAGGCGGCATCACGGAGTCAATTGACGCGGACGATATCATCAACATCGACGCTATAAAACGTAGCAATCTCCGAGATAGTATCTCATGAAGCGACAGTATGTACTACTCCAGAGACTGGTGGGATACGAAGTGTTTTTCACGGAGAAAGTGTGTCCCCTTCAGACATATCGTTGGCCCACATGACCGTCTCGATGGAGATTCCATAACGACTCGCGATCTTCGAGAGAGTGTCTCCTGCTTGGATGACGTGACTTTTCGCTCTTTCGGTATTTTCTGCTTTATTTTCTTCTTTTGCTATCTGCGTTACTTGCGTCGAGGTATCGAAATCGGTACGGATCATCCCATTAGCACTGATAAGTGAACCATTTTTATCTGTATCACCACCGTAAGCCGTGATAATCGTCGACTCATCGTAGTCACCTGCGAGTGCTTCATAATCGGATCCAAGCACAGAAAGTGACGGATATATAGGCATGAGTATCACTGTCGCGAGCGTGAACCATTTGAACTTCTGAAACGTTTCCCACGCAGAATAAACTTTTATATTATTCCGTACTGCTCGCTTGAGACGAGCTCGGGTATTAAGGTTGGAAGTCATCGAAAGTTTTTAGGACTAAACGTGTCTACATGAAGTAGACTAGGCAATACTGACAACTTCGAGAGTTGTGCGCATTGCGCGGAATCCATAGGTACGAGTATGGCGTTTTTTTGGTATTATTTTGAAGACACGGATCTTTTCTCCTTTGTATTGTTCTACGACCTTGAGAGAGACCTTTGATCCCTCGACTGTAGGAGTACCGATTTTTACATCTTTCCCTTCGCTGTCAGCGAGGAGAAGTGCTGGAGTATCGAACTTGGCACCGACATCGTGAGACTGGTGATCGACATCGATTACCTGACCTTTTTCTACAGCGTACTGCTTACCACCGATTTCTATAACTGCTATCATAATGAGAGAGGATTATGCTCATATAAGGGGTCTTTCGACGCTTGGGTCCTTATAACGAAGCGAAAAGTAAAGCCGGATGCGAATCCGAGTGAAAAAAACATAACATATTTTCTTTGCTCGAACACGCAATAGTATATACAGGTAAGGGAAAGTGTCGAGAAAAACACCTTGACAAGAGACGGGCAAGAAATGGCTATAGAATATAGGATTTACCCTACGGGCATAAACTTCGAATCAGAGCTGCCGAAGAATAAGGGAGAAGCAATTTTTTCTGCAAACCTTAGCCTTAGAAATGGCTGGACACCTTGGTACTCCACCAAACCTTGGCGAGACCCAGAGTGGGTTACTAGAAATATGGATTCTAGCATCTAGGTCATCTCGGAACTGGACTCAAAATGAGACAAATGGGACACCTAGTGGGCGTATCATATTCAAATATTTTATTTGTCAAATAAAAACCAATCATCGATATTGTTAACTTTTCCAAGATATATAATTTGTTTTATTTACATGCTCAGTATGGGAATTTATTACAATCATATCTTGGTAACCTATGTATTCAATTTTGATAAAATTGATTTAAACTTTCTATATCTCCTTCTTCTGTTGTAAATGTAAACTTTACTCATGTATTGTATAACTTTCTATCCACTCTATCATTATATGTCGTTTCTCATCAGTAAGGATAGGAGAAGAGGCTAATATCTAAACTAAAATTATCTGTCAGATATTTAATAGAGTCTTTAATCTCTTCTTTTATCTCTTGTTCGGAATTTAGATTCGATAGCACCTTATGAGTCATTGAATGTCCACCAATTATATTTCAATTAGAAACTAACTTTAAAACGTCATTTTTATTCATGTACCAATCTTTATTGTCATCGACCTCATTGAGCATTAAAAATAATTCATTTATAATCTGACTTTGCAGTTGGAAGTCACTTAGGTAATTTATTCACTTAAGTATTTTTATAGAATCAATATCGGTTTGAGTCTTATAATATCTGGTTAGTAATATCGGGTTAAATTGAGAATGATTTAGCTTATTAGAAAGTAGAATATTTTTTAGTTTTTCTAGTAAAAATTCAGGATTATATTTAGATAACAAGTAGTGAAGCTTATGTACATTCAAGAGTGCGTTTGTCTTGAATATTCAACTCGGAACAAAGAATATACCCCATAGATTCCATTTTTGTAAAATTGGCAATACTAATTCTGAATGATCCTTTAATCAATCATCAAATGTAAGAACTATTCAATCTCCAATTTTTGTCTCTCAATTAACAAATCTGTCCCAGTCATTTCTTGAAATAAATCAGAATTGATTCTTAAAATACTCCAATTGTTTTTCAAAGTCATGGATATTGAGAAATTTTAGATGAGGGTACTCATGACTATACTCACGTATGTAATGGTAGGTTATTATTTTCATTTATATAATTTTTTAAATTTCTTCCTAAGAAGTATTGTATTTTTCTTTACTTGTATCATTCTGGCATTGAATATTTTATTAATAATTCAATCTGACTTCTTCCCACAAATCGATTTTATATAATCTATAAAACTATCATCGAGGATTTCTTTTATTGATAGATGTGTAAATCCGCCACCATCTTCACTAGAATTAACTTTCTTTACGATCTCATTTTTAAAGATAGGAATAAGATGATAGTGTAGGTGTTTTGATCAATTTCATGAATTTAATGACACAATATTTACCCTTTCTATATCTTCCGCAGATTCTAAAATTACCCTACTACAAACCTGTAGCAAGGTTCATAATTCATCTAGTGCTCATTTTGGTAGTTCTCAATTCCCCATACCATTTGCATGGCTTTTATAAACCAATAGGGAATGAAAATTGCTCATTGGACTAATATTATGAACAAAGTACCAGAAATTTGGTTGATCAGAGATTAGTTGATAGCTTAATGGGAAATTGTCCTGACAAAATATACATGATTCCATAATGTTTTTGTTAGTGGTTACCTACTTAGGTATAAAAACCTATTCTTACTAAATATAAATTCTAAAATACTTGAATATTATTTATTTTTAATTATAAATCAATAGTACTAATTATAATTCATGAAAAATATAGGAGCAATTCGTGGAGTCTTTGATCCACCACACAAATGACACATTAGTTGAATTGAGGCAGCTTATGAACAACTTAGATTAGATCATATAAGAGTGATTGTTAAGTTTATTTGAGAAAAAAACCCAGCACTTTCCGTTAAGGAACGAGTACGATTATTGAGGCTTGGAGCAAGAGATATAGGAATTTCCTTAGATATTACAGTTCAAAATGTTAACTGACATGTTCATGAACTTTTAGATATGGAAAGTTATTATTGAAATCGACCAGTGCAGATATGCTGATCAGATAAGATTGAAAAAGAGATGCAGGTATACTGAAAGAGATGAGATAATTTTTGAGTAATTGAAAGAGTTGATTTTCCAAATATCGCTTGTGAGGGGGTGGCAACATCTTTATGAATAAATTTAACGAGAGTTACGCCAAGAATTTCAACATCTTCAACTGTAATAAGAAATTGAATTCGAGAGACAGGTTCTTACCCAGATAGCCTTCTATGAATAAGTCTCGCTGCAGAAATATGCGAAAAATGATATTATCAAGATAGAATTAGTACATTAATGGACTTATATTTTAAAGGATGGGAAGTTTTTAAAGGTAAAATTCTTTCTGAGTTTCCATCAATGGAGCTATCAAATATACAGAAACCACTATTTATAAGTAATCAAAGTATAGATGGATGGGAGGAGAATTATGTACGTCATTTGATTAGGGAAATAAAGCTCGAAGGAAACGAGCTATATGAAGTTATTAGATTTTTATGACTAATCTAGTTGCTAATAAGTAGTTTAAATTCCTCAATCATTTCTGGATGTAAACGCATCCTTAGTAAAACAGAAACTAGATCGGTATCACGAAATGATTCATTTTCTGATAACATGATAAAATCATCAATAGAAATATAGTAGTTCTTTATTTTTTCTCAATTATCAAGATGCAAAGATCAAGTATCTTGGCAGTCTTTTGCAATATAGTAGAATGCCTCCCTTACGATAGTGCTATAGGGACTTGGTATAGTTCTCCAAAGTAGGATATTGTTTGAGGTTAATCCAGTTTCTTCCAATAACTCTCGTTTAGCTGTTTCTAGGGGTTCTTCATTTATTTCACACCTTCATCCAGGTAAAGAAATAAATGGATCTCGGTGTGGTTGTTCTTGTTTCTGAATTAGAATCTGACCATCTTTTACTACAATAACACTCACTTCGTTCAATCTTTTAATCTTTTCAAAGATTTTAACACTACCATCATACATCTCTTGTTCCCATTGCCAAGTATCGTAAGTTTTTCACGTAAATACAAGTTTTGCATGTTCAGGAATATAGCTTTTAGGCTTGCTCATAAATTATAATTTATATAGTATTGAAACAAATATATTTCTTTTCAAGAAATACTCAACTTCTTGTAATTGACTTAATTTAATAATTATATATTATTAATATAATTATTTATATGGCTAATTAATTTCTATGAAAAATCCAGAATTATTTATTTGAAACAGGGGCGTTGGATTAGATTATCCACCCCTTATAATTGCTGAATTATGAATCAATCATTGATGATCTCTTGATGTTGCAAAAGAAATGGTTGATGTAGCTTTTGAAGCTTGAGCTGAGATAATCAAACACCAAACACATATTATAGAGGATGAGATGTCTCCTGAAGCAAAGAATGTTATTCCAGGAAATGCGGACATATCTATTTATGATATAATGAGTAAATGTGCACTTTCTGAAGCTGAAGAATTTGAATTAATGTCATATATTCAGTCAAAATGAATGATCTTTATAAGCACTCCTTTTTCTCGAGCTGCTGCAAATAGACTTGAGAAATTTTGAGTTTTGGCTTATAAAATATGAAGTGGAGAGTGCAATAATTATCCCTTAATAAAGCATATAGCATCTTTTGGTAAGCCAATAATTTTATCTACTTGAATGAATTCAATTCAAAGTATTCAAAAAGCGGTTGATATTTTCCGAGAATATAAAGTACCTTATTGATTAATGCATTGCACAAATGTTTACCCTACTCCTCCAGAATTAGTAAGACTAAATGCCATGATAGAGTTGAATGTAAATTTTCCAGATGCCGTAATATGACTATCAGATCATACAACTTCAAATTATGCCTGTCTCTGAGCTGTGGCACTAGGGGCCTCAATTTTGGAGAGACATTTTACAGATAGTAAAACCAGAATTTGACCTGATATAATTTGTTCCATGGATTGATCTGACCTAAAAGAACTTATCCTTGGCGCTTCTGTCTTAGCAAAATGTAGATGATGACATAAATGACCAGTATCTGAAGAAGATCCTTGTATAAAATTTGCTTTTGCAACGGTTGTGTCAATCAAAGATATAAAAGAATGAGATGTGTTGTCGGAAGATAATATTTGGGTAAAAAGGCCATGAACATGAAAAATACCAGCTGAAAATTACTTTCAGATTCTATGAAAGAAAGCCTTGATTGATATGCCTAATTGATATCATTTAGCACCTAACGATTTTAATTAGTGAGAAAAATTCTTTTTATCACATGAACGCGAGCGGATTACTATAAACTATTACCATTAATTCGGATAGTAGATTTTTCTGAAGACTTTGAATCCCATGTATTTGTTACAGGAATGCATACTTCAATTGAATACTGATACACAGCTCATGAAGTACAAAGCAATAACCATAATAACTTGTACCTAAACATAAATCATAATTTAGCTGATCTAACCGAAAAGATCTGCGCTCAAACTATTATCAGCATATCACAATATTGCGAACAACATAAGCCTAGTTTAATTGTTGTTCATGGTGACAGACCAGAGGCAATAGCTGGAGCAATTGTATGAGGTTATAAAAATATACACGTTTGTCATATAGAATGATGAGAAAACTCTTGAAGTATTGATGAATCAGTTCGTTTTGCAATAACTAAGCTATCTCAAATACATTTTGTGTCTAATGATAATGCAAAATTAGCCCTGATAGCTCAATGAGAAAATCAAAACCATGTATTTGATATATGATCCCCTGAATTTGATTTAATCTATTCTGGAAAAGAGATATCCCTTAAAGATGTGAAGCTTAAATATGCTATTGATTTTGAAGAATATTGAATATTTATATTTCATGGGATTACCACTGAAATTGGAGATATGGATAATTTTGCTGATGAAGTAATTTCTTGATTAATAGATTCAGGTAAAAAATTTATAATTATCCAGCCCAATAATGACTTATGATCATTATTAGTCAAATCTCGACTGGATACTATAGATAAAAAATACTCTGATGATAATTTTATATTTTTCCCCTCAATTCCCTTTCTAGACTTCTCAAGTCTACTAAGTTGATCAAAGTGTATTGTATGAAATTCTAGCACAGGGGTTAGGCAAGCACCATGAATGTGAGTTTATTCGATAAATATTGGCACAAGACAAAATAATAGAAGTCATGCCCATACAATTTTTAATGTATGATATGAACAAAAGGAAATTACTGCTTTAATTAACAGGGTATGGAAACTTGATAAACCTGAAAAAGTTCATGAATTTTGAAAATGAAACTCATGAACCTTATTTAAGAAAATAATCTACAATGAGGATTTCTGGAAAATTCCACTTCAAAAGTCTTATCAGTAAAACTATAATCATATGCTGAATATTGCAGTAATTCCTGCGCGTTGATGATCAAAATGAATTCCTTTAAAGAATTTAGCTCCTCTTGGAGGAAAGCCACTAATTTATTATACAATTCTTGCGGCTATTGAATCAAATTCATTTGATTATATTTGCGTATCTTCTGATAACAAAGATATTCTAGAGTTTAGCTCTCAGTTTAGCGGAATTGAAATCATTAAGCGTCCTAAAGAATTATCACAAGATACTTCATTGAGCATTGATGTTGTCGTTCATTCGATCGAACAATTCATAAATAAATGAATTACCCCCGATCTAGTTACCCTATTGCAACCAACTTCACCTTTTAGAAACGCGAACAATATTAGAGAAGCATGTGATCTTTTTCGCAAGGGTCAACATTACAGAAGCCTTATGAGTGTATGCGAATCAAGGAAGCACCCATACAAAAGTTTTCTTACATCAGAAAATACTCTTATACCCTTATTTTGAGAAGAATACTTATCAATACCACGACAGGGCTTGCCTTTTATTTTAGATCAAAATGGTGCCATATATATAAATAATTATTCAGATTTATTGAAATACAGATCATTTTTTGTGCCACCAACTATTCCATATATTATGGATGATTTTTCTTCTATAGATATAGACTCACCAATAGATCTAGATTATTGAAATTTTTTAATTACCAAAGTAATCTCTTAATAACTAGCATGAGCTTAGATTATTCTCCATTCGTGATAATAGGCTGATGAGCATTTCAGTGAAAAAGCTTAGTTGCTAATGAGATAGCAACTCAATGCAAAATCTGAGGTATAGTTAGTACTGACTTAATAAGAAATATATTAAGAGCACAACTATCTAGTGACTCAATTTTACTTTCAACATCTCAGTTAACTCTTGAGGATTTTGATAAGCAACGCCAAGAAATTTCTGATTTATTGAAGCGGACTTTACCTTTTTATTCAGATCGTTGAGAACGGTTGGTAATTGAGTGAATACACTTCTCAAGAGATTTCTTAATAGAATCAATTCAGTGATGAGCTTCCGTATTCTCTCTCAATAATCAACTATCATGGAATGAGAGAGTGTCTTTGAAAGAAAAAATCACACCCATCGGGCGAGTAGTAGATACTAAAACAGGTACTGAATCGTTGAT
>CAYVAG010000003.1:33213-73635 GCA_964449265.1 uncultured Candidatus Peribacteria bacterium
AATTATCAGGGTTGAGCTTTGAACAGCTTACGCTGATTCCATCAAAGTCTAATACTAGAGGTGAAGGAAAATCGCATACTGAAAATGCATATCTTCTTAGATGAAAGAAATATGCAGATATTCATGCAAAACTTACTTGAGATATGGAAGAAGCATGAGCTAAAATTATTTCATTTTGTGATATTGAGATTGCAGTTAGACAGATTATACAATCCATTATCACATAAAGATATTCTTTTTTATAAACTTATCTTTTACTCTACTAATTCGATTTAACATATCTTGGTCTTTTACAAATCTCTGGTAATCAGTTTTAGTAGCTAGTTCATGTTTTAGTGGAATAGGATCATCTTTTGAATTATAGATACAATTTTGGCATAGCGTACCTTTAACAGATCACTCCAAATGCATTTTTCTCAATTTTTGAATATGGCTATTATTCCAAGCGTTAGCAATTGACTCGTCTTTCAGATTTGCATAGCATAAGTAATTTTGAAAGTCCATACAGCAGGCACTTAGATATCATTCACTTGTAACAACTACGGAATTAAAGGGATAACTACATGGTAAAGTAAAATCATCATCATTGGCTCATGTTGATAGATTGTCTTCAATTGCTGGTGAAAATCATCATTGATTTTTTGCATTTACTATAAATACTTCGTCACATTTATCCGCAAAAAAATTCTTCACTTCATCTTTATTTGTCAGGGTATATCTTGTTGCCACAAAAGATACAAATAGATTCATTTTAATATTATTTTCTTTTTTCCATTGATAGATATCAATTAAGTTATTTAAAACTATATTATGAGAATCAGTTCAGTGAATAAAGAGATAGTCAGACTCACTGATAGAGTTTATTGAGAATTTCAAACTATTTAATCAACTTTCATGAAGCTTCTTGATGCGATCTAAAGATCCTAGTATTCAATTAGATGTTAGATATATATATTGATATCAAAGATTACTTGCTCTTTTGATATATTTTTCGAGATTTGGATTCAATAAAGGTTCTCAACCTACATAGAATCACACTTCTTTCATTCATAGTTCATATGACTCAACAAGGACTTTTTCTACAAGCTCTGGATCAATCAAAGACTTTTTTCTATCCATTAATCTATTTGCACAGAAAATACATTTATTATTACAAGCATTTGTGACCTCAATCAGCAAGTTCTTTTTAGGGAAGTCAACACTTATAGAATGTGTAAAGTCTTTTAGCTTCTTCTTTATTCTTTCTTCTAGTTTGGTCATTTTTGAAAGGAATTAAAATTACTTATGGATTATTATAACAACTTTTATAATCATTGCAACTTACACTGAAGTATCCCCAAATTCACGAGGATACTTTTTTCATTTACTTTCCAGTTGGTATTTTCAAGTGGTCATTGGATTATCTCGAGAAATGCTTGAGACCTTGGGTCAGTGGTTGACCTCATGGATCAAGGAAAGCTTCAAGAAATACGAACCAACGGTCAAATATTCAAGAATGCTCCCAATGAGAAATTCCTCCTCATGATCCTCTGCTCTCAGGCGAAGCTCGAGAACGATAATAGGAGTATAATGTTATCCGAGGACTCAAGACGAAAGCAGAACTTGGACATCTTCCTCATAAAGCACCACTTGGATATACAAATGAACGAAGTTATCTCAGAAATGGTGGAAAAATCGCTATAGATCCCGAGAGAGCTCCATACATTAAGCTCATATTTGAGAAAGTAGCTCATGAAGGAATGAGTGGTCGAGCCGTACAGAGATTTCTCCTCGAAGAAACTCCTATGAGGACTCGAAGTGGGAAACCACTGGTCGTCTCTGCTATATACTCTATCCTCAATAATTCCATGTACTACGGTATATATGAATATCCGAGAGGAAGTAGAAATTGGTGTAAGGGAAACTATGAGCCGATTATTACCAAGGAACTCTTCGATGAAGTACAAGATCAACTCAATCTCTCCCCACGATACAGACCACGGAATAAGAACTTCGAATTCACGAAGATTATGAAGTGTGGTATGTGTGGATCTGGGATTACGGCTCAAGAGAAGTTCAAAAAGATACTCTGACAAAAAGATCCGAGAAGTTACGTCTACTACCACTGTAGTAAATGTCATGATCATAAGTGTAAGAATCCTATGATCCGAGAAGATGCTCTCATATTACAACTCCTCGAAATGCTTGATGATATAGATATAAATACCATATCTGTCTGAGATAGTCTCAAGGAGGAAATACGAAGGTACAATCTCTTCCAATCCCAACTCCTCAAAAAAGACTCTCGAGATGTCGTATCTGCCAAACAGATAAATCTCAGAGAGTACATGAAATACATGATCTCGAATGGAAGTAAGGATGAGAAACGAGAAATACTGGGGATGATCCAAGCAGATATTATTCTCAAGGATAAAAAAGTTTACATAGAGAAATCAGGATCATTTAAAGTATCCTAAAAAGTTCGAATCCAAGAAACTCTAGATAGCAGGACACATATATAACCACAAGAAATCAAAAAAGAAAGGAACTCTCCAAATCGGAAAGTTCCTTCTATTTTATGCGGAAACTGAGTGTTATGTGAAACGCAGGCAACATGGTCTGCGAGCTCGATTTTTTATGGCTGGGAATGTAGGATTCGAACCTACGCATGGCGGAGTCAAAGTCCGCTGCCTTACCGCTTGGCGAATTCCCAAAATAGAGGAAAAGACTGGCGGATTATAGTGAAAAATGGATAAAGTCAAAATTTTTATCTGGACATGATTTTTTCTTTTGACAATAACTTATCTGAGTATAGTATATCTTATATTTATTTTTCTATGAAAAAACTCTCTATCGCCCTATCTTTTTGACTGCTTCAGTCCTCCTCTTATGCGACAACATGAGATCCTGTGAACACACCATTTATAGATGCAATATCTACATGAATTGAACTCAAAGTTATAAGCGCACTTTCCGAGGAATCACTCACCAAAATAGTAGCAAAAACAGCAATGCCAAAGGAATTAGGAGTTATTATTGGCACTATTCCTTATAACAAGCTGATGGGGTGAGATACCTTTCAATTGGAAATTATAGATCAAAAATGAAAGGCTTTTTGTACTCTCAATGAAGCTACAAAGTATGCAGCATGGGCACTCGAAAACCTCAATTCCAGAACGCTTCTCACAAATATTCGACCCATATTTACTTCACATAAAGATAGGCCGAATATCAGAGAACATCTTGGCATCGATGCTGCAACACTCTCATTCATGAAAGAGATATCACAGGCACATGCGCTCTGATACATCTACCATAAGATAGTGAGCTATTGATGATACAATGATTACGTGCTCCTCTATCAGCGAAATATTCTTTGGGAAAACTATCCTTGTTGAAGGAGTGTATAATTTCTCCTTGAGATTTTCTTCTTTTTCTCTAGAATGAGTATATGCCTACAGCCAAACTTACCATAGAGCTCCTCGCCGATATGGCACACCGCGGACGCAAATGAGAGATTATCGAAGTATCTTCATCTGAGGCACGCAATCTCCTCATCCCCAAGTGACTTGCTCGAGAAGTCACAAAAGATCGACTTGCCAAGATGCAAGCAGATAAAAAACGTCTTCAAGACAAGGCACGTGAACGCCTCGAGAATGCCTTCGAAATCCAGAAAAAACTCGACGGACAAACACTCCAATTCACTCTCAAGTGAAAGAATGGAAAAGTCTTCGGTGGACTCGATGAGCATGCTATCGGAACGCGAGTTAACGAAAAATTCGGAATTGCTTTCGAGAAAAACGATATTAAGCTCCCGAGTAAGCTCCATATCAAAACTACAGGTACACATCTGGTCTATCTACATATAACGAAGGATACCATGGCGAAGATCGTGGTAGAAATAGTTATCGGAGGCTAGTGTCGCCTGATTGAAATATATTGTGCCCTTTCGAGTAGGTATCTTCAGAATGCGATAGTCCCTTCATCTGTAGAAACAGCGATCTTCCACTCACTTTGTATCTCTTCAGAAGAGAGATAATAATTTCATAGAATGGCATTCACGACATGCATCACCGCTCACGAGATAGAAGTATCCATATGATAGAGGTATTCTGGAACCATATGTCGAGAAATACTAGATAGTTCTGTTGCTGGGTGAAATTCAGAATGATGAGGAGTTGCCATAAGAGGAATTATCGATACATTACTGAGGAAGAGACATTCTAAAAAGTTGGTTCAGCCGATCGGATAGGGCACTTCCGATTGACCGTATCGATGGTCTACTCTCGACTATCTCTACCAGTCGTGATGGCGCATATTCATTTGCAAGATCATCAAAAGTCACAAATAGTAGCGTATAATCACTCAGAAGCTCAGTCTTGGTATGTCACTCTTGAAAGAGTGCTATAGGCTTGAGCATGATACCACCTGGGATAAAGGAATCAACCCTGTATTCGTATATCCAGCCTTGGGGATTGGATTTCTCGAAACACTGTCCGAGTTGCGGGAATCAAGAAGAATTCTTTATAACATTCATAAAATGATTGTAAATACTATTTTAATATAACATATTTATATTTTATAATATGTCAAATAATTATCTCTCTCTCGATTATGGTACGCATAAATCCTGACTCGCCTACTCGGTCGAGGGATTTGCATTTGCCCTCGAGACTGTACAGACGAGGAATCTCATATCAGAACTCGAGAAACTCATAGAAAAACGAAATTCCAAGGCGATCGTACTCGGTATGCCCTACAATATCGATGGTACGATGTCGAAGCATGGACAACGAGTGAAGACTTTCTCAAAAACACTTGAGAAGCACTTCCCTACTCTCGAGATCATATTTCAGGATGAACGACTGACAACCGCAGAGGCAAGACTCGGATGAGCAGATGATATAGATGCAGAAAGTGCAAGACTGATACTGGAGGATTTTTTAGAAAATCATTAGTAGAGATCCATAGGAGCATATGGGAGCTTAAGTTCTCCTATTGCTTCTTCTAGTTTTTTAAGATATCATCGAGTTTCATTCGGGTTTCAGTACTTTCACATAGTTATTCACATATAGAATTTTTTTACTATTTCTTTAGGAGTAAGGTTTGGATAGATTGTCAGTATTTGTTCTAATTCCCAGACTCTATGCGTATTGTTGGAGTTATATCCTGCAGCAATAATATATATTGCATATGCGGCTCATTCTCATGTGAGCCATTTATATGCTTTTGGTTTATTTTTATATTCTTCAATCTGACGAACTATATGTGCATGCGCTAATACAATGGCACTGCGATGATCCAGGACAATTTTATTAAATACCTCATTATCACTAACGGTAGTATTGCTAAAGAGTGGATGGCTATGGCTATCTTTGAGTCCTGGTTTAGATTCCCATTCTCATGTTGTCTTATTAAATACTTTATACCCATTCCATGCATTGAAGGTAATTTGAAAGGGTCATTTTGCTTTTGCTGGAGAAGATTTTTTGAGTCAATCAACTCAGAGTGAACAAAGTTCTGCGAGAACTTTTTGAAACTCCCACTTATACCCTTCTTTTCTGTAATTTTTTGTCAGTCCAAGATGCAGAACGTTCATATTTTCTACGAAGAGTAATGCCCCTATAGTATCTGAAACAATACTCTGCATTTCTTTATTTCTTTCCCACCAAATAATCCCCTTCAAATCAGCAAGTCATTGTTCTTTGAGTCGAGAAAAGTATTCGGAACCTGCCTGAAATATAGGTTTTGTGATAGCCCCTCGTGAAAATGGCGTGGTTACTCTCGGTGGCTCTTGGAAAAGAGGATACTTTGATGCAAGTACAACATATTGTTTATTATTTCCATCAAAGAAGGATACTGGAGTTCCTGCTCCGTTACTCTTCTTGATGCTCGCTTCTTCTTCAGTCTTAGCAGAAGCGGCAATACCTGTAATTTCTGCAGTGAGATCAGTTTTTTCTAATGTTCATTTCCATTCTAAAACCCAATCTTTTGATCAAGTTGGGCTTTGATTTTGACGTCGAGCAAGATGCACGAGTTTCCCCTTGATTTTTTTCGAAGCTTCCCATACTTCTGGATTGAGATCATTTTGTTCCGCGATAATAAAAGGTATAATAACCCACTTATCCTTGGAAGTATTTTTCCCATTTTTATAATCAGAGTGATATGCTCAATAAAGATGTTCCCAATATGTAGGATACTTATACTGCCCTTCCATAAAGCTTCGAGCACTCTGAAAAAATCCTGTTACGCCTTCATTCGTGCTTAATTCGATATTTTGAGGCATGATATTGGTGCCTCGCTCATCGGGAAAGGAAAATTTCGAAATCCTCGTCGGTGATGGGAGATAGCGAGCACTTTCTTGTTCTGATAAAATTTTTACTACTCCATCCTGAGTTTTTTGTGTGATATCTTTTTTTGGTTTTGCTTCCAGATTCGGAGTTACGATACTGAGTGAAGCTGCTGTAGCCAGAGGGATGAGAGAGGATCAAAACTTCATGTGAAAATATATCCTATATTAGGATTTTTATGGCTACACACAACAAAAAGTATAAAAGTAATTTGACAAAAACTATAAATATATATTATATATCTATGTTAGAAAACTGAATGTTTCATTCATCGCATATTTCTGGATGGGAAAAGCTCGCAGAAGCTGATGTAATAAGCACGATAAAGATCGCTCAACGGCTCGTAGAGAAAAATATGCCTTTTCTTCTTATCGCAAGTGAAGATCAGAAAAGCTACACGATACACATCCCTTCTGCCGAGGAAATATCCGATACCTCTCTATCGTCTTACGGTGAAGTCGACATGAGCATTTCTAATCTTGGAAGCCTTCTCATGGATCACCTTACGAAAAACTCGGCTACATTTTTTTGTGTTCGACCTTATGGAGAAACGTGAAAGGATTTTCTATTGTGTTATCTCATACGGGATTCTAGAGCTCCAGTTGCTCAGAAAAGTATGACACACTATGCCTGAATAGTCTCACATACACTTCAATAGCTATCGCATCATCCACTTCAGTATCACCGCGATACTCCGATCCTCGCTCATCTCGTTTGCGAGGATTTTTTCGCGGACTTCGTCGAAGCTATACCACGCTGTCGTGAGATCAGATTCGCCCTCGTCATCTCGCTCGTGTTCATCCGTCTCATCGAAATCAGTCGCGAGGAAATAGTAGAGATCCCACTCGATATTGGCTCCGCAGTGAGACGTATGGATGAGCTCAGGATGTCGGATCACGACCCCTGCTTCTTCGCGTGCTTCTCGCATCGCTGCATCGGTCGCCTCGGCGATGATGTCTCCGTCGAATGCTCGCATCTCTGCGATCGTGTCGATGACTTTCCCGCCTGGGAGTCGATAATCATACTTCCCTTGCTCACGGCGATACTCGCGTGAGAGGAGGATCTTCTCATCTTTTGTGATGAGTACACGGACACCGGGCGGTCGTCGTGCGCGCTCGAACATTTTTCGTTTCTCACCGATCACCACCTCGAAGGAGATGAGCTCGATGATCTGTCATTCTCCGAGGATGACCTCGTGACCGGTAGGGATTATTTGTGCCATAGAGTATAATGATTATTTAGTTATAAGTTCCAGTCTATATGCCTTGCCTATTTCTGACTTTTCTTCTCTTTCGATCCCATGTGGAAAACACATATCCAGAAGAAATCTCTTTGGATAGATGAAGATAAAGCTCTGTTTCTCGTGATCATACCAACCCCAGTAGTCAGGATTTTCATTATTTTTGTCATCCTGAGAGTGAGGAAGAGACTGGTCTTCTGATATTCTCATCTCAATAGCCCGTATGTCATGTATATCGACTCATGAAGACTCTGCTATCGGGGGTTGTATTCCGAAGTGCTGGAAGCATCTCTCTCGAAAAACTGCTGTTGTTTTTATGGTGGTATCTGGTAGTCTTCATTTTTGAGATGATACGTTTGGAAAATCTTCCATAAAATCTGAGGTTATCTGATGATACTATCCACCGCCTGACAGACGGCTGTTCGCATTTGTTTCATGGTGATCCATTGTTCCCCGAGAGCGAGTCGCATGAATCTCTCGAAGGCCTCATGCTCCTCTCGATACCGAGCCTCGAACGGAGCTTCACCATGAGGATAGCCAAAGATGTATTCTCCTTTTTGCCACATAATTTATATTTTCATCGTAGCGATAAAGCGGTCTCAATCTATAAAGAGATCGAGTGCGTTATTGATACTGGGGATGAGGATATCTGCATGAGTGAGAGCTCACACATGGACTCACTCATCCTGAAGGGTGAGTATGCTTATTTGCGCTTTCTCGAAGAGTCCGATGTCGATACGAGCGTTCCCGATAGCGATACTCTTCTCACCATCGAGCATTTTCCATATAGTTTTCTTCGCTGCCGCATCATTCGCCGAGAAGAACTCTATACCGAGCTCGTCAGCAATATTCTGACCATTCCCTCGCTGATCTCCACTACAGAGAATTATACGAAATCCGAGGCTCTGGAGCGTCTTAATTCTCTCTGCGACTCATTCCACGATTCTTCATCCGATTGCGATGGTTCCATTGAGATCGAGGATGATGTTTTCGAGTGTGAGTTCGATATTATTTTGGAGCGTGTAGAGCATTTTCTATTTTTAAAGTGAAGCATCCGCCGTCTGACAGATAGCTGTTCGCATTTGTTTCATGGTGAGCTTGTTGGATGAGAAGAGCTATTTTTTTCATCGATTCTTCGAGATACTCTTTCGAGAAGGTAGGTACACCAACTCCTTTGAATACGTCTACATCGGAAGTCAGTCATACTATATGAGTTTTTTCACTTTCATATGTACGCTGAAGTCTTCTGATAAACTCTGGTCAGAGGAGATCCAAAGAACGAGAATCAGGGAATTTCGGAAATATACCATCCACAATCCAGAATGCTCGAGTTTCGTATTTTTTTAGAAGTCAAAAGGCTTCCACTCTATTGATCGCTCTCTCGACAGGGATACCAAGCTGAGGAAGATATGGTATGATCCGATCATACATACTACTATCGTCCTCGATGATAGCGATAGCATCCATGATGGTTAGTTAAATTTTGGAAGATATTCTGCCTTGTATCTTTCTTCACACTCTTTGATGATTTTTACTGCTTCTTCTACTCAGAAGAATCCATTGCATTTACAACCATCCATCTTCTTGAGATCCTTATAGTGTTCCCAGTAGTAAGCAGTTTCTTTTTGCCAATGAGCACCGAGCTGCTCATAGCTCGTGATATGATCCATACGCTTATCATCCGCGAGGACAGCGATAACCTTATCATCGACTTCTCCCGAATCATCGAACTTCATGATACCGATGATGCGAGCTTCGACGAGACATCCTGGAGCGAGAGGTTCAGTGACACCGACGATCTCGATATCGAGCGCATCCCCATCATGATCCCATGTGCATGGGATAGCGCCATAGGCAAATGGGTACGCAAGTGATGAATACCCGACTCGATCAAGCTTCAGTGTACCTGTTTCTGTGATGATCTCATATTTATTGATAGTACTCGAGTTGATCTCCACGAGAGCGTGGAGTCTGAGTTTCGATTCGTCTGCAAATGCAGGAAGGACATGGAGGAGATTGAGCATGTATTTGCTCGGTGCATGGTCGATATTTGCCATAGATACAGATTAGGGATAGTGACTAGAGAATAGAGAAAAAAATGAAAAAATCAATATGAAGCGAAGAGTTGCGATTTTTCGTGGAATGTGATAACATCGATACTATGGAACTTATAGGAATTCATGATTGCACCGAAAAAAAGCTACTTCAATTTGAAACAGAGGACCTTCGTGCACTCTTGCGATTCTGATATATAGAATATCTCTGAAGTATCAGTGTGGATGATCTGGAAGGACAGCTCACGCAACTCGAAGGGCAACTGAGAAATCTAACAGAGCCAAAAGAAGAGTTCTGAAAAGAACTCAAATGAAAAGAACTCACACAAAAAATCGAAACTATCGAACTGATCGAAACAATTCGACACAAAATACAGGAGCTCGTGATTCGTAAGAAAAATGAATTCTTTGATTCATGCTTTTATGTCACATCCAGAGGTGTCTTCTATGAGAAACTTGGAGAAAATATCCGCTGGAAAGAAATCCTGAAGAAGATACCAGAGCTTCCATACAAAGAAATCGTGTCTCCATATGAGTGAGTTATTCAAGAGGAAGATAGTAGACTGACTAGAAATATACCAGGAGAGCATTTTTCTGGTCCAGAATTTTCAAGATCAGATATATAGGCTTCTATCGGAAAATGTTGCATTCCCCTATTTTTTTTCTATACTAATCGGGTATTTTTACCTCATTTTTTATGTATAGAAAACTTTCACTTCTCCTTCTCCTCCCTCTGATAGCCAGCTGTAGTCTCATGGGATCATCTCCGACAGACTTCACTAGTATGTACACCGCGCGTGTGAAAGAGAGTGTATCATCGATACGTGAACTGGCGAAGGATATGGGCTATATGGAGTCCTATAAGATCGATGGTATGATCCGAGGAGCTCTATCGATGCCTGGGCTCTTCAGTGGAACACTTTCGACTGACTATACTGCAAAGGCAGATGGATGAGATAGCGAGAACTCACTGACGAATCTCGTAGCAGACTATACTATGTTCATGGGTTCTGGAAAACTCACCGCGAAACAGATAGATATCATCACAAAGTGAGGGGACTTTTTCATGAACTATACTGATCTCGATGTTCTGTCACTCATGACTCCAGAGATGGCGACAGTCGTGAAGAAGTACGAGAAAAAATGGCTCTCTATGACTCAGTCAGAGATGATGGGTGAAGAGGGCGCAATCGAAGAAAATCAGATTGCCCAGAAACTCTCGAGTCTCTCCTTGGGTGATATAGAGGACTATCTCGTACGATATCCGCTCTGGAAAGAGACACAAGATCTAGGAATGGAGGGGTCACTTCACTCCTACGAAGTCACACTTCATAAGGAGAATCTTATCGCCCTCATGAAAGACTTCACGAAAAAAGCAACAGGAAAAGATATGCCCGAAGCTGACGTGAAGTCGATGCAAGATGATCTCGCGAAGATCGAAGCAAAGGGAAAAATGTCACTTGACCCAAAAAATCCAAAAATCGCAAAATGGAATGGAACAGTAAGTGAACTCTCAGGAAGTGGTATGACTGTACGCGTAGTAGCAGAGGAAAGTGAAAAATGAATCTCTCTCGATATCTCTGGTGACGTCGGAAGTATGAATCTCGTCTACGAGAAAGGTACGGATATGAATAGCATGAAGATCCTCGCAAAAGAAGGAACAGAGGAATTCGCAAAACTCGATGCAAAGTTCTCGAAAAAATGAGGAAAGCTCACCCGTATCGATGCAACCTTCGAGGCGCCAAGTCAGGGACTCACGATCACACTCGAACATGTAAACAACGAAGACCGCTCATTTGAAGGGAAGCTCAATGCATGAATCGGAAATATCATCTGGAAAGGAAAGCTCGAAACAACAGGTCTCACAGAACTAAAAATCACTGGAGCTATGGCAGGATCAAGTCTCCTCCTCGATCTCAAAAATACGGGCGATAGTACACTGAAAGGCCCGCTTTCTCTCAAATCAGGAAATACTCCTATCGTCGACGCGAATGTAGCACTAAAGCTCAATAAGGAACAATTCATGCTCGCTGTAGATATCGCCAATCCCGAAGATCCAGAGTATACGACACACGCAGAGATAGATATCACAGGAAAGAGATCACCATGGAGTGGAGATATCACTATTCCTTCACCTGTCACGCCACTCAAGACCCTCACTGACGAGATCAGTGCACTCACTCCAAATACGGAAAACGCTCCCTATGAGGACACTGGAGTCCTGACTCCTCCTAGAAACTAATACCTTTCTCTATGCGAAAAATCATCAATATTTTTATCGTCATCACGCTTATCGCTTCGATCGTCGGTACTGGTGTACTCGTCTACATCGAGACCTCGAGTCCAGTTCCTATCGAAACCACTACCCCATAGTGCTTGTACTTTCCTATGCTCTCTCGAATGCTTGATCGAGAACCTAATGCTTAAAAGATATGCTTCAAGAACCCAACAACGAGCAAAAGCTCACCTACATCTACGAGACGCTCAAGGAGCAAGAATCACGTAGGAAGAGACATATCTTCTATAAATTTCTTAAGTGGCTCATCATCGCTGGACTCGCTTACCTCGTCTTGACCAATCCGAGTGCTATCATGACTCCCGTCATGAACTATGTGAAGCCAATGATCATGGAGCAGGCAGAGTCTATCATGGAGGAGAACAAAAAGAGTCTCATGGATCAAGTGAAAAATCTCCTTCCAGGGGAAGAGATCGTCCCAGTACCACAATCGACACCAACGACGCCAAAAAAGACTTCCACAAAATAAGAAAAACTCCCCAAATATTGGGGAGTTTTTAATTGCTGAATACTACTCATTCGAATTCTGGAATCTTCTCGACTCTATGAAAGTGTCCGTATCCTCGATCGCTCGCGAAAAAGTGAGTCTGAGCTCATGGTAAAGTATTCTCGAGAAATTTCGCGGTAGCAAATGGTACAACTCTATCATCCTCTGCATGCCATATGTGAACTCTATTTCATAGATTTTTCAGGACATTATAGTCCTCAGGCGCTATGAAATCTCATTCTGAGAGACAAGCTGCTATGAGGTGAATTTGTGATATATATTTTTTTGAAAAAAGGAGAGTCTTCTCAGAAAAATACTTCAAGAGAAAGCATCATCAGAGAGATGTTCCGACAAGAGTGATATCGTCATCAGTATGTAGTTCTCAGAGAATCGATTCGAATACCATCTTCCAGTCTCGATAACGAGCATTTTGCTTATTTGGCATCGTCGGATAGTAGACTTTTCATCCATTTTCTACCCACCTACGAGCTATGTTTTTACGATAATCAGATTTTTCGATATCTTCCCAAGGAGAGAGTTGACGAGGGATATAGGACTTCTCGAGAAACTCCAGATATGCAGATTCATCAGAAAAAGAGTCCGCACCATGGATGAAAATCAGTGTTTTCATAGATTATTTTCTTTTTTTATAGTGTTGATATCCGAGATAGAGTGCGAGGATGAAAAGGAGTCAGAAAACTATCTCTTTAAAATAGAGAAGTATCTGGTCTTGCCTATCCGATGCATAGTATCCTATGGTGATGAGGACGATATTCCATATACCAGCACCGAGGATAGTAAATATAGAGAATGTGATAAAGTTCATCCGAAATACTCCCGCGGGTATAGAAATAAGCTGTCGAACTGCAGGGATAAAACGACCAACAAAAGTCGTAATCGCTCATTTTTCACGGAAAAATTTCTCTGCCTGTTCATAGTGAGACATGCTCAAAAAGATATATTTCCCATATTTCGTGAGAAATTTTTTCACGAGTGGTCAGCCGAGATAGTAGCCGAGTATATAGTTGATCACTGAGCCGAGATATGCTCCTCCCGTACCTGCGAGAAGTACCATGAGAAATGCCATCTCGCCTCGCTCGATGAGGGCTCACGCTGGGATCATGGCGACTTCCGAAGGGAATGGGATGAAGCTCGACTCGATCGTCATCATGATGAAAATCCCGAGATATCCCATCTGTGAGAAAATTCAGAGAACAGTATCGATAAATGATGAAAGCATAGGTATAGTGATAAATATTAGCAGCCCTTCCCTCTAAACCACTCGACCAATTCATCTATCTTCACCACCTCCTGCACTCCCGTGTCCCGATCACGGACAGTCACCTGTCCCTGATCGTAGTTCTCAGGCTCGACACAGATCGAGTAGGGAATCCCGATCTCATCCGCTCGCTGATAGCGCTTTCCGATAGTTCCTGCCTCGTCATACTCACAGATGAAGTGAGTCGAGAGGAGATCATAGAGAGCACTTGCCTGCTCAGAGAATTTCTTCACGAGCGGGAATACTCCCACCTTGATCGGAGCGACCTGTGGAGCAAATCGCATAATCACCTTCGACGTCCCCTCTTCTCCTGGAACTTCATCATAGGCATCACACATCGCAGCAAGAGTGAGACGAGAGAGTCCAATAGACGGCTCGATGACATAGGGGACGTATTTCGTATTATCGAATGGATCGAAATACGAGAGATCCTGCTTCGAGTGCTCCATATGCGCCTTCAGATCGTAGTCAGTACGATTGGCGAGCGTAGAGATCTCTCCCCAACCGAAGGGAAAGAGGTACTCGAAATCCCCTGCCCGACGAGAATAGTGAGGAAGTCCCTCAGCTGGAATTTCTACGAATCGGACTTTCTCTCATTTGAACCCGAGAGTCTCCTTAAAAAACTTATCTTCATCGGTGAGCCAGGTCTCGAAGAGCGCCTCATCGGTTCCAGGTTTACAGAAATACTCGATCTCGATTTGCTCGAATTCTCGAGTACGGAAGATGAAATTTTTCGGAGTGATCTCGTTTCGAAATGCCTTTCCGCACTGAGCTACACCAAATGGGATTTTTTTACGAGAAGAGCGTGCGATATTCGGGAAATTCACGAATATTCCCTGAGCCGTCTCAGGACGGAGATAAACGAGAGCACTCGCATCTTCGGTTGTTCCCTGATGAGTCGAAAGCATGAGATTAAATCTCTTTACCTCTCACCATTTTTTAGATCCGCAATTTGGACACGCAAGTGGTGATTTTGCAACATAGTCATTTAAGTCTTCTAATGCCGTCTTATCTCCCGCCCAATTATTTGGTACTGGGAAATTGGCATCTTTCTCAAGCGCCTCTTCGATAAGCTTATCTGCGCGATGACGAGTATTACATTCGCGACACTCCATGAGAGGATCGGAGAATGACCCAACATGACCCGATGCCACCCACGTCTGTGGGTTCATCATGATCGCAGCATCGAGGAGAACCATATCTTTTCGCTTCTGGACGAATTCTCGGATCCAGAGATTTTTGATATTTTCCTTGAGAAGTGCGCCGAGTGGACCGTAGTCCCATGAGTTAGCGAGACCACCGTAGATCTCAGATCCCTGGTAGACGAAGCCTTTGGTTTTCGCGAAGGTGACGAGTGTAGACATTTCGAGTGACATAGAAGAAAAAGTGAAGAAACAAAAAAGACCCACAAAAAAGATTTTACTTTCTTGGGGTCCTATAATTTTATTATTTCGGACGGTTCCACCCAAGTTCCCTGATTTTTCAGGACACTTTATCGATCTCCTCTCCCTCCGTCTCCGCCACGAGACCTCATCAGGATGAGCAGACGAAGTAAAGTCTAACCAAATGTGAAAAAAATGCAAAGATTTTTCGAAAAAAAGTGAGCGAAAATTTGCAATGTAAGAAAAATTGGGATATAGTGATTTGGTCACTTCGAGAAAGCGCTTTTCTCACCCCTTCTATCTTCTCACTTTTCTTCCTATGGAATCTCTTCGTTCTATGGATAAGCTCGATAACAAAGTCGAAGCACCTGTTGCCAGAAAAAATAAAATCGCTACGGCTATATCTGGAATTCTCGAGAAACCCAAGCTCTATGTCGTCCGTCCTGGAGATACTTGGGAAAGTATTGCTAAAGCTATTGGGTTTGAAAATGGAAACTTTCTGGCTATCAATCTATTCGGAACAAAACCAGACAATCTCGTGGGAAAAACTGTAAGCCATCACCAAGCTTCTCATAAACTCGTGATCGGACATACGTGAGATCAAGCTACGGTAGTCAGTGTTCCGCCTTCCGTACAGACTATACAATCAGCAGTAAATGATAGTTTCTATCGTGAAACCAGGCTTGCAGCTTAAAATAAAAGATTATGACTCCCCCAAACAATGCGGAAATACTAGCACAATTATCTGGACGACAAAGTACTCCAGAGTATTTTAAAGTGAAGAATGCACTGGATGGAAAAATAATAGCGACATCAAACGAGCAAAACATAAATATATCAATCTGAGAAAAAAATGTCTCTATAAATATCCCAAAGAAACATCACAAATTTATAGAACAACTAGCACGTGCTCTGATAGTAGAAAGGTGAGTATGTGAGGCGAGAATATCTCTCTTAAAAGAATGTAAGGCTAAAGTAGCTGATCGTTGATTTACGTGAACTTACGGCTGACCAGACTTATATTTTTCAGAAAGACTTGTATCACAGAATGTGCCTATTGCTCCTTTTGAATCTATGTTATCAGTATTTTGAGAAAAACCACGATGAGATCTAGAAAAACTTGTTACCTTCGTAAATTCGGTTCCAGAAGAATATATAATACCAAAAAATATTGTAGAAGATGGAGCATGATATCCTCGATCGACCGCCTCTCGCTAGGCGGTTTTTTTATGGTGCACTTGATTTCTCAGTAGGGTGAATATACTCTCTCTATGAAATCCCGACAAAGATACATCACAGCCGTCATACTCACTTCCCTCTTCGTTATCTGAGGATATTTCATATTCACAGAGCCGAAAGCGAGTGAACTCCTCCCGATCATCCTCATCTCTGTCGTCGGTATTTTTCTCTGTCTGCTTCCGATATTTTTCTTCGTCGATCCACTCGACTAGAAATATTTGCGAAATAAGAAAAATCTATATACTGAGAGAAATCCTTACCAACCACTTTCATGGTCACACGACTTGGTACGAGCACATATATTTTTTCCCTCGTCTGACTCTAGGATTTTTTGTTTTACTATTTCCTCGGGTCACCTCCGGGGATTTTTTATATCTTTTTTTATTTTTCCTATGCGCAAATATCTCATCATCCTCATCCTCGCACTCATCGGTGTCGGAAACGCAGCCTACCTCTCGTATCATGCCTACGGGTACTGGAACGGCGCGAACAAAGAAGCACTCCAGTCACTTCCCTGCGACATAAACTCGACTCTCTCCTGTAGTGGCATTCTGGAGAATCCTCGTGCGATCATCTTCTCGATCGGAGATTTCCATGTAGCATTCCCGATGATCGCCCTCATCGTCTACCCACTCCTCACACTGCTCGCGCTTTCTGGCTATATGCGAAAGTCAGCAATAGAAGCGAAGATCCTGACAGGACTTGCGTTCGGTGGTATGTGTTTCAATGGATATGTCATCTCACAGGAGATCATCGTCTCTGTATTTTGTCCACTCTGCGCGATGTGTACCGCGATCATCATAGCGATATTTTTCCTCTCTATCTCTATCTGGAAATCTCCTACTCTTAAATAATCCCCCATGAAGTCACTCTGACCACTTCTCATCGTCATCGCAGCTGCACTCTGGGCAGTCGATGGACTCCTGCGTCGCTCACTCTACGGGCTCCCTCCTTCGACGCTCATATTCTTCGAGCACCTGATCGGATTTGTCCTCATCGCCGTATTCGCGGTACGAGCGTATAAGTGAGCATACTTCACCCGCCGAGAAGTCACGGCACTCTTCACCGTCTCGCTCCTCTCGGGCGTCATCGGGACGCTTCTTTTCACGACAGCACTCGGAGCGGTGGGATTCATCCCCTTCTCTGTCGCGATCCTCATACAGAAGTTCCAGCCGATATTCGCGATCGGAGTAGCCATGATCATCGGACATGAGAAGATACCACGTCTGTCGTATCTCTTCATCGCGCTCGCGCTCGTCGCAGGCTACTTCGTCACCTTCCCACACGGAGTCTCGACGACACCAGACGGACAGAAGGAGATCTTCGCCGCCCTCTGCGCCCTCGGTGCTGCTGCAGCGTGGGGAAGCTCGACCAACTTCTCGAAATATCTCCTGAAAAATCACCATCCAGAAGTCATCACGATGCTCCGATTTGGTATCACTATGCTCATCATCGGGCTTGGGCTCCTCGTCATCCCTGAGTGGAGAAATGGATTTCGCATACCGACATCTACTGAGTGGCTCTATCTCCTCGCGATCGCGTGTTCGACTGGACTCGTCGCCATGTACATCTACTACCGCGGACTCAAGTCGACTCCCGTCCACGTCTCGGCGATCCTCGAGCTCACGTGGCCGATCATCGCCGTCATCGTCGACTACTTCGTGTATCATCAGGTATTTAGCCTGTCGCAGTACATCGCTATGGCAGTCCTCATAGGGTCTATGTACATGGTGACACATCTCGGGAAGCCGAGGACGATCGAGACCGTTCACTAGCCTCTCACCTTCCCTCTTATGCCTCACGTCCTCGCTACACTCCACGGTCTCGAGAAAGATATCGTCGAAGATATGCTGCATGAGCATACACGTCACCATGCGCTCGAGTGACTCCACCTCGAGCATATCTGGGAAAATGCAGAAGACGACGAAGAAGTCATATTTCTCTTCAAGGCTGACGACATAGAGAAAGCAAAAACTCTCCTCGAACGAGTCCATCAGGATGCTCAGAGGCACAATACTGAGATCGCTCCACCAGAGATCATCTACCTGAAAAAATAACTTCTCGACCTATGAAAAAACTCGTACTCCTTCTCATCCCATTTGTCTTGCTCTCATCGTGTACGATCGACTGGAATGGTGAAAAAGATAAAAAAATCACAGAACTAGAAAAGCAAATTACTGAACAAAAGGCGAATAATGTAGAAAAAAAAGCCTTATGCTTTTCAAAGACTGAAGAGTATAAAAGAAATATGCAGTTTAGAGAAACTTTCCGAAAAACCTTTTACAGTACAGTATTAGATACATGTATTGTTGAATTGGATGAATCTTCTTTCATGCAACCGACTAGTAAAGAGGGGAATTATACTGCGAAATCATTCAAAGATATATTGAGTTGAGAGGCTTTATGAAAAATTAGCTATTGGGATAATTTTTGATTTGAAGATCCTTGATACCTACCAAGAGAATGCAATAAAACCTTTGTAACCAAGGAGGGTGATAAGGTAATAAATATTTCTTTTGCCTGAACTGAATGAGGAAAAACAGAATTAATGAATAAGATTTATTCTGCTGAATATCAGTACGAAAACTGTCTTTCATATATAAAATGAGAGCCCTCAGTTTCAATTGGAATTTTCATATCACCAGATCTGGACTATAAACCAACCTTCGTAAATCCTCCTATTAACTACTAATTACTACCTTATGTCTCCCCTCTCTACAAAACGCCACTCTCTCTCACACATCATGGCTCAGGCTGTCCGCATGGTCATGGGTGCCAACGCGAAGCTCGCTATCGGACCTGATGTCGATAATGGCTGGTACTACGATATCGACTTCGGTGATGCGACCCTCGAAGAAGCCAAGCTCAAAGATATCGAAAAGAAGATGAAATGAATCGTCCGTGAAGGACAGGAATTTCGACCATTTACCCTCTCGGTTGCCGATGCTCGAGCATTTCTCACGGCACTCGGTGAAGTGTACAAGGTCGAGATGGTCGATGAGCTCGAAGAGAAGGGTGAGACGGTGATAGGTTTCTATGCCAATATCGGGAAGTTCCACAATCCTGTGTACGCTGATTTCGCATACCTCGGTGAGAATAGTACGGCGACATTTATCGACATGTGTCAGTGACCTCATGTCGCGAATACTTCGGAGATTCCAGAGGATAGCTTCAAGCTCGATAAGCTCGCGGGTGCCTACTGGAGGGGAGATGCGAAGAACAAGCAACTCACACGTATCTATGGACTCGCATTCGAGACGGCGGAAGAGCTCCAGGCGTATGAGTACATGATGGAAGAGGCAAAGAAACGCGATCATAGAATACTCGGAAAGAAGATGAAGCTCTTCACGGTATCGGATATGGTCGGATCTGGACTTCCCCTCATACAACCGAGAGGGATGATCATGCGCAAGGCGATCGAAGAGTATCTCTGGAGTCTGCATGCGGATAAGGGATACGACCGCGTCTGGACGCCACACCTCGCGAAGGAGGAGCTCTATCAGACCTCAGGTCACGCAGGAAAATACCTCGAAGATATGTTCTCAGTATACGGTGGGACGAGCAAGGAGAATTTCTTCCTGAAGCCCATGAACTGCCCACACCATATGCAGCTCTACGCAGATAACCAGTTCTCGTATCGCGACATGCCAATCCGCTACTTCGAGCCTGCGACGGTGTATCGTGATGAGAAGACAGGACAACTCTCGGGTCTCACTCGTGTGCGCGCGATCACGCAAGACGATGGACACCTCTTCTGTCGTATCAGTCAGATCGAGGAAGAGGTCGGTACGATCGTCGATATCATCAAGGAATTCTACACGACATTTGGACTCATGGATGGCTACTGGGTGTCACTCTCAGTACGAGATCCCGCGACTCCAGAGAAGTACCTCGGCGGAGACGATGTCTGGCAGATCGCTGAGAAAGCCCTCGAAGAAGCTGCAAAAGCCAATGGACTCAACTATCGACCGATGCCAGGAGAGGCGGCGTTCTACGGACCGAAGCTCGACTTCATGTTCAAGGACGCGATCGGACGTGAGTGGCAGCTCGCGACGATCCAGTGTGACTTCAACCAGCCAAACAGATTCAAACTCTCGTTCAAAAATGAACAAGGAGAAGATGAGCAACCAGTCGTCATCCATCGTGCGATCTCAGGATCACTCGAGAGATTCATGGGGATCATGATCGAGCACTTCGCAGGAGTCTTCCCTCTCTGGCTCGCACCAGAGCAAGTCCGTATCATCCCTGTAGGTGAAGCGTTCAATGCATATGGAAGCGAGGTCTATACGACTCTCCGATCTGCAGGTATCCGTGTGAAACTCGATGACTCATCGGATTCACTCGGCAAGAAGATCCGAAATGCTGAGACCGAGCACGTGAACTATATCGTCGTCGTCGGGGAACAGGAGATGAATTCGCAGACTCTCGCCGTGAGGAACTATAAGACGCAGGAGAAATCAACTGAAGCAGTAGAAGGATTTGCCCAGAGAATCGCAGAAGAGATACAAAATAAAACATTATAGGATCTCTTTTCACCAGGACTGTACCGATGAAGACAAAAAAGAGGAATTAAATTCCTCTTTTTATAAGTTTGTTTACTTAAATTGTTCTTCTTCATGCTGAGATTTTCCTCCTGCGTTCAGGAGAAACTTCTTTTTTTCTATATTCTCCCTTTCTTTTTGGTTGAGACTGATAGGGAATTATTCCGAATAAGTTACAGATAGCACGTGAAGCATGTTTGATCTGACTATCTGTCACAGTCGGCACTAGTATAGCTCGCATCAGTGCATGGAAGTGGTAAGGATCAGATATATTGAAGTTTTCGATTTTATTCCCCTTATTATCACCAGTAGCAACAGGGAGTGATCACTGAGTCTCTACTACCCGAGCATAGAGTATACGAAAGAAGATTTGGTCTCACCACTTCGTTTTAGATTCATCAGAAAAATAATCATCCCAACGATACGGTTTTCTTATCGCCTGAATGTCATTAATAGAGCAAGGAATTTTGAGTTGATTCGCAGCACGTGTGATAATCTGAGTGTAGTACTTAGATTCTACTTGTCGTTCAGCCCTATCTGTTTCTCTCTTATTCTCAGTAAAATCCTCTATAACTAGGCTTGTTTTAGTGATAAGCTCTTGAAGAAACTCAGGAGAGAATTCTTCTATTTTTCGTACTCTGTTTGTGGAAATCAGAGAATACGCATTACGAACAGATGGTCGGTTTTTATGAACACCGACCCGACTCACATCTTTCTTATTTGAAATAACTGTTCCAGTGAGCACAGGAGTATTGAGAAACTCGACCAAAAATCTTAAACGATCAGTCGTAATATCTGCAAGTTCCTCAGGGGAGCTCCATCTAACTGTTTCGTTTTGATACACCATGACTCATTCTCCATTCTTACCAAAATATGTAGGTGCATGAGTAAGATATCATTTTTTTGAGGTACCATATAATTCTGAATCTCCCCACATAGCATACTTATATTTATCATTTACAGAGAGATCCACGCGAATCCCTGTCTGACCTATATGTTCTAAGATTTTATGAGAGGGTACAATGAAGTCTTCACCAACTTGAGGTTTTTTTATTGCTTCCGGTGGTGACACCATCTGAATATGAAGGGGTGCTTTGGGACTACCTGAAATCACTGAATCAACCCGCAAAGGCACAGAAATACCATCCCATCCTTTTACTGGATTTGCTATAGTAAGTGTTTCAGGCATTTCTTTCATTTCAATACTTGCGATAGCATCTGCTACTCTTTCTAGTGCTTCAGCAACTCGATCCTTCTGTCATTGTTTGTGAATTCTCTCCGAGAATACCGATAATTTGCGATCCTGTAGGCGTAGTGACATATAATAAAAATATTACATTATAATGATAAACATCATATACAAAAAAATATAAAGTCAATTAAAAATTTTATTTTCTTTTCGTCAATAAACATTTGCAAAAAATAGTGAATTCAACACTATAGGAATATGTTTAAAAAATAGGGTTTTATTTTTGTGAAGGTCCTAGCTGAGCTGAATAATAGAATACCAATCTTTTTTTCTTATCTCCATCAAGTCATATATAGTCATTCTCAGGAACTCTTTTTCAGAATTTTCGAGCTATTGCAAGAGATTTTTCATTGTCCTCGTCACAAGACACATAGACTCCCTCTATCGAACGCTCCTTGCGTAAATATTCTAACCAGAGGGCTGTGAGTCTGGTAGCATGTCACTTATTTTGGAATGCGGGAATGATACTGAGTCCTCGACCTCAAAGACGATTTCTATAAGAAGAAGTTTTATGGTATTGGTACTCTGTCATTCTTCAGATATAGATACCATCATGCACTATAGAGTAGAAATGGGTCCGATAGATTCCATAGAGTTCTCTAAAAGCATCAATACGAGGATGTTTGCTCATATTCCCCAGTACTTGATTCACAAAATATGGATAATGCTCTTGGATCCACTCTACAGTAACTCACTGATCTTTCCATTCGTCATAGATATCCGTGACTTTTACATGCTCCATGAACCAGGCATTATTCGAGGGAGTATGTTTTATGAGAGAAAGCTCTGGACTGAGCTCGATAGCATTATTCATAAAGTATATATAATTATAAAATATAATAAGTCAATAAACATTTGCAAAAGATCGTGAATTCAATATAATCATTCTATGAATTTCAAAACAAAAAGCCTTATTGCAAGTCTCGCAGGTGCCGCTGCTCTATCTATAGCAGCCGTATATGATGATATTACTCTCCCTACCGGTAAAAAAGTAGAGAAGATACTAGCAGAAAAGCCTATTCAGCCTATCTCCTACAATCCTGTAGACTATATCAAAGCACATGAAGAGGGGTTTAAGGAGTTTGATGCTGTAGTGAGGGAGATTCACAGAAAGGATACTCCTCAGAAGTAAATTTCTTCAGGTTATAAAAAAGATACACTCACTTGTATCTTTTTTTATTTCGTCAATTCATTTTTTGTTGCACTTTTTCTTATTTCGTAGACAATTCTCTTGTATCTTTTTATTTTTTCACTTCTTCTCTATGGCTGACTTTCTCGCGCTCATGATGACTCCGTTCGCACATCTCGGTATCCTCGCTGGTGGGACGGCGATATTTTTCGTCCTCGGATGGCTCTGGTACAATCCTATCACTCCGATCGGAAAGGTCTGGGTCAAGCATTTCCCTATGCCGAAGAAGATGCCTGGAGCAAGTCAGTTCGCGGTCATGCTCATATTCCAGATATTCATGGGATTCATCGTCACACATACTGTCACCACCTTCTGGCTCTTCGTGACACAAAACGGTCTCTCGAATACACTTGCGACGCTCTTCATGGTAAAGATGTATATGGGATTTGTCTTCATCAAGGATCTCGGACACTGGTACTTCGAGCGCCGCCCATTCTCACTCGTCCTGATCGGTGTGGGTTACTATCTCGTTGGTATCCTCGGAGTCTGCGCACTTCTCGCGAATTTTCTCTAAAACGCTTGCAAAAATCAGGAATATCCCTACAAAGACAGGAGTCACTCACTTCTGTCTTTTTTTATGGCTCGTACGATCGGCATCTTCGCACAAAGGCGAGAATACGCAGGCAGGTTTTTCAATAACCTTGCCTTCGACTATATCCGTGCGATCGAAGAGTCATGAGGTATCGCGATCGTCATACCCGCATTTACGGTGAATCTCGAGAGCTATCTCGATATATGCGACGCCTATATATTCCCTGGAGGACCAGATATCGACCCAATCCTCTATGGTCACACGAGAAATGGGGCACGCGGTGTCGTCCCAGAATACGATCGCTACCTCCTCGCTTCTATGAAAAAGGTATTTGAGACGAGGAAACCGATCCTCGGCATCTGTAAAGGTATGCAGATGCTGAATATCGCGCACGGCGGTACTCTGAAACAAGATGTCGAAGAGCAGGTATACCATTTCCAGCCCGAGCGTGGATATGAGATGATAGATAGGATATGTGCCTGAGAAGGCTCATTTCTCCACGAGGTATACGAAACTCGGGAAATAGAAATCAATTCTATCCACCACCAAGCCGTCGACTCACTCGGAGAACAGCTCAAGATCTCCGCACGAAGTCTCCATGATGATGAAGTCGAAGCGATCGAGCATATGATACTTCCATACTATGGCGTCCAGTGGCACCCAGAATATCTCGGGAATCATCGGAGATTATTTGAGTGGTTCCTCAGAGTATAATTATCTATTACCAATATAGTTGATCCCTTCATCATTCCCTGGTTGTGACAGGACGTGCATCCTCCCAGTACTATCTGTGATGATAGCATTCACTTTAGGTCACTTCTGGATATTTGGAGCCTTTGGGATAGCTTCACCTCTCGTTATCATAGCTCGAAGCAAGGCTTGATCTACTGCTGGAGATACATATGATTTTTCTGCTGACATAAAAAGAAAAAATAAAGAAAATAAATCCCCATCGTTTTCCGAGAGGGACATAGATCGTAAAGAGAAACTTACGCGCCACAACTCTCCCGGAAAACAAGTCCGAGTAGGAGGAGGGCGAGAAGTGAGAACTGTCTGTGCATAGAAAGACTATATTCGGGAGAAAAATTTTGTCAAAAAAAATTATTTTTTTGCACTCACCAGTTGATCCACTCTTTCAATGGTAATTCAAATAACTTTTTGGAGATTTCATGAGGCAATAGAGTAAATAAATGCCACGAGAAAAGCGACTCCAGCTATATATAATTTAATTGTTTGTTTCGCTTGCTTTTCTTGCTCTGCGAATTCTTCTGGAAAGTCTCTCGCAAAGTCATCTCGATCAATGTAAGATCTTCATCTTAGTGTCATAGAAGTATAAATTACGTTTGATTTATATTGTATATTAAGTGTTAATTATATTCTGTCAATTTCTAATAGAAAAATTCTACTCCTTTTCTTTGCAAAAGGGAATTTTTTTGCTAAGGTGATTTCATGAAGCAAACGCTGAAATACCTCCTCAAATGACTCGCGAAAGGACTCGCGATTTTTTTCACATTCGCGACTCTTGCTCTCATCATCATATCATTTATACGACCTGAGTGGATCAAGGTCGCGATCACCTGGATCGGAGATCTCGTGAAAGTACTCGGAAACTGGAACTATCTGGTCGCATTTCTCTCAGCATGTATCGAGTCACTTCCCCTTATCGGTACAGCCGTCCCAGGGATGAATGTGATGATCCTCGTAGGAGGATTCTGGTGAGGAGATCATCTGGTGGCGACTGTCATCTCTGCTGTAGCTGGAGCCATGATCGGAAACTACATCGGCTACTGGATCGGGAAATGGTTCGGGAAAGAGCTTCTGACAAAATATGGAGACTGGTTCTGAATAGGAAAGACCGAGGCCCGTATACTCGAGGGACAGATCGAAAAAAATGGATTCTGGTATATCGTCCTCGGAAAGTTTCACAATCTCACTCGTTCCATCATACCGTTTATCGCTGGGAGTTCATGAATGGCAGAGAAAAATTTCTGGCTCTACAACATGATTGGTTCGATCATCTGGGCAATAAGTATCATACTTCTTGGGATATTTTTTATAGATCAATACGAGATTATTTTAGATAACATGGGGAAAATTGTACTCATACTCATGATAGCAATATTCGGATATATGTATTTTTTTCAGCGCTCGAAACTCACGAACTATATGCGGGATAAGCAGTCTGAAATGGAAGAGAAAATAGCTGAAAAAGAGAAAAGGAGAAATATACCAAGATAGCCCTCAAATATGTCCTTCACTCTCACTCTCATCTTTCTGGTTTTCATATCATCGCTTGTTGGATATAGCGTACTTTTTCTCATAGAGAAGCTCTGGAAGGCGAAATGAATCCTCGATAGACCACATCTCTATAAGACAGAAACAGGGCGAGATCCTGTTCCTTATGGAATCGGGATTGCTATCATCATGACCCTTTTCCTCCTCTCTCCACTCATTCCTCATGTGTTCAATATCAGTCAGTCGCTCGAACACAAGCTCCATATCGTACTCACACTCGCGAGTATCGTCGCCATAGTGAGTTTCATCGATGACCTGGATACTATCGGAAAGAGCAGATGGAGTGTACCACCCCTCTTCAGGCTTGCCATGCAGATAGGAGTGGGAGTCATCATAGGGGTCACGAGTATCAAGATTAGTTATATATCCAACATTTTTGGTGGAGTCACTCCTCTCGATGACTATTTTTTCCAGTTTTCTCTCATGGGAAGCCTCTATACGATCTACTACATACCTCTCCTTCTCACCGTTTTTTGGTATGTGCTGGTGTTCAATAGCATCAATTTCTCTGATGGCATTCCAGGACTCGCAGGAGGATTTTCTCTTATCAGTTTCATCATACTCGGTTGTCTCGCACTCAAGCTCTATCTCACTGATACTACCGAAGCGAGTCAGGAAAATAGCCAATTCATCCTCATACTTCTCGTGATTCTCATCCCGATCACCTTCCTAGTCACCAGACTCGATATCAAGCGACTCGGTATCATGGGAGACTCCGGGACGATCATACTTGCATTCTTCATCGCGACACTCGCGATCATCGCAGGGGGGAAAATCGCGACAGCAATGTCTGTCATGGGTATCTATCTCATCGACTTCATCTATGTCATCGGTCTTCGCATCCTGAAGGGGAAAAATCCGATGAAGTGAGATCAGACGAACCATCTCCACTTCCGTCTTCTGGAGCTTGGACTCTCTCATGCGAATATTCGCAATATAGTATATTTTCTTGCGCTCTTCTTCTGAGTGGCAGCTATATTTCTCGATACTATCGGGAAGATCATCCTCTTCGTCATCATCGCTTTCGTGAGCCTCTTTCTCACACAGATACTTACAATCGTGAGGAAGAAATAATTACCTTCTTGGCACAAGGGATAAGAGAGATTTTTTGCTTCGCTCTCGCAGAAGAAATATATGGTCCACTTCATCTGTCAGCAGGGTTCGATAGACATCCTGGATGAGACTCTTTTTTTTGTTCAGACGTAAAATATCTTCATACTGAGCAATGCAGTCTTCATCGCTCGCATGAGTATTAGTCAGAATAATTCCTCACAATATACGCTGTATATCTGATGCAATATTTCGTATCGCTTGGATCTTTATTTCATCTGAAATATGAAAATAATTCCTATTTTCCATATCGTTCACTCACCGTCTTCCAGTTCACGAGCTTCCAGAAATTCTCCATGTACTTTGCCCGAGCATTGCGATAGTCGATATAGTAGGCATGTTCCCAGACATCGCATGTGAGAAGTGGAGTATCTTCTGTCGTAAGAGGAGTTGCTGCATTGGACGTATTTACGATATCGACTGATCCATCTCCTTTCGAGACGAGCCATGTCCATCCAGAACCGAAGTTCGCGAGTGCCATCTTCGTGAACTCTGCCATGAACGTATCGAGATCACCCCATTTCGCATCGATCGCTTGGTAGAGTTCCTTCGATGGGATATGATGTGCGACTTCACCGAGTGACTGGAAGTAGAAGTCATGGTTATAGATTTGCGCTGCGTTATTGAATATCGGACCTGGGGGCGCCTTGCGGATAATCGCCTCGAGTGAGAGATTTTCGAACTCGGTTCCTGGGGTGAATTTGTTCAAGTTGTCGACGTAGGTCTGGAGATGTTTCCCATGATGGAACTCGAGCGTCTCGCGAGAGATGTGTGGCTCGAGGGCACCCGATGCATATGGAAGTGGAGTGAGAGTAAACATGATTTTATAAGTAAAAAATAATCTAAATCTATTGTATCTATTTCGAGAAAATCGCAAATATTTCGAAAAGTGAGGAGAAAGTATGAAAAAGATTTGACAATCAGGACACAGAGTGCTATATTAGCAAGAATTCCATGGATAACTTGCGCGCAAGCGACAAGGTTCGAAAGAATCCTTGCTCCAACTGGTGGAGAAGAATCTTGGAAGATATAGGGGAATAAGCATGAACCAAAAGCCAGCAACGCATACAGGAACCTATCGCGAAGGAACGGTCGTGACAACACATCGCACCCCGGGCGAAAAAAGCCGAGGCAAAGAAGATTGTCGTCATACCGTCGCGTTCGCTAACTCGGGATTCAAAACCTCGGGTGAAAAGTTGCCTAACCTGCGTTGAAAGGAGGTGGTCCATCTAACTGGCAACCATAAGCCAGGTTCCTAATAGACCAGAGCAAGTCCAGTTTTCGAAAGTGTGATTTGCTCAGTCACGCACGCCACGTCCCATAACCCCAACTTGAGGGGCGCGACGTTAAAAGTCCCGACTTCGGTCGGGATTTTCTTTTTGCCTATTTTTTGCATTTTTCCGCTATTTCTCTATCATTTCTCTATGATACTCTCGAAGTCACTTCTCCATACTACAGACGTCTATATCAAGAAGCTCCGTGAAGCGGGGATAGAGACAGTGGTGGACTTCATCGGACTCTACCCAAAGGACTACGAAGATAAGAGTGATGTGATGACGAAGTTCTCTCTCCTCAATATCACAGAGAAACAAGTCATCAAGTGTACTATCGAGCTCCTCACGAGCGAGATGACACGCAACAAAAAACTCCTCATCAAGGCAGTCGTAACTGATAGCGACGGCATGCACGCAGAAGCGGTCTGGTTCAATCAGAGGATGATACTCTCGAAATTCGAAAAATGAGATACCGTACTTCTCTTCGGGAAACCGAAATATGAGTACGGTCGTCTCTCTTTTCCGAGTGCGGAGATCGAGCATTTTTCGAGTAAGAGACAGGAGATCATGCCCGTATACTCCGATGTGAACTATATACCTGGATCATGGATCAGGGAAAAAATGAGCTATATGAAGCCATTTCTCGACGAGATCGTCGATGATATCCCAGAGTCAATCCGAGTGAAAAAATGAATCAGAGCAAAAAGCACGAATATTCGCGATATCCACTTCCCTGCTTCTATAGAGGCCTTCGATCGAGCGAAACACGAGCTCGGATATGGTGAACTCTTCCAGTTCCAACTCATCGGAGTGGAGAAGAAGCAGACAGCACAGAGAGAGTCTGCAGGACTCGCACCGACGATCCCACTCGATGTCGATCTCGTCAAGGAGATCATCGCGGGACTTCCCTTCGCGCTCACTAACAAGCAAAAAATCGTCCTCTTCCAAATCCTCAAGAATATGGGAGAGCCGTATGCTATGGCACGGCTCCTGCAGTGAGATGTGGGTACAGGAAAGACCGTCGTCGCGCTCATCGCAGCGATCCATGCGATCACCCTTTCGAGGAAAAATACATGAATAAGTCTTCAAGTCGCCATCATGGCACCGACGGAGATACTCGCGCGTCAGCACTTTGCTGGAAGTGAAGCATGGCTCATGCAGTGGAACATACGGTCGGATCTCCTCGTCGGCTCCCTCACACCACGCATGAAGGAAGATGCCCGAGAGAGGCTGAAGTCTGGTCAGACAGATATCATATTCGGGACGCACGCTCTCATACAGGACTCCGTCGCATTCGCGAACCTCGGATTCGTCGTCGTCGATGAGCAACACCGATTCTGAGTCGAGCAGAGGAAGATCCTCGAAGAGTACTGTAGTAGATCGAAAATCGTGCCACATAGACTCAACATGTCTGCAACACCGATCCCTCGTACTCTCGCGCTCACCATCTATGGTGATCAGGATGTCTCTGTCCTCGATGAGTACCCAGCAGGGCGTAAACCTATCCATACACGAGTGATCAAGGAAGATCAGCGTATAGAAGTCTATCGATTCGTCGAAGAGGAAGTACGCCAAGGTAGGCAAGTCTACTGGATATCTCCACTGGTGGAAGAGTCAGAGACGCTCGAAGTCGCGAGTGCCGTCAAGATGCAGGTGACACTCTCGAGTGTATTCCCGAAGCTCTCTATCGGCCTCATTCATGGAAAAATGAGTGGAAAAGAAAAGGATCGTATCATGCAAGAGTTCTACGAAAATAAGATCCAGATACTCTCCTCGACCTCTGTCGTCGAAGTGGGGGTGAATAACCCCAACGCTACGATCATGTGTATCGAGGCTGCGGAGAGATTCGGACTTTCGCAGCTCCATCAGTTCCGAGGACGAGTCGGTCGCGGAGATGATCAGAGCTATTGCTATCTCTTTACGACCAAGGAGTACAAGACCGATAGACTTCGGGCCATGGAAAAGACGGGTGATGGATTCGAGCTTGCTGAGATCGACCTCGAACTCAGATGACCAGGGGAAGTCTATGGTGTGAGACAATCAGGAGTACCAGACTTCCACTTCGCCGATCTCCGAGATGTAAATATGATCTCAGAAATCCGAGAAGATATAGAAGAGTGGATAAAATGAAAAAAGAAATTGTAAAAATTAAATAATTGAGTATAAACCATTCATGAAGTGAGCGAAAAATCATTCTTGAATAGCAGATATACAACGAATACCTCCTGATAACGCGAGAAAGGTCTCAAGCAATGCTACAAGAAGAGTATTTGGAATAATAGAAACAGGCGCAAAAAGTGGAGCATTCACGCAGTTAGCATATAGAGCTCATAGTGGTGTAGCATGGGAGAAGATTTCTCACGAAAAAAGAGAGCAACATTTTCGCAGGCAACTCCATGGAGGAAGAGCGCTAGAGGTAGTGGTATGCGAAGAGCTGATACGCTGAGGGCATATGTGATTCCACTTTCTTCCTACAAAAGAGTTCGATATGAGCTATAAGACTGATCTGATCAGTAGGTTCCCCTATATTGTAGAATCTCCTGACAATAGTGGAAAGCGCTTGAGAACTTTTTCTATAGGGAGTCAGCTCACTCTCATGGAACTTCCTGAGAATATCAAGGGAGATGATAGAGAATCAGAGATAAAAAGAGAAAACTACAGTGATAAGCTCGACCAAGTACGACAGATGAATAAGTATCTCCATATACCTCTTTCTCGTCGTGAGCTCAAGTGAAAATACGGGAAACTCACTCTCCCTGATATCATGGCGTTCATAGCCGTCAATGGAGAGTTTCGCAAAACTCTATGAAACAATTCTGGTTATACTTACCTAAAGTTTAAAGAATGGGAAGAGAGAGGCTTTCCGCATTCGTGACTGGGTGGAGAATTTAAAGAAAGACTCCGAAATACTCTCCATAGAATAACTCTTTTCATCGCTCAAACACAGCAGTATATATTTTCAGATGAATTTTTATTGCAAGACGAAACAGTGAGGAAAAAATGATTCGAAAAGGAAATAAATGATGGAGAAATTTTGTACAACTTTGATGGAGATACTCAAGAGCTTGATTGTTATATGTACAATGTAAGTGAGCTCGTCGTAAAAATCACGTACTTATTCATAAGAGATGATCTCGATAAACTACGAGCAAAAAAAGAAGGAATGAATTCATGGAAAAATAGAGAAAAATAGTCCCAAATCTGTAATCTCACTCATCCTTATGACAGCAAAAAAAAATACATCTCTCTGAGAAGACGGCTACACCATAGTATCTTATGGTGGTATTGGTGATGAACTCTGAGAAGATAGAGATAGAGAAAAGCCCAGGCACAATCTCAGTGCTTCTTGTCATAAGCTCATGATCCGTATCTGAGGGAGTGTAGTTAGTATCCTTATAGATGTCGGGGCATACCAGGGACGAGGAAAGCTTGAGAGAAATATGTCCGAAGTAGCAGAGTGAGTGTCGGCTATCATACTGACCCATCCTCATATGGATCATATCGGTGATTTTCCGAAATTATTCAAGAAATGAGAGAGTTTCGAAGGGAGAGTATTTGCCTCTCCAGGAACGAGGCAGGCAGCAGAGATCCAGCTTGTCGATGCCGCGAAGATCCTCGCTCGAGTGCATGAGAAAAAGCAGGATGGATATCGTAAAATGATGGAAGAACTTGCAGCAGCTCAGTACGCTATAGGGCAAGAAAGTAAGATATGACGAAAGGGAGTAGCTAGAAAAAATGGAAATAGAGTCGCAGAGACATGAAGTATCCAAGACAGAAAAGCGGTTCTCAGACAAGCGGAAGCAAAACTTACTGAATATGGAGTCACAGCTGGTGACAAAGACTGGAAAAAGAAAATGGAAGAAAATGTCCCAGAAGAACTTCCCTATACTCTAGAAGATGTATATACGGCACTCTCTGCGATAGATGTGCATACTGTAAAAGATGGTTGGCATGATCTCGTTCCTGGGCAGCTGGCATTTCGTTTCTATAACGCCTGACATATCATCGGAAGTACCCATGTACTTTTTCGTGTAACCTATAAGAAAAAACCTACCTACATACTCTTCTCAGGAGATATAGGATCATATAAGTGGGATATACACCCGACAGGAGTAGCTACTCCTCCACACAATCTTCCTATCCATACTGTCATGGTAGAGTCTACCTACGGGAATCGTGTACGAGGAGATTTCGAGGAAGGACTCAGCGAGTGGAAAAAAGAAGTGGTAAATGATCTCGCAAAATATAGAAGGATCGTGATAGCCTCTTTTGCGATGGATCGCTCACAGAACATCCTCTATCGGCTCATCAAGATGAAAAAGAACTGAGAAATACCAGAAGATATAGACATCATTCTCGATTCTCCTGCTGCCATAGCTCATACACAGGCATATATACGCCAAGCAGAGCAGCTCGACGATACTATACGAGGACCGAAGACAGCAAGTATAAGATCGCTTCTCTCCGACAATTTCGAAAAAAAAGAAGAGAGTCTTCTTGCGGAATTCGCAGCATACATCGACCCGAAAAATGGCCACTACGAAACGGCAACAAAGGAAAATAGAGAGACCCTTCTCTTAGACAATGGAAAACCAAAAATCATCGTGACTTCTTCTGGTATGGCAGATGGCGGTATGGTGATAGAATACTTACGCAATAATATTTCTGATCCGACGAATGTATTTTATTTTCCTGGATACCTCGTTCCAGGAAGTCTCTGATATGCACTGGCGAATGAATCCCAGCCAGGATGACAACAGAAACTTGTACGTATAGAGTGAGAGGAGTTCGAGGTGAATGCAAGGATGAAACAATTCAATTTCCTCTCGGGTCACGGTGATGCTGAAGATCTGAGAGCCTGGCTTGGCGCACTCAGACTTCCTAAGTGAGCAAATATCATGGTCGTACATGGCGACGTACAGGGTTCGAGTCTGGAGTTCAAACATGGACTCGAGCGGCACGGTGGCTACCAGGATACCAATATTATTGTTCCACAGATTCAGGAACAGCACTTCTTTCATTTCGCTCAAGTTTCAGAAAAACGATCACAGCCGAGGATGAAATCTCCACTAGCACCTCTCGAGATGAAACCTGTAGCACCGAGAGAGCGAGTCGTGCTTCCTCCTCAGAATAGGAGACGAAATAGAGTAGAATCAAAAGTGACCTGGCCGACTCCAGCCATACTTTCACAAGCTCTAAAATCATCCGAAGTAAAACGATATAAGGATATTATCACTCTCGCTAAGTCTGAGCTGGTAGAATTTATCTCCGATATCATCACGTTACCGATTCCTTTCCTCGAGACGATACGCGCTTACTATAGAAATCTCGATTTGCTCGACGAACAAGAAAGAGAAAAAGATAATACGAATCACGAGTTGGCGAGACTGGAATCATCGGGTCAGGGAAAAAAAGATCTCTACCTAGAAAATAGGGCAAGACTGGAAAGAAAGATATATAAGTTGGAGGTGAGTATAGGCGTACTACAGGCTGCCATAAAAACATCGAAAATAAAATCCCCTTCAGCAAAAGAACTTTCTCTTTGGATACTCGAAAGTCTATGATACGATGCGAGAGTGATAAAAACGCATAATGAGATTGTCCCGCTCAAGTGAGAAAAAGAAGTCGACACAGTACTCATCGCTACGATAGTACGAATACTGAAATATGAGAAAGATGATACACTTTCCCGTGATCTACTCACTATACGCAAGATTAAGGATGTCTTTATACAGGAGAAGTGAGAGTATACTGAGGACGAAAAGGTATTTTTAGAAGCGATCGAATATATGCCGAGGAAGAGTATATTCGGAAGGAAGGTCGCCTCACTTATAGCAAGGATAGACCAAGAGTATACTCCGAAGATACCCGAAGACACCCTCCACACCAAGAAACCTGCTCTCGTAAAGAAACCTGCACCAGAAAAAATAGAGATACCACTCCCTTCTGTCAAGGGTAAAAAAGATAATCAGAAAGTGGCAGAAGAACTCGAAACGAGGAGAAATGCTCTCCTCGAGGAGGAAGGAAATTTTATACAAGTATATAAAGAGTGAATAGTAGCACTAGAAAAAACTATTATTCGTCTCGAATATATACAGCGTTGTCTGAGCAAAAACCCACCAGAGACTATATCTTCCTGATCGTATAAGGATATATCGCTTGGGGAGGCTAAAGTATTATTAAAGGAAAAGCGAGCAGAAAAAGAAAGAAAAGAACAAGAGCTCGCAAAGAGAGAAGTAGAAGATCAAGAATTAAAGGAAAATGGAAAACCTAGTATACTAAAGGATGATCCTAAAAGACTCAAAGAGATACGGACAGAACTCTCCTCTATAGCAAAGCAAATTAGTCGACTCAATAGATAAATTTATTCTCTCATAACCAATCTCTTATGAAACTCTCCTCCCTCTTCGCTACATGAGCCCTCGCAGTAGCTGCTTCCGTATGAGCACAGCAACCAGATGTCGCTGGGATCATCAATGGTAGCGTGAGAGCATCTGTCCAAGATACCCTCAAAAATACAAGTACCAAACCAAAAGATACTCAAAATATCAAGGTAAAAGCTTTTGTAGACCAAGCAATACAAGATATCCTCTGAGCAAATGCTCGACGCGATGGATGAACGGTAGTAATCGATGTAGAAACCAATGGCGGAAAAAATGGCTGGCAACTCTATGCTGGCAAGTCTAGTACTCCAAATATTGACTATATCCCATCATCGAAGAACAGTGCATGAGTGAGATATAGGTTGGATTTTTAGTGCCTTTACGGCTTACGATTTTTCTATACAATCTCACCATGGATCTCACTACTTATCTCCTCGAACTGAAAAAATCCTGACTCGAGCGAAAAATCCCGAATATTTCAGAGAACAATGCACTCTTCCTGAAAGAGCTCATCCGAGCGAGAAGTCCAAAAAACCTCCTCGAAATAGGTACAGCGAACGGATATTCGACACTCCAGTTCGCTTCCGCATTTCTCGAGTGAGATCTTCCTGACTGGCATATCACAACGCTCGAGTACGCAGAGAATGCGTATACTGAAGCCCAGATACATTTCGAAAAAATGGAAATGACGGAGCATATCACGAGTCTCTTCGGCGATGCGAAGTTTATACTTCCCAGTCTTCCTGACGATCATTTTGATTTCGTATTTATCGATGCGATGAAGCGAGAGTACCTCGACTATCTCCTTCTCTCACTTCCGAAGATGACTTCTGACGCTCTTATCGTGATCGACGATGTAGAGAAATTCCGAGGGAAAATGGAAAATCTCTACACGTGGCTCGATGAGAAAAATATCCCCTATCGTCTCGAAAAAACTGATCCTGACGATAGTATCATGATCACAGAAAGGAAAGATATAACTCTATAAAATGACCTACCCTCTCCTTCCGCAGAAGCCCATACTGCCAGAATATAAGCAATCGTACTCCAGGCCCTATGATATAACCACGAGAAGGTTTTTCGATGAACCAAAGGAATCTCAGGCAGATGATATGTCAACAATCCAAATGATACCTCTCAATATCCAAAAGACCGTCTTTCATATAACAACAGCACACGATACACCATATTACAGGATGAGATACTGACGAAAAAGTTGATTTGCATAATTTCGCAAAAAGCATAAAATCCCTGTGTGCTTCTCGCACAGTTTATCCTTTTCTTTTTCCCTATGGCTACTGTCAATATGCTCGCGCGCATCTTGCTCATCGTCGGAGGTTTGAATTGGGGTCTCGTGGCGTTCAACTACAATCTCGTAGAGATGCTCTTCGGATCATGGCCACAAGTCGTGATGATCGTCTACGTGCTCGTCGGACTCGCTGCTCTCTGGGAGGCGTATAACTGGTGCATGAGCTGCAAAAAGTAAAAAATCTCGAACATTTCTCCCCTTCTCTCCTCGATGGGGAGATTTTTATTATGAGAACTATTCTCACTATTCGTCTTGCTTTCCCATGAGATTTTCATATACTTCCGTTTGAATTCGTTTCTGATATTCTTCATTTTTCATTCTTAATTCTTCATTTTCTTATGTCTATTCTCGTTTCTACTGATGCTGATTTCGCAGCCAATATCGCCTCTGGTGTCACTCTCGTCGATTTCTGGGCTGAGTGGTGTGGACCTTGCCAGATCATGCTTCCTCGCCTCGAGGAGCTCGCAGGAAAAGTCGAAGGGAAAGCGAAAGTCATGAAGCATGATGTCGATGGTCATCCTGCGACTCCGAGTCAGTTCCGCATCATGAGCATCCCGACGATTATCGTATTCAAGGACGGACAACCAGTAGAGAAATTCGTCGGTGTCCAGGATACTGCTGTCCTCGAAGCTGCGATCGCGAAACATGTCTAATCGAGGTACCTTCCTTTTGTCATTTCCGTAGCATAACGAAGGCATCCATTTTTCTTAGATGAGAATGGAGCTGTCTCTCATACGCTTGGGGGTGACAAATTTTTGTCTAAAATTTATCATAATGCAATTCGAATATTATAGCATCCTCGAGATTTCTCGTGAAGCGACTCCCGAGGAGATAAAAAAAGCCTATCGAAAAAAGGCGATGGAACTCCATCCTGATCGTCATGGCGGAGATAAGGGCAAGGAGGCAGAGTTCAAGAAGCTCAATGAGGCCTACTCCGTGCTCTCTGATGATGGGAAAAAAGCACACTATGATCGTCATGGAACCATGGACAACCATGGACAGTGAGGAGGATTTGGAGGATTTCAGTGAGGGTTCGATGCTGGAGATCTCGGAGATATTTTCTCTTCATTTTTCGGAGGAGGATTCGGCGGTGGAGGCGGGCGACAGAGAGCTGATATCGGTGAAGATATCGAGATCCGTATGAGTATATCTCTCGAGGATGCGATCCGAGGCAATAGTCGCAAAGTCGAGTACAAGCGCCGTGTGAGCTGTGACACCTGTCATGGAAAGTGAGGAAAGACGACCAAGTGTACGACGTGTAACGGTATGGGGCAGGTTCGTGAACAGATGCGGACCGTATTTGGCGTCATCGAGCAGGCTCGCGCGTGTAGCCGCTGTGACGGCACGGGCGAGATGATCACAGAGAAATGTGGAACCTGTCACGGGAAGAAATATACGGAAACCACGATCAAAAAAGATATCGAGATCCCTGCGGGAATAGAGGATGGTATGAGCGTGAAGATGAGAAATGAAGGACACGTGGGACGCGATGGAAACGGTGATCTCTATATCACGTTCTCAGTGCCAAATCGTGAAGGTGGGCTCGAGCGCGATGGTTATACTCTCCACTATAGTGTGCGCATTTCTCCAGCCGAGGCGACTCTCGGAGGGAGCAAGGATATCGAGATCCCTATCATCGGGAAGAAAACTCTCCAGATAGAGAAATGAACACAATGAGACGATATCGTGAAGTTTGCGAATGAAGGACTCACTCGTCTTGATCGGAAATGAGCGAAGTGAGACCTCATCATCCACTATGTGATCGAGATCCCGACGAAGATATCAGCCGATGAGAAGAAGCTCTACTCTGCCCTCCTCGAGCTCCAGTGAGGAAAAAAAGCACCAAAAGGCTTTCTCGAAAGTATTTTCGAGTAGAGTTGCAATCTCCCCAAAATCTCTATAATCGAAATATGTCTACTTCCTACACTGATCTCGTGAACGTTCCCTCATTCGGAAAAAAGCGTGAAAACAACTTTAACCCCGAACGCGGAGATATCGGATTTTTCTGTCGCGAATGCTGGAAACAGGTCGATGCAATCCACCTCGAACCACAGAAGATCGGTAAGCAAGTGAGAGAATATCTCTATGAGTGTCCGATCTGTCATGGGAAGCGTATCGCAGTCGGAACGATCGAAGGACTGAAGGAACATTATGATCGAAAGAAATAACATCTGACTTAGTTATAGTGAAAATACCTCCTTTCATAGATAGAACTACTCTAACTTGGTCTCGAAATCGGCTCGTTCGCATACCGATATCAGAACAACTGAAGCGTCTTTATAATACATCGACTATAGATTTACTCATATCGGAACCATCAGTACCACTTCCACAAGAGATACAAAAAGTTATTATGAAAGTACGACGTCATTTCTGCTCAAGCACTGCTATAGACTGAGTGAAAAATCTACTTGGAACACTGGAATCGTATGTATATGAGAAAAGATTAGAAGAACTCCCGAAAAGAATGAAAGAGTCATGGCTTATCGTACATCGTCATCAGCAAGAGTGAAATCTTTCCCCGAGAGAATATTTTTTTCAGAAAACTCCAGAAAGACTATCTTAAAACACTTCTATGAATATTTCTCAGAAAAAAGTACTCACATTGGCTATTCAGTCAACTCTCTGTGGTCATGCTAGTAGTGTTTCTCGAGTAGACGAACTACCTTATCCGCACTATCATGAACAGTCTAAAAAACTACCCGTAGTAATCGCTGTATGAAAAAATACTCAAGAAATTTTAGATTTTAATATATTTTTATCGCCACGAGACGTGTGGGATGCCATTATAGATATTCCTAAAGATTAACAACAAAAAGAAAGGATAAGAAAAGGCTACGTAGAGATAATTGAAATGGGGTGAAAGATTATATATACTTACTAAATTCTCTCTTGTCGAGAGTTTTTTATTTGCATTCAAAATGTATACATATATACTCTTTTGTATACATTGTATGTAACTTTTATTTTTATGGAAACACTCACTCGCAAAGAGCAACTCGTCTTCCAGAAAGTCCGTGACTTCATCTCACAGGGAGAGAAGCTCACGATCCGTGCACTCCAGGCAGCTCTCGGATATGCCTCTCCTCGCTCGATATCGGTCATGCTCGACCAGATCATGGCAAAAGGCTGGCTCTACAGAGACTCTCTCGAACAGATACGTATATCGCCTCAGTACAAGACTGATAGCTACGAAGTCAGGAGCATTCCCCTCATATGAGCTATCGCCTGTGGTATGCCCATCTTCGCCGAGGAGAACATCGAGACCAAAATACCCATCTCGACCAAGCTCCTCTCCCCTTCAGATGAATACTTCTTCCTCCGAGCTGAGTGAGACTCTATGAACCAGAAATGAATAGAAAGTGGGGATCTCATCCTCATCAAGCGAACCAATCTCCCAGAATCAGGAAAGATCGTCGTCGCACTGATCAATGACGAAGCCACTCTGAAAGAATACAAAAAAATCGGTGACTCCGTCTATCTCATCCCCCACTCAGATAATCCGAAACATCGCCCGATCATCCTCGATGAATCTGATGGAAACATCATGATCCAGTGAATCTTTGTCCGCGCATTTCCAGGAGACCTCTTTACTTAACTCTACTATGACACTCACACTTCTCACATACACGAACTACTTCCTTTGCCTTGTCATGACTCTTGCTCTCGCATCACTCATGATCTAATCTCGCTTCCACTTACTTCAATACTACTTACTAATACCCTATACCTATGACTGATAATCGCAAAGACGCTCTTACTTCCGCTCTCGCTATGATCGAGAAGCAATTCTGACAAGGATCTGTCATGAAACTCGGAGAACGTAAACATATGAATGTCGAGATGACATCATCTGGATCAATCGCTCTGGATGAAGCACTCGGTGGCTGATATGCAAAAGGTCGTATCATCGAGATATATGGACCAGAATCATCTGGGAAGACTACCCTTACACTTCATGCGATCGCCGAGTGTCAGAAAGCAGGAGGGACTGCAGCATTCGTCGATGCTGAGCACGCACTCGATCCTGCCTACGCTCGCAATATCGGCGTCGACATCGATAACCTCATCGTCTCACAACCAGACTATGGTGAGCAAGCTCTTGAGATCGTCGACGCGCTCGTACGCTCTGGAGCGGTCGACCTCATCATCGTCGACTCAGTTGCAGCCCTCACACCAAAGGCAGAAATCGAAGGAAATATGGGTGATTCGTTCATGGGGCTTCAGGCTCGTC
>CAYVAG010000004.1:0-7414 GCA_964449265.1 uncultured Candidatus Peribacteria bacterium
TCGTTCATCCGTTCCGAGATCTCCAGGACGAATAAGCTTATAGATAGCATAGAGCGCTTCCATACGATTTTTTGTCTTATCTTTCTCGATCGTCGGTGCGACATGTCGAGTGATCCACTCATCTTCTCACTTAAACGCGTTTAGTATATCGGCATCACTCTCGTACCCAAAGGCACGAAGGATCACTGTCATAGGGATTTTTCGCTTCTTATCGATTTTTACGTTTACTACTCATTTCTTCTCTACCTCGATCTCGAACCATGAACCACGGTGAGGGATAATCTTCATACTGTACATATTCGGAGCCTTCGGATCTGGAGTGAAGAACATACCAGTCGATCGAATCACCTGGTTGACTATAACACGTTCGATACCATTCACGATAAATGTTCCCATCTCTGTCATAAGTGGTATACCTCCGAGATAGACATCTTGTTCTTTGATCTCTCCGGACTGCTTATTGAGCATTTCGAAACGGACCTTCAGAGGAGCTTCGTAGTTGAGATTTTTTCTTTTACAGTCAGAAACAGAGTACTTCGGCTCTTCGAGAGCATAACTCTTATAGTAGACAGATATCTTTTCTCATGAGAAATCATCGATCGGGAATGCTTCATCGAAGGCTTTTCCGATACGGCGTTCGAGAAAGTCTCTGTAGCTGTCGAGTTGGACTTCGATAAGTCCTGGAAGTTCGAGGATGGTACGATCGTCATTGAAGAAATATCTTCCTTGATCACTATAAATTTCCCCAAGATGTTGCCCTTGAGGTGTGACGGAAGAAACTTTCGTTTCTTTGGTTTTTGCCATGGTAATATGAGAAATTAGGATTTAGAACTTAGACTTAGAGTGCTAAGGTTCCTGTCATTCCTGCGCGCCCCTTGGTTCATGAAATGAACCTTGGAAGTACCCTTGGGGTGAAGGCAGGAATCCAGTTTCTGAAACTGTATTATTTGTGTAATCTCCATGCCGTATCGCACCATGACAAGAAGCGATAAAGAGAGGACTGGATACGCACAAAACTCCTCAAGGGACAGTATTACAAAATCGAAAGCCCTGAGGAAAACAAGGGAATTATAGAGAAGAAGAGAGAAAAAGCAAATTTTTTAATTAGTTTTTTTCTCTACAAAAAATAGTGCTTATATTATAATTTTCGTCAACCGATTTTTCTCGAAAAATATCGGATATTTGCATTTCTTTTTATAATATGATAGTGTAGTTCTGTAATTCTTTTTTATGCAGAAAAATACGCGCACAAAACTTCTTTCCATACTTCTCATAGCTAGCACAGTCACGCTATGAGCTTCTTGGAGTGGTGCTACACCGAAATTTCTTTCTGGGATATTCGGGAAAGCACATACGATAGGATCTTTTTCTCCTACAGGAAACGCTGGAAAAATCATCGTAGACATCGATAGCCCGTATAGTGTCGATACTGATCCAGGTGATGCAAGTGCTATCATCATGAAGGCAAAGCTCATGTTCCTCGAAACAGCTGGATGGGTAGAGCTCACGAACGATCCAACTACGATACCTCCGAGTGATGTTGATGTGAAGTTCACGAGTATACCATCAGATACTACTATCACTGAATGGCAACTTGCCACATGACAAGAACTTTATGGTTGGAGTGACAACGCTGGATGGATTGATTTCAATCCGACCAATGTCTCAAGCGGTCTCATCTATCGTGGTGGTGGACTCGCGAGTTTTACTGGTTTGGCTTGGAGTGATACTCTCGGATGGCTGGATTTCTCTGAGGCATATGTCGACTTCCTGAACAAAGTGAAAGTCATAGGAAATATCGGTGGAAATAAGACGTTCGATGTCGTATATAACGTCTGAGCAAAGTTTAACTCTGCTTCAGTAACAGGACTTCTCAATACCATCAGGAAAAATATCGCTCTCATGACTCGAGCTATCGATATTCCAGTGAATGTTACTGGAAAAATTCTAGGCACAGACACTATGATATACAAGGTGAATGGCGATGTATTCGATAATGCTGACACACTCTTCAGTGATGCAAATGCTGATAGACTTAGGAGTATCATCATCATCGGTGGTGACCTCGTGATCGATAATGATATCATGAAAAATACCAGCGTGAAAACCTCCCGTGCGATCATCGTGATGAAAAATGAGGCAGGTCAATGAGGAAATATTTATATAAAAAATACTGTAAAGAATATCTACGCAACTCTCGTTGCTGAGGGGTCTATGCTTTCTGGAGATGGTATAGATAAATATAATGAAAACGATGCAGAAAGAGACGCTCTTCCTACAAACCAACTCTATATCAATGGAAGTGTTATATCACGAAATACTATCGGTGGATCGCAGAAAACTCCTCTTTCTTGTCCGTATACCATTGAAGTATGTAATAAAGATGATTCAGCTATCTATGACTGGAATTATTTCCGAACCTATGATAAATCTGCGTCTACCCGATCGGATAAACTCTGATACGATGACTATTCCATAATCATAGAATACGACTCTCGACTCATCCAGGATCCCCCACCAGGACTTACACAATAACTCACTATCCTTTATATTTTTACTTTTCTTCTATGCGTACCTCTTACCTTCTCGCGACATTCACGATCGCTACTCTCGGATTTTGATCTCTAAACAGCGGTGCTGTCCCTGAAAGCCCACCAGATAGTGCAAAATGAGTTAGTAACGGTGGAATGTTCATGAATTATTTTATGAATCTCGCAGACTATCCATGTTCTGGTGGAAACATATCAGTATGAGTTAAAAGTACTCCAGCTACTGATTATATGAAACCTGATTGTAAAAGCATAGGGCTTGTTCTTGGAAGTTTTTTCAGTCCATTTGGCACCAACAGTGGTGCTCTCTCTGGTTTCGACCTTTCTGGTAATCCTGTTTACTACGATTACTCGAATCTCTCTCCTACGTGGATCACCAATCTCAATAACCAACTCTTTGGATCAAGTTCTAGTCTTTCTCAAGCAAATATATCAAATATCACCAATAATTTTTTCGGCGGAACAAGCACTACTACATTCACAGGGGCCCTCACTCAGTATATTTCTACGCTTTCTTCTGGATCTCAGTGGAAGGATATCACTGGTGGGATTGGATATACGGGTGGTATCGTAAGAATAGGAACTTCTCCTCTTTCGACAACTCTCTCTTACAATAGTACTACTCGATTTGGTGCAGAGATCAATCCATGATTCGGAGGCATTTACCTCGGATGGGATGGTGGAACACAGGGTACTCATATCGGAAATGGACTCAATCTCGCTGGTGTGGCAGGATATGGCGATCTCTTCGCTCGAAATATCCAAGCTTATGGAAATCTCTCTGTATCAGGAACGACAAACATTGGAGGAAATCTTACGATCAATACTGGTTCGCAGATTTGTCTCGCAGGGTCATGTATCAGTAATTTCTCTAGCATCGGTGGCGGATCTCAGTGGTGAAATGCTGCAGGACCAAGTATATTTTATACTGGATGATATGTAGGAATTGGTACAGCTTCACCAGGGTATAAACTTGATGTTGTAGGAAACGTTCGTGTAAGTGGCACCATCGAAGCCACAGGATTCCTCTACTCTTCTGATCGCAATTTGAAGAAAAACATCACCCCACTCGAAGGATCTCTCGAAAAAATCCTCAAGCTCAATGGCTATACATATAACTGGAAATCGACTGGAAAGGAAGATATGGGTGTCATTGCTCAGGAAGTAGAAAGTGTCTACCCCGACCTCGTTCATACGAACGCTGAGGGAGTGAAGTCTGTAGAGTATGCGAATCTCATTGCCCCTCTTATCGAGGCTGTGAAGACACAACAAAAAGAGATTGAGGCACTCAAGGCTGAAGTGATGAGTTTAAAAAAATAGTAGAACCTTCATATTCTCGGTCATAAATATTGTTTCACGATTTTCCTACTACTTTTATGAAAAAATCAGATACACGTTCATATAAGAAATACCTCACTATTGGAGTATTTTCTCTCACCTCTATCATAGTCGGCATACTCTATGCTGCATGAGGGCCACTGGGTTATACACTCTGTGCAGTAGAGGGCGCCACCTGTACGCTCAATGGCTCTACAGATCTAGCATATGGAGCAAACGGAACGTTTTCCTATAAAACAGTTCCCAACGGAACGACGTCAATAAGTTGTAATAATACTACATTTTGAGGAGATCCTCTATTTGGTGTAGAAAAATCATGCTACAAAAAAATCGTTATAGCAAATCTTCCTTGGCTTAATCCTCAGGGAGTAGCTATCGGAGAAAGTCAAAATGATGGATTTCTCGTACTTTCTGGTCAGACGAAACAGGTAAGTGTGCATAGTGACTGTAAGAATATCGCTGCACCTGCCCTGAAAAATGTATACGTACCTACGAAAACTCTATGAGAATGGACAGCATTTAAGGCAAATGCTTCTGCTAATCTCTGAGTGATAATTACGAATTGTGGTGGTCCTATCAATGGCGTATGTAGCACTCCTCCAACTTTCTGTAGTGCTGGTACAAAAATATCAGATAACAATAATACGACTCCAGGACAAAATCGTCTCTGGATCTGCCAATGATCTGGATGAGGAAGTAATTCTCCACAGTGTAGCTATACCAATCCTGTAGTAAGTTGTGTGCCGAATGGTAGTTATACATATGGAAGCTGTAGTGTATCATGCTGAGGAGGAACACAGGATAGATATGATAGTTGTGGTGACTATTATGATACGGTGAATACAAACTGTAACCCTGGAGCATGTACATGTACACCAACATCATACTCTGCATGGGGCGCATGTAGTGCAAGTTGTGGAGGAGGTACACAGACGCGGACCGATAACTGTGGAAATACAGAAAATCAGGCGTGTAATACTCAGTCATGTCCTACCACTGGGCCATATACTTACGGGGCATGGAGTGCATGTAGTGCGAGTTGTGGGGGAGGAACGCAGACACGAACTGAGACATGTAGTTACGATACCTGTACTGGTCAACAGGCTACGAGCCAAGCATGTAATACTCAGTCATGTGGACCGGTGTGTAACTGGACTAATATCACTCCAGTATGTGGTATCTTAGAAGCTCTTCCGGTACAAGAAGAAGAATTATGTACTCCATGAAATATTGGAACAGTCATTACTTATAGCCATATTCCTGTATGAAGTTGTGGGGGAGGAAAATCTCTTCTACAAACTGTTAGATGTGACTGTAATTAAAAAAGAAATAAAAAAAACCCAAATTTGGGTTTTTTTTATTTCTTCGGATACACGCTCCAGAACCTCTCTCGGAAAGTCTCGAACTTCCCTTCCAGAATATGACGACGAGCATCTTTCGCGAGGAGGAGTAGGTATTCGATATTATGGAGCGAGAGGAGAAGCCCGCCCGTCGCCTCTCACACGTTCACGAGATGACGCAGATAACCCAGAGCATATCGCTTCGATACTGCCGTCTCATGCTCGGGAAGCATGGCGATTTTTTCCTGACTGTATTTATATTTCTCACCTCCGATTTTCAGGTTCCCATACGAGGAGAATGCCTCTCCATGTCGACCGATACGCGTCGGGAGGACACAGTCCATCATGTCTATCCCTCGAGCAATCCCCTCGACGAGATCTTCTGGAGTCCCGACACCCATGAGGTAGTGAGGTTTCTCGACTGGGAGTATCGGCGCGAGGACATCGAGGATACGATACATGTCTTCTTTCGACTCTCCGACCGAGAGTCATCCGATCGCGATTCCTGGCAGATCGAGCGACTTTATGAATTCACACGACTCACGCCTGAGATCATCGTATACGACTCACTGGACGATACCGAAGAGAGCCTGTGGATGAAGTCACTTCTCTTCGCGAATTTTCGCATTTATAGTCCACTGATCTCGGGATCTCACTGCCCAGCGATGAGTCCGCTCCATAGCCTGTCTCGCATATACATGAGGTGATCCTCATGGTGCACACTCATCGAATGCCATGATGATATCCGCTCCGAGTACTGACTGCATATCCATGACATTTTCTGGTGTGAAGAAATGCTTGGATCCATCCAGATATGAGCGAAAATGGACTCACTCTTCTGTGACTTTCGCAAGTTTTTCCCCTCATTCATTTTGCATACCGAGCCCGAGGGAGAATACCTGGAATCCTCCTGAGTCAGTGAGAATCGGAAGATCAGCATCCATAAATGTATGAAGTCAGCCGAATGACTCGACCACATCACATCCAGGACGCAGATACGAGTGGTAGTTATTCACGAGCATTATCTCAGAGCCGATATCTCGTATCTGATCGACGGTTGCTCACTTGATCGCAGATCGTGTTCCGACTGGCATGAATATCGGTGTATGGATTTCTCCATGTGGCGTAGTGATCTTCCCTGCTCGAGCGTATCAGTCAGTCGCTTCGAGGGAGAATGAGAATGGTTTTGTATCCATAAAAAATCCGTCAATAACGACGGGAGTATAGTGAAGAAATGATCAATGTAAAACTAAAAAAGTGATAAGAACGCATCCATGCGAAATGAGCCACTTTCATCCAAGAGAGGCTCTTTCCCAGTTTTTAGATTTTTGAGAGTTTGTTCTGGTTTCCCTTGTCCACCTACCATGAAGTAGGATCTTACCATAGCACGGTAACGTGTCTCATCTCTACCTTCTCGCAGTCCAGAGAGGGAAAATTCTTGGAGTCCCTTGTCCTCTGGGTAGGCTTTTCTTGCGAGTTCGAGAAAGATATACCTTCGCATCTCTTTCGGACTCATGGCATCAGAGCCACCAAGAGTTTGTGACCATTTTTTTCCAATCCTATGGTGGAGCCACTCGAGAAATACATGACCCCGAGATCGGAGATGATCGAGTGGAGGAGTAGAAAACTGTGTATAAAATTCGAGAAGATCTTTCATCTCTTCTTTATCTGTATTTCAAGTACTCCAGATATTCCCATACTCGTCTCGGAAATAGTACCCCTTTTTTTCATCGATTTCTATATTTGGAATATACGTCGTATCGAAACTTTCTCAGGAAAGAGATTCGGAGAGACTCAGGTGAATCTCTTTCGTAAGACTCTCTTCAGGAACGGTAAGTTCAGATTTTGGAGGGTTGTCTATCTCTATCTCCAGATCTCGAGAAGCCTCTTCGAGAAGATATGATTCAGAAAGAGTAGATTCTCGAGCGATAAGATACTGTGCTTTCTCCGTTTCCATCTCATGGAGCACTGCCGATTCCTGATCATGGATAGCGATATCATCAGAGAGAGATGTATCTTGTTTTATAAGCGCAACCGTCTGGAGAAGCTCTTCGGAAAGTCAGAGTGGCTCTTTCTTTTCCACAGAAGATGATGTGGTGGTATCAGATTGGGGCGATTCTGCTGAAGAAGATTCTACCGACTTTATACCTACGCCTGGAGTGGGATTTTCTGCAATGGCGAGAGCTT
>CAYVAG010000004.1:7424-73391 GCA_964449265.1 uncultured Candidatus Peribacteria bacterium
GCAATAATTGCATATTTTTGGTCGAGAGAGATACCCTTGTTATCGAGAGCTGCTTGGATTCAGAGAAGATATCACTGCTCTTTTTCTTTCTCTTCTGGTGTATTTTTTGTTTCTTTTTGTGATTTTCAGAGTTTTTCACGAACTTTCTTCCAGATTTCACCTGCCTTATTGGTTTTATCACGCTTCTTTTCTTCTATCTTTTTGTCCTGAAGAGAGATAGTAGTATCTATATCTTTGAGTTTTTCTTCCACATCTTCTTTTTTCACTGAAATATCGAATAATCTCTCTGTAGCAAGGGTTATGTCATGAATAGGCGTGATTTCTTTTTTATCAGATGATTCAGGTTTTTTCTCTCATTGTGGTCTCGTACTCGAGGAACGAGAAATTTGATTATTCCATTTTTTTATAACTCTTTCTCATTTTTCTCATGCCATCTGTCATGCTCCTATCTGTAATGCTCATTTTGAGCTATCAGTATAGGCTTGTACATGTCATTCTACTTTTCCCATGATTGCGACCATCTTAGGAGAGATTCATCGCTCTTCCGCTGTTTTTGAGAGGTTTGCTATAGCTCGAGCAGTGTATGCAGAAACTCGCACTCGAGCTTCACGAGCCTCTCTTCTGAGTCTCTCGAGAGAGGATTCTTTTTTTTCAGGAAGGATGATATTTGGAGCAGTATTTTCACGTATCTCACCGAAAAATACTCTCACAGATGTATATTTTTTTCTATGTGTATACATATACACATATAGTCTAGCAGATAGATTTCTTTTTTGCAAAAATCCCTATTTTCTATATGCTTTTTCTATTCATGAAAAATAGATTTCCTTTATATTTTTCATTCTTAATTCTTCACTCTTCACTATCTTGAATCCTCACCTCACCTCCACTCGTGAGATCATCCTCGCACTCGAAAACGAAATGAGTACGACCATCATCGGTCAGAAAGACCTTATCCGTAAGCTCATCACTGCACTTTTCGCAGGTGGACATGTCCTCATCGACTGAGTCCCAGGACTCGGAAAGACGAAGATCGTGAAGACCCTCGCGAGTGTTCTCGGATATGAGTTCAAGCGTATATCATTCACACCTGATCTTCTCCCTTCTGACCTGACTGGAAGTGAGATTTATCGCCCTCAGACGAGCAAATTCGAAGTGAGAAAGTGACCGATTTTCACACATATCCTCCTCGCTGACGAGATCAATCGTACTCCACCAAAAGTACAATCTGCCCTTCTCGAAGCTATGGAAGAAGGTCAAGTCACCATCGGAGAGAAGAGCCTTCCCCTTCCCTCTCCGTTTTTTGTGATAGCGACGGAGAATCCACTCGAACATGAGGGAACATATCCTCTTCCAGAAGCACAGCTTGATAGATTCCTCATGAAGATCATGATCAGTTATCCATCACCAGAAGATGAGAAAAAAATATTTAAATGAGGAAAAAACGAGAATACAGGAGAGAATACTAGCATAGTAAAGATCAGCCCTACAGAACTCATAGAAATCCAGAAATACATCGAAATAAATATAAAAGTCGACGAGAAGATCTACGACTATATCTCGGGCATCCTCGAAGCGACTCGCATGCGAGAATGAAAAGACCAAATCTGACAGATACAAGATGTACGAAAACTATCTGAAATCTCAACAAAATATATCGAATACTGAGCCTCTACTCGCGCAGGACTCGCGCTCATCCGATGTGCTCGTGTCTGGGCACTTCTCGAAGGTCGCGACTTCGTCATGCCAGAGGATATCAAGTCTCTCGCATATGAGATCCTCCGTCACCGCATCGGACTCTCCTATGAAGCAGTCAGCGAATGAATCACGACGGATATGATCATAAAAGATATCCTCGATACTGTGAGGATACGTTAAAAATACTAAATATTGCTAAGCGAGAGTATTCATACCTGCTTCAAGCTCAGTAGAAAGTTTAGAGGCGGATTCAGGATTTTCGATTCATGCTTTCCAGTCAGGATGTCACTGAGCCTCTGATTCAACTGATTGGGCTCTCTGGGAAAATCATTTGTAATCTTGTTCTCCTGTCTGTACTGATTTTTTTTCCATATCTGGAACATCTTTTTTCTCGTGAATATCCGCCGCATCAGCAACTTGTGGTTTTCCGACTTTCTCACCTACTTTATTGGACTCTCCTTCAGGAATATATGCAGACTGTTCATAGTTTTTAAATCCTGTTTCGAAGTTTGTCATAGTTTTCATTATTAAGTATACATTCTTTACTTAGAATACCACTCTTCCCTTTCAGAGTCAAAAATATTGCATTTTTTCATATTTTCACGAGAATACAAACATATTCTTTTTTACACATTCTTTATGTTCGAATTTTTCTCCACTCTCGAATCCGATTTTCTCCATCTTTTTACTTCTGCATGAGCATTTGCCCTGCTCAATATCATCCTCATCGACCTCGTCATGAGCGGGGACAATGCTATCCTCATCGGTATGGCAACCAAAAACCTCCCTCCAGAAATGCGGAAAAAAGCAATATTCTGGTGAGTAGCGGGTGCCACGGTACTCCGTATCCTATTTTCCCTTGGTGTCGTATTCCTCCTCCAGATTCCTGGACTCGAGTTCCTCGGAGCGATACTCCTCCTCTATGTAGTATGGAAGTTCTATAGAGAGATACGCGCGCATGAACATCACGAAGAGTGAACAGGAAATAGTGCGGCGAACTATAGCGCGGCGATCAAGACGATTATCATCGCTGATGTCGCTATGTCACTCGACAATGTCCTCGCCGTAGCAGGAGCCAGTCATGGAAATATCGTGAACCTCATGATCGGACTCGTCGTCTCGATCATACTCATGGTCGTAGCATCGGGATATATCGGAAGGCTCCTGGAGAAGTATCCATCGATCCAATGGGTAGGACTCTTCATCATCCTCTTCACCGCGCTCGAGATGCTCGAGAAATGACTCGGAAAGGCCGTCACGACAGACACACTCTTCGGTATACCAGAGTCGAGTCTCTTCACGATGCTCCTCATATTCGTCGTCGGTGGCTTCGCGGTACTTCAGACAAAATATCTCCGTACAGACTACTCTACTTTCACCGAGTGGGCACGAGCAAATGGTCGAATCCTTATGGTAACGATATTTCTCCTCCTTATCGGACTCGTGAATTTCGGTGGAAAGATATATGAGTTCATGAGTACGCATCACGGGTACAAGTATGGATTCATGATGATCTGTGTCCTCGGTATCCTCGAGATCATGCGAACTTCACCAGCAGAAGAAGAAAAGAGAGGACTTATCAAGAGACTTTTTGGAAGATAGTCTTGCAAGAATGAGAAATATCTATATATTGACATATATATTTTATAGTAAAATAATATGTCTTCTCTAGAAACCGATTGGCTCGTCACAACTCCTACTGGAACAAACTACATTGGTTCACGTACTAGCACTGTAGAAAAAACAGAAGCCCTCCTTTCTCTAAGTCCAGCACTTACGAGTGTATTCGAAAAGATAACCCCAGATACATATCGAGTCGAGGAAAATAGTGCTATAGTCACCTGACACTTCGGTATCGTGCCATGAGTACTCCTAAAAGAACTTTTCAATACGGTAAACAATATACACGATCCTGCGAGGAGTAGCTATATATTCTCAGGAATTGCAAGACCATGAGATACTCTCACTGTTCGAGACTGGAGTATAGTAAACCAGGAGTGAAAAGAAGTACTCAGACTCGAGAGAAGGACGCCAAGAAAAAATGTCTCAGAAATAATCATTCCTGACTACAACCCAGGGGATGTGTGGCATACAGAACCAACAGAGTTTCTTCCGCATCGAGATCCATTTCTCTTCGTCACAGCAGCAGAGATGCACACTCAAAATCATGGAAAGGTAGTAGGGTACTTCGATATTCCTGATGATTTTCCATTTCTCGAGGATGTGAAAGTCCCCTCATGGGTGATAGAAGAGTCCTGCGCTCAGATACTCAGTCTTGCTCATGCCAGAGTTCACCATATGAACGAGGAGCCAAAGAGAGAAAGTCGAATACTCTATGGGAAATCCGCCATCGACAAGATACAAGACCTGAATCGAGAGATCAGAGATTTTCCTCGCATAGAGCTCATATGAAGCTTCTCACAGGATTGAAATAGAGCCTTTGCAGAGTACTATTGCTCATTCGGGGGTGAGCTATTTTTCGTAGCAAATATAGAGTGAGCTATCGTTCCTGATACTATATTCCAGCGGATGATACGAGCTAGGTCGTAAGCCTCGCAGAGAGTGCGCGACAAGTATCCTCTATGATCTTATCTGCTTGTGGTTTCATGTCATTTTGGATGCGATTTTTCATATCAAGAAATATAGCATAGATATAATAAAATCCCTTATGGATTTCAGCTTTGTGAATAGAGTAGTATGTATCAAATGCTATCTTGCGATTTTCGCCTTCGAGAAATCTTCCTTCAGTATTTGCTACCATGACGGCATGGGCAAGAGCGATGAATTTCTTGACAGATTGACTATCTTCAGAGAAAAAATCTCTCGCTCCACGCTCAAGAGAATAGAGTTTTCCATACCAAGGATGGGGAATCTCTAAGATTCAGTCAAGCACTCTCATGATTCCATCGTAGAGAGGACGAATATGTTCAAAAATAATCTCATTCGGAACAGCAAAATAGGAGAGGGATGGGAGGATATATTCTATATCTCAGAGTACGCTTGCCAGGCTATCAGCACTCAGAATAGTATCATGAAAATGTTGAATCTCTTGCGTTTCGAGCGGACGTTTTACTTCATCAGGAAAGAGAGCACTCATCTGAATAGCAGAAAATGCCTGTTTACACGCATCGCGAAATCTTTCCGCTCGTCTCTGAGATGTGGATATCTCCTGAGATCTGAGAGAGATGATATTGGCTATCGGGGATAGTCTGGATATAGGAGCATTCATACTAGGGATTATACCAGAAAGTTACAGCTGTCAATACTACTTCATCGCCTCCGCCACTACACTCGCGACTCACTTGTCGAGTGCATCTGGAAGGATATTATCATCACTTGGATTTTTCACATATCCTGCGAGCGCCTCTGCAGCAGCGATCTTCATCTCGTCGGTGATCGATTTTTTCCCGTATTTCAGTACTCATGCGAAAATCCCTGGAAATGCGAGGACATTGTTCACCTGGTTCGGATAGTCAGATCGACCCGTACCGATGATACGTACACCCGCTTCCTTCGCGACTTCTGGCATGATCTCAGGAGTCGGGTTCGCCATAGCGAATACGATCGCATCCTTCGCCATAGTACCTGCCATATCTGCGGTGAGTGCACCTGCTGCAGATACTCCGAGGAATACGTCAGCACCTACGATAGCATCTGCGAGAGTACCATCGATATTTCCTGTATTGGTAAATTCGAGAAGTTTTTGTTTCGAGATATCGAGTCATTCGCGGTTTCGTGAGATGATCCCTTTCGAATCACAAGCGATGAAGTGCTGTACTCCGTAGAGATGGAGAAGTTTACAGATAGCGACTCCTGCAGCGCCTGCTCAGTTGAGTACTACCTGTATATCTTCCTTTTTCTTTCCAGTGACTTTGAGAGCATTGATCAGTCCTGCCAGTACTACTATAGCCGTACCGTGCTGATCATCATGCATGACAGGGATATCGAGCTCCGCCTTCAGTCGCTCCTCGATCTCGAAACATCGTGGGGCTGAGATATCTTCGAGATTGATCCCTCAGAATCCATCAGCGATATTTTTCACGGTTTTGATAAACTCCTCCACATCCTGCGTCCCGACGATGATCGGGAATGCATCGACTCCTGCAAATTCCTTGAAGAGGACACATTTCCCTTCCATGACTGGCATAGAAGCTCTGTGTCCGAGGTTCCCGAGTCCGAGAATCGCCGATCCATCCGAGATGACCGCGACAGTACGAGACTTCAGAGTATAGTCATACATCTTCGATGGGTCTCTCGCGATCTCACGGCATGGTTCTGCGACTCCCGGAGAGTATGCCCATGAGAGATCATCTCGTGAGTCGATATGAGCGATGGCTTCCATGCGGAGCTTTCCGTGGAGCTTCTTGTGCATTTCGAGAGACTTTTGGTAGATATCAGTCATAGGAAGGTTTTAGAAATTAGTTCTTAGATTTTAGACAGGAACGAAAAAAATGCAAAAAGAAATGAGAATGAATCTCACTACTATTGGTAAATAAAGTTTTGTATATTATAAATAATAATTATAGTGGGGAACATGCATTCCCTTATAGACTCATCGACAGAAATCGAGAGACGTTTTCTCGTAAAAGATCATTGAATATTACTCAGATGAGAATCTACGAGATTCATACAGGCACAATTCTGAAGTGGAGACGCTAAAATGATTATGGGAGAATTTCTATGACAACTCTCTCTTCCCTACTATAACCGTATGGTAAGAAGGTATAGAGATACTATAGATACTATAATATCAGATATAACGCCCTCCAATAGCTTAAAGATACGTATAAGGAAATATGGAGACTCTCACTGAATGATAACGATAAAAATACGTCACGGAATCCAGAATGGATATAAAGTATATACGGAAAAAGACGTATATATATCGGTAACCTTTGCGGATTTTCTTCTTTCTGAAATGAATCAACTCATAACTCCTATCGTAAAAAGAAGATACATAATGTGCTGACCTGATGGAAAACCATGGGATATCGATATCTACGAAGAAGAGAATACCGGTCTGAGGATGGCAGAAAGAGAAGCAGATAGCACAAGAGAAAAGTTTAAAATACCTCCATGAATAGGGAAAGAAATTACGAATGATAAGATTTGGAAACCTCTACTTTCTACATGATGACTCCAAGAAAAACCCATATCAGAATGGAATCAGAGTATGCAAAAAAGGCTATGGGCAATTCTATGATAGCTATTAAAAATTAAGAATATTTATTTATGAAAAATAAATATTATTGACATTTATAAATTTTAAATTAAATTAATGAAAATAACCTTGTAAGATGGAGTGAAAAAACTACTACATAGACGAGCAGATATGAAGAATAGTTATCAATGGATCTCTTGATGAACTTATAAGTGTAATAAAAAAAATTCATAGAGCAAAACGTCCTGATGAAGATATCGACTACCTTGACGAAGAAATCGATACGTCACTTATGGAGGAATTGCCACATTTAAGAGACTATTTATCTGGAAATATAGATTTATGAGAATTTCAGAATAGATATAAGGGTTGAGCAAAATTTAGATTCTGAATGACGCATTCCGTCTCGCTTGAAGTAGTTATTTGATGAAAGAAGCCCACCATAGAGCTTTATTACTATGCAAATAACCCAATCTGAGAGAATCATTTTTGAGAAATCCGAGAAATGTTTGAAAAAATTCTAGAGAATATATAAAAATCTCTACCCCACCATTCTCCCCTTCATCTCACTCTCCCCTCCCTCACGTATAGAGTAGATACAGCCACAGTAGTTCTGTCGGTAGATGTCATGCTCACGCGTGTACTCTACTGATTTTTCGAATCATCATTTTTTCCGAAATGGGATATCGAGGAATTCGACTCCGTATTTTTTTGCGTATTTATGTCCCATGTGGAAGAGTTTTTCGAGGTCTTTCTTTGGAGAAGTATTCAGTGATGATGTGTAGAGTGGGATTTTCAATCTCTTCGCAAGCTTCGCAGAGACCATCATACGCATATCATAGCAGTAGGTACACTTCTCTCATCTCTCAGGGGTGAACTCGACTCACTTGATACGCGTGAAGAAATTTTTCACATCATACGCTCACTTGATATAGGGGATATTCTCGATCTCACAGACTTTTACGAAGGCTTCATAGCGCTTATCGTATTCGGATTTTGGCTGGATATTCGGGTCGTACCAGAAGCATATGACATCGTAGTCTTCTCGAAGTGCGAGTATAGGCATGGTGACATCAGGTCAGCAACACACATGGACGAGGATTTTTGGTTTTTTCTGCGGTTTTTCGAGATAGAGTTTCTCTTGTAATATATACTGAGATATGCGCTTCGAAAGTCCTGGGATGATAAATTTCGGATTTTCCTCGAATCTCGCATGGATCGTAGCATACTCTGGGATGATGCGACGAATCTCTGTCGAGGAGATATCAGGAATATGAGAGTCAGTGAAAAATTCGAAATTATCAATTCATGATTTCTGAATTTGCTCTTTTGTAATTGCGAGGGACGAAGCAATCCAGTCATTATAAGGAACTTCTTTTTGTTTTTCTGGATCGCTTCATTCTTCGCGATGACAGAAACCAGTAGAATCACGAGGCACAAAAAGTTTCTTCACCACCTTCGCAGCATACTCCTCACTATCCCAGTTTGGCATACTCTCGATCGTATCAGTCCCGAATACATGGATACTCTCCTCCCCATATTTTTCTCGGGCGTAGAGATCGACATCCTTCGTCACCATCTCGCCTTTCCACTCTCGGACAAAATAATCATCGATGACAACTCGAGTATCATCGATCTCCGAGAGAAAAATCTCGAGCATCGTCATACGCTCTTCATCGCTCACATGGTATGATTTATCATCACGACTTCATGAAGGCATGAGGACGATCTCTGCGGGATCACGAAAATGAAGGAGCGCACGGATGATCGCCGTATGTCCGACATGTGGGGGATCAAATGCAGCTCAGAAAATATAGATCATAACCTTATTTTAGTGATTTACTGAGCAAAGACAAGAAAAATCCTGAGGAATTCCTCAGGATTTTTCAGTAGCCTATCTACGTACTCATGTAGTATTTTCATAGTGATGCTTCTGTCAGAGTCGGTGCATAGCCGTATACTTCAAGAGCTCATATTCCAGTTCGATGAGACGTTTTGGATCGATTTTTTCACCATTTTCTTCTCGATAGTTTCTCATAAGTGCTTCGGCTTCTTTTTTCTGAGATTCGATATATTCGAGGTCAGTGAGGTGATCTCCATTTTCTATCACATCTGCGACGATCGTGACGCTTTCTGGAGAGATATTGAGTACTCCACCACCACTGACATAATCAGTAGTGATAGATTTCTCTTCATCGAGGTATTCGACCGTCATGATACCAGGACGGATCGCTGAAAGGATGGGCTCATGGTGTGGAAGTACAGTGATCTCTCCACTCTCTGTCATGAGAGTGATACGAGAAAAATTGTCTGTCATGAGTATGTTGCCAGAAGCGGAGGTGATTTGGAGTTTCATATATTATTTCTTAGCTGTCTCAGCATCGAATGCTGCCTTCACATCGTCGATCGACCCCTTATACATAAAGAATCGCTCTGGAATCATATCCACTTCTCCATCGATAATAGCCTTGAATCCTCGGACCGTATCATCGAGTTTTGCATAGACTCCTGGAGTTCCAGTGAATTGCTCAGCGACGAAGAATGGCTGAGAGAAAAATCTCTGGATCTTACGAGCACGAGCAACAGTCAATTTATCATCTTCTGAGAGCTCATCCATACCGAGGATGGCGATGATATCTTGGAGTTCTTTATAGCGTTGGAGGATTTTCTGACAATCACGTGCAACTGTATAGTGCTCTTCTCCGACAACCTTCGGAGTGAGGACAGTCGAAGTCGAATCGAGTGGATCTACCGCTGGATAGATACCGAGCTCAGCAATCTGACGAGAAAGAGTTACTGTCGAGTCGAGGTGGGCAAATGTATTGGCTGGAGCAGGATCCGTGAGATCATCTGCAGGTACATATACTGCTTGGACGGATGTGATTGATCCATTTTTTGTAGAAGCGATACGTTCCTGAAGTGTACCCATATCTGTTGCCAGAGTTGGCTGATATCCTACTGCAGATGGGATGCGTCCGAGAAGTGCCGATATCTCAGAACCTGCCTGAGTAAATCGGAAGATATTGTCTACGAAGAGGAGGACATCTCGTTTTTCGACATCACGGAAGTACTCAGCCATCGTGAGTCCTGTGAGTGCGACACGAGCACGAGGACCTGGGGCTTCATTCATCTGACCGAAGACCATGGCAGTCTTATCGATCACACCACTATCTTTCATCTCATGATAGAGATCATTTCCTTCACGAGTACGCTCACCAACTCCGGCAACGACAGAGTATCCACCGTGTCATGAAGCGATATTATGGATGAGCTCTTGCATGATGACCGTCTTACCGACTCCGGCACCACCGAAGAGTCCTACCTTTCCTCACTTGAGCATCGGACAGATAAGATCGACCACCTTGATTCCTGTCTCGAATACCTCTGTCTTCGTAGAGAGTTCTTCGAACTTCGGGGAAGGTCGATGGATAGGAAGTCTCGTTCCTCATTTTGGAGCATCCATCTCATCGATAGGATCACCGAGAACATTGAACATACGTCCGAGGACAACATCACCGACAGGTACAGATATGGGAGCGCCAGTAGCTACGACCTCAAGTCCGCGTTTCACCCCATCCACAGGATTCATAGCAATCGTACGGACGATGTTGTCTCCGAGCTGTTGCTGGACTTCGAGAACGAGCTTTGTCGGAGCACCCTGAACTTCGAGTGCTTCGTAGATCGCGGGGATATATCCACCCGAGAACTCCACATCGATGACGACACCGATGATTTTCGTGATGATACCTGTATGAGCCATAGTGTGAGAAAATGAGAATTTAACGGGCGGATTATAGTGAAAGGAGAGAGAAAAGCAAAGGAAAATTATACTTTTTTTACAAAAATATCTCTGGCTATATTATCCAGGATGATCGCTGTCGCGACTCATGCGTTCAGTGACTCAGCGAGTCCAAAGCGCGGAATAGTAACCTTGTCAGTAATATATTTCTCCAGATGAGGCCTGATCCCATGTGATTCGCTCCCGATGACGAGGTAGCATGGATCTTTTGGAAAATTTTTCTCATGGATATTGTCTCCGTCGAGGTATGCTCAGTAGATCGTACTTCACGAAATCGAGCTCAAGTATGTTTCCAAATCTACATAAGAAACCGAAACTCTCGTAAATGATCCCATCGTCGCCATGATCACCTTCGGACTATAGCAATCGACGCTATCCGACGATGCGATGATATGTGTGATACCATACCAGTCAGCCGTACGGATGATAGTTCCAAGATTTCCAGGATCACTGATGCCATCGAGGATGAGTGTAAGTTCGGATGATTTTTGTGATTCCTGCCCAGGAAGAAATCCAGTGCTCTGCGACCTCATCTTCACCACTAAGAGTCCATCTCTATTCGACGAAAGTGTCGTGATGCGATCAAGTTCTCATAGAGTTATAAGTGTCGTAAGAAATGGAAAATACTTCTCTCAGAGAAAATCAGTCGTAAAAAATCCTTCGATAATCTCGAAATCAGAAGAGAGAAATTCCTCTATCCCCTTCCGTCCTTCGACGAGGAAACATCATGACTCTCGCCTCCCCTGTTTATCATGGAGACTTTTGATGTATTGTATTTTTGATTTTGTGAGCATGAGAAGATAATAGAGATTTCACGAAAGAAATCAAAAAGAACAAAACATTGACTTTTATAGATTTTGCATAATATATCCTCACTCCTTGAGTGCGCTGAAGGGATGAGGATACCCCTCCTCGGATCATCAACCTTTGATCCCAAGTGGTACTGTAGTCCGCCAAGAGAGAAAGTCTCCCCCGACTTTCCCTACCCTCTACAGGGGCACTGGCTCGAGCTCGCATTCTCCCCCGGATGCTGATGCTCGCCATCCTATTCTTCGATCGAAAAAGAAGCAATGCTTACTTTCTCGACGATACAAAATCTTTTCATGATCCTCTAGAAAAGATTCTCGTCCGCCTCGTGCGGACTTTTTTATATCCTTTTTTTCATCCCTTCATCCATCGCCACATTCGAGAGGCGGTCTGCTTCTGTATTATCTTCTCTGTAGACATGAGTGAACGATATTTTCCCTCACCATTCACCGAGTCTTTCTCGGATTTCTCATGCGAGTTTTTTCAGTTCTGGGTTTTTGATCTTGTATCTTCCCGCAAGTTGCTCTATGACAAGGTTCGAATCAGCACGCAGATCTATTTCTTTCGCACCGAGCTCGATAGCACGAGTGATTCAGAGGAGTGCTGCAGTATATTCGGCGATATTATTGGTCGCATGACCGATATATTTGTGTCGGCGCTCGAGAGGTTTTCGACTATGATCCGTGATGAAAATCCCACACCCAGAAGGTCCAGGATTTCCACGCGATCCTCAGTCTGTATATACGATGAGTTTCATATTTTATATCAGTTCTTCGAGTCTCAGAAATTGTGGAGTGAGATAGTAGACGAACGAGAGACTTCCTTTTTTCACATCTTTCCAGTCGAGAGAATCAGGAAGAGACATGACAGCGACAGATCACTTTTTCATAGAGGGAACTCCCTCACTCGTGAGGTACTGAGCAAAATTCGTGAGATCGTCATTATGTCAGACAATCATGAGGATGGTAGCATCTCTTTTTGTTTTTGTGACGACATCGAGGTGTATAGCTTCTGCATCTCTTTTACCCACAGATCATCCGTTATAGAGTTTATCTATGTATTCGACCTTCAGTTCTGGATATTGACTATGGAGTCATTCTGCTGTTTGTCTCGTTCTTTTGGATGGACTCGCCACGATACGATTCGGTTTCACTCCGATGAGCCTGAGATACTTCGCGACGATAGCGAGAGACTGTTCGCCATGTTCGGAAAGGGGGCGATCGAAGTCCATACCATTGAAATCATCGATTTCGATCGCTTTCGCATGACGCACCAGGATGATTTGTTTTTTCTTCGTATTATGGAACATGCGCTTATTATATACAAAAATACCCCCATACAAGTGGGAGTATTTTTTCGAGTTGATTCTCGAATTTATCATTTATAATTCATCATTCTTACGCATCTTTCATACTCTCCACTCCACTCACGATCTCAGAAACTTCTTTCGTGATAGCTGCTTGTCGAGTCTTATTGTAGATGAGAGTCAGTCCTGATGCCTTCTTGTTCGCTGAGTCTTTCGCATTTTTCATCGCGATCATACGAGAAGCGTGTTCAGATGCCTTGGCTTCGAGAAGCGTCTCATGGACGATACCATCGAGGATAAGAGGGATAGTCATAGTGACGATCGTCTCTGCGTCTGGCTCTATAGTATACGCTCATTCATAGGATTCTGGTGTATACTTCCCTCCTGCATATCGTTCGAGAAATGAGAATATATCTTCACGGTTTACTGGAAAGAGTGTTTTTATGGTAGGAACCTGTGAGATCGCCGAGACATACTGATTGTAGATGATCGATACCTTTGCATATTCACCCGTCTTCCAGAGATCGACTACTGCGCGTACCATGCGGCGAGACTCTGCTGAAGTGAGAGGATCTTTCATCTCATCAGAAAAATCGATAGCAAGATGCTGTCCCGTACGAAGGATGAAATCTCGAGCCCGTTTTCCTATAGTGATATAGTGATACTCTCTGGTGTATGGGGTATCGCTATCATCGCGGATATATTCTGTTGTTTTTTTGAATACATTGGTATTGTATCATCCACAGAGTCACTTTTGGGCTGCGACGAGTATGACGAGTTCTTTTTTGGACTCGGGGGTACGAGCATAGAGCCCGAGAGCTTCATCATCAGTCGCTACCTTGCCGAGTATAGAAAGTGTCGCCAGAGCAAAAGGACGGAGACTTGTGACTGCCTCTTGGGCTTTTTTCATCTTTACCGTAGAGATGAGTTCCATCGCTTTGGTTATCTTGCCCGTATTTTTTACTGATTTGATTCGAGATTTGATTTCTTTTCCTGAAGGCATAATAGAGATCTTAGGGTGTAGTGCTTAGTCTTTAGGTATTTGGGTTTATAATTTTTCTAAACCTCACTCCTAAATTATTTCTTCTTCTCTTCAAAAAGTTTTACGAACTCATCAAGATATTCACCGAGTGCCTTCTTGGTCTCATCAGAAAAGTCTTTCGATTCACGGATAGATGCGAGGATTTTCTCCTCACGATCAAGCCCGAGAGAAAGATCATGTTCGAATTTTTTCAGTTGTTTCACGTCGATCTTATCGAGGTATCCACCATTTCCTGCAAATATCATAGCGACTTGTTTCTCGAAGGATACTGGAGAGTAGATATCTTGTTTGAGGATTTCGACCATACGTTTTCCACGTTCGAGCTGCTTCTTGGTGTCTGGATCAAGATCTGAAGCAAACTGTGCGAATGCTTCAAGTTCACGATACTGAGCAAGGGAGAGTTTCAGAGTTCCTGCATTTTTCTTCATCGCTTTTGTCTGAGCAGATCCACCCACACGAGAAACAGAGAGTCCCACGTTGATAGCTGGTTTCACTCCTGAGTTGAAGAGTCCTGATTCGAGAAATATCTGACCGTCAGTGATAGAAATCACATTGGTTGGAACATATGCAGAGACATCACCCCCCTGGGTTTCGATGATCGGAAGAGCCGTCATAGATCCAGCACCGAGTGCATCTGAGAGCTTCGCTGCGCGTTCGAGAAGACGAGAGTGGAGATAGAATACATCTCCAGGATATGCCTCACGACCTGGTGGACGACGAAGGAGAAGTGACATCTCACGGTAGGCATTCGCATGTTTTGTGAGATCATCGTAGATGATGAGCGCATGCTCACCCTTGAACATGAAGTATTCACCCATAGCAGCTCCAGCATAGGGAGCGAGCCATTGCATAGCAGCTGGAGAAGATGCACCAGCAGATACGATGATGGTGTAGTCCATAGCGCCTGCTTTTCTGAGTTCTTCAGAGATAGCGACAACCTTGGAATCCTTTTGTCCGATAGCCACGTAGATACACTTCACTCCATTCCCTTTCTGGTTGAGGATCGTATCGATAGCGATCTGTGTCTTTCCTGTCTGACGATCACCGATGATAAGCTCTCGCTGACCACGTCCGATTGGCACGAGTGCATCGATCGCCTTGATGCCCGTAGAAAGAGGCTCATGGACACTCTTACGACTCATGACTCCTGTTGCGACATTTTCTGCTGGGCGGTACTCAGTGGTCTTCACGACTCCGAGTCCATCGATAGGATTTCCGAGAGGATCGACGACACGTCCGAGAAGTGCGTCACCGACCGGGACTTCGAGGATTTTTCCCGTCGCTTTAGCGATCATACCTTCAGATACCGTCGAGAATCCTGAAAGGATCACGACACCGACATAGTGCTCTTCGAGGTTCATAGCGACACCACGAGCTCCAGAGTCAAATTCGACAACCTCGTTGTAGGCAATATTACGAAGTCATACAACCTTCGCAATACCATCACCGAGATAGACGACTGTTCCCGAGTTTACACGATCAGGAGAGAGATCGATAGAGTCGATTTTTTGTTCGAGTTCTTTTATGAGGTTTTGTGCGATATCGACAGCAGAGTGAGACATAGATAGTGAGTAATTGATAATGAAAAGTGAAAGGTTCTACTTGAGGAAAGATTCGAGTTTCTGGAAACTGACATCGACCATATCATCTCCGACAAATACTCGAGCTCATCACTTCAGTTCAGCATTGGGACGAAGAAGTGGAGCTTCACCCGTATACGATGGAAACGCATATCGTATACAAGAGAGAGCGTACTGAGTAACATCTTTTTCTTCCATAGTAGGCATGTATTCTACTACAGCTCGAACTGGTGGGAGATCACTCGGATCGGTGAGAACAGCTCGTTTTCCTATTTGCTTGAGTCCATTTTTATAGGATTTGAGCATCTTGAGAAGATGTTCGAGTGTTTCTCGAGGATATGATGAGAGGGATATGGTTGTCATTTTGGGATATTAAAATTCTACTCCGGTAGCGTTTTTCTTCAGAAATTCGACATTCGCATCGTTTTTATCGAAGAGTTTCGCATTGAGCTTGAGTGCGATATCGAGGACTTTCCCTTTGAGCTCTTCACTCATAGCTTTTCGTTCTTGTTCGACTTGTGCAAATCCTTTGGCACGAGCAGCATCAGCATCACTCTGGGCACGAGTGACGATTTCTGATCATTCTTTTCGTGCATTTTCCACGATTTCACCACCCATCATTTTGGCATCTACTCGTGCCTTGTCTATGATTTTCTCTCTTTATTTTTCTTTTCTTTTTTCGCGCGAAGTTCAGCGAGTTTTTTCTCGAGTGTTTCACGCTTGAGTGCCTCTTCTTCGAGATACTTCATATATGGCTTGAAGATAAAACCCCGAAGCACGAAAGCCACGATAGCGAAATTGATCGCCTGGATGATAAATGATGAGAGGTCGAAAAGTGTGTCCATAGTAGTGATTAGTAGGATAGCTTAGTAGTAGGATAGAGTGGTGCGGATAGAAGAAAGTTGATATTCCAACCATCCGACCAATCACTAACCCATGAATTAACTATTTTATAAGAAAAAGTGCAGCAAATGCGAGAAGTCCTGGAACTTCACAGAGAGCGATCGCAGTAAGCATCTTTGCGTTGATATCACCAGAGGCTGATGGATTGCGTCCGATAGCCTGCATAGCACCCATACCGATAAGTCCGATACCAACTCCAGAACCGATAACACCGATGAGAGCAAAAGCTGTATACATAAGGGAAAAATTAATGAAAATAAACCTGTAAGAATTGGGACGGAGGGGAAGTATCCGATTTGCAATCCTAAAAATCAGGAAGAAAGAGAGGAGCCTCTCCTTCATTTCTAACGTTTAGTGATGTTTCTCTGGAAGAGACTCTCTGATGTAGAGAGAAGAAAGTGTCATGAAGATATACGCCTGGAGAAATGCTACGAGAAGCTCGAAGAACCAAAATGGAAGCGCGAGAATACGGAAGGCTCCTGTGTGAAACGATGGGATCTGCTCACCAACATAGACGACGACACCGATGAGGATCGCACCGACAAATATATTCAAAAAGAGACGCATAGAGAGTGATCCGATACGGATAAATTCACCTACGAAGTGAAGCCATCCGACAAATACACCGACCATCTTCTCTGCAGTCGTATCACCATGATAGTTAAAGAGATAGTGACCAAGATGATGTGCTGGCCCCTTCAGGTAGAACGCCGTAAGCTGTGCTACGAGTATCACTGTGAGTGAGAACACCAGTGTCGTCGAGAGATCAGAATAGATAGGACGGAGGTAGTGACCGAGCCACTCGTCTTTCGATATGAGGACGAGCCAGTCGAATATGAGCCCCATGAGATTTCCGAGAAATATAACGACGATAAGCCCACCGAGAAGCCAGATATAGTTCTTGGCGATCGTATCATCACCGATGAGAGACCGGGCATACATATAGATACGATTCACGATGTCGAGTCCGAAGGCTCGCAGGCGAGGGAGCTTCTCAGTACGGATAGCAGTATACATGAAAGCGACGAGAAGGAAGAGTACTCCCATAAATATCCAAGTCGAGAAAATCGTATTGGTAATAGGAAGTCCGCCGATCGACCATCCTTCGATGATATCACCTTTTGGTCCTGGAATATGTGGACCTTCGTGTTCTGTGGTAGACTCATGGGCTACAGTAGTCTCAATCTGATTATCAGGAGACATAGCCTGAAGAGTAGCCTGCTCTACGACATCAGCTGCGATACTTTCTGGAGTAGTAGTCATAGCCATGGCAGTACCTTCGACGAAGCCAAAAGTGAAAGTCATGAAGAAGCTGACGAGGATGAGGCGGAAGAGTTTTCTCATAGACAAAATTTCGGTCGAAGTATAGGAAATTCCTCTTTTTTTGCAAATCTTTTTTCCTCTAAAAGTTTTTTTGCATCGAAAGGGATATTCTCTATACTAGCATGATATACTCCTAACTCTTCCTCCATTATGCCCTATCCTACTCTTGACCAGATCGTCCTGGATACACTCACACTCTATAAAGAGAAGAGTGAGCTTCCGAAGATAGATCTCTCACAGTTCCGTACTCCCCTTGTCGTATGAAGCGGGAACGGATATTATACAGGACGCATCCTCTTTCGAAATAGTCCTGCCTACTTCGCTGCCGAAGCGGAAGTCGAGAAAAAACTCGAAAACATCCCCTCGATCACCGATGTCGTCGTCGTCTCTGCGAGTGGCGAGAAGCATGCTCCGATCATCCTCGAAGCCGCGAAGAAACATGGGAAAAATACATTTCTTATCTCATCGAGTGAGAAAAGCCGAGGGAGAGAAGTCGCAGATGGAAGCGTCATCATGCCAAAGATCCGTGAGCCATACACATACAATACTTCTACCTACTTCGGCTACATGTTCGCAGAGGATCCATCACTCGACCTCTCGAAACTCGAAAGTTTCCTTCGTGGAGAATACGATACCATACTGCGAGGTATACCATTCGAGAAATACAAAAGTTTCTTCATCGTCCTTCCCGATGCATTCGTCCTCCTACGGGAGATGGTCGAAGTGAAGTTCATCGAGCTTTTCGGTCGGAAAGTCGCTCGAGACATCTTCACCTATGAGCAGATGAAGCATGCGACGACCGTCGTCCAGGATGAGGAGGAACTCTTCCTCTGCTTCGGAAATGAGAAAGATATAGTATACGGAAAAAATCAGATCAATCTCCCTATATTCGACTCGTCAAGCTACGCAGCGATGATGCTCGTAGCATACTACCTCGTCGGGAAGATCCAGATTTCCCTTCCGCCCTACTTCATGGACTCTATCGAGGACTACTGCACTCGAGCGAAGCTCCAGAGTGGGTTCAATATATCGAGTTGGGTGGAGGTATAAATTGACAGGACTATAAATAAGGTTATATTCAGAATTACTATTTTAAAAATATGAGTACCGAAGTATTTACATCAGAAGTAGATGTAAGCCTAAAAGATATTGCTGCTAGTCTGACTAAGCTTTGAACTTTTGAGGCAAGAATAGCGTGAATTGCATGAGAAATTGTACTCGGTCAGGAAGAATTTTCGGCTCGTACAGAAAAAATGTTAGGAAATATAGAGAAGATAAGAATAATTGCAAGGACTATAGCTAGAGATTCGCAAAATTGGACTGATGAAATTCTAGCAAGAAAAATAAAACCGAACGGGAGAACCCTTGTTGATCCTACACCATTTAAACCAGTTGGCTGGAAGAAAAACCCCCATCTTCAATAAAAACTCCAAAGAAATTTCTCTGGAGTTTTTTAATTGAATTTATTCAATATATCGAGTTGGATGGAAGTTATTTTAATAGTCTATACAATCAATCTTTTACTAATGATAAAGCGGATCATATTTTAGTAAGTGGAGCATCTCGAGATCACATTACTGTAATTGATAGTATAGAAAAATCCCAATCCTCTGTTACTTGAGCATTAATTCAGTTTGATAAAAACCATTTATTAATAACTTCAATTAAAAATTCTGTTACGTAATCATAGCCTCATACCGTCTCACTTTTTCTCATAATTTTACGGAATTCATCGTTACCCTCCATTGTTTCTTGAGCTTTATTAATAATATCAGGCATTTTTAATACTAGTTTTTCTACTACTTCAGTTTTATCACTACCAGATATATCTTGAGATTTTGGGGAAATGTCTATTTTAGAAAGCTCCGAACTTACAAGTGAGTATATAGATCAGAAATCTATACTAGTTCCTCATAAAAAAGTAAGTTTTTTATTAAAAGAGCTCACTCATTGAATACTTGAAAAATCAGTCTTAAAAATTAGATCTGTAAGCTGATTTGACTGTAGAAGTTCAACCGAACTCAATGAATTTTTATTCATAAGTGTATTATATTAAAATACAAATACATGTCAATGAATTTAATTTTCCAAAAAAGTTAGCTCTTAAGCTTGCTATCAAGATTCTCTAGTCCTGGATTTTTCTTATAAAATTCTTGTTGTTCTCTTTCTAATTCTTTTTCAAGAAGCGGAAGAAGATAAATTCTTAATTTTGTAACTATCGAAGCCACATCATCTTCCTCAGCTACTTCACCGAGACGAGGGTCAGTAGCAAATCCAAAATAGTGTGGATCATTATCGCGGTTTGGATGATGAGAAACCCTGAGTATTGATTCTCATGATGCAATAGAGTAAAACTCTGGCCATACTCTCTTCGGATATGCAAGGACGCCTTCAGGATATTTTATTTTGAATTCCTCATGATTGATTGTTTCATCTCTCATATTTTTAGCGTGAAATCGCGTAAAATATTTTGGATTGAATATATACGCCTGTAGTACTGGAAGAATGGGGAGTTTACCCACTATATCCATAAGAGCAATCATTGCTCTGTGATAATCATCATTCTTTTGTATAAGAGAAACCCCAGAGCAACCTTCAGTCCAACCATTAGTGAGAGATCGTCTATTTGGGTTGGACTGATCTTTTTCACTTGCATCGAACAATTTTTCATCGGGTAAATATTCAGTCTGAAATTGCCTACTCCTCACTCAGTATCTGATAGTATCAGTTTTAAAATCGTATCATCTGAAAGCATCTTCTGGTAATACCAAAATCTTTGTTAATGCTTCCTGTGAAGCAACTATAATTCCCTCAGCTCACAGTCTTCTATCACCCTCTCTCATCTCATAAATCACTTTTTCTGGACTAATTACACTAATTCCCTTACCATAAGGACCAATGTACTCATCCATATTCTCTAAATTTTTCGGAGAATGGTGATGTGAAGGGACAATAAGTATAGGCATATATAAATATATAATAATGTCTCTTAATTATATATAATAATTATTTTTGTCAAAAAAGAACAGTTTCCTGTTCTTTTATTTTCTACCTATAAGCTTATATTATTCTCCCATCACCACACATCCCATTCTTTCCCCTGAGAGATCTGCTTCCTTGAGTCGGTATTTCTGTACTGCAGGCTCAGATAGTCCCATATGCGTCGCGAGCTCGTGAGCGGTCTCACCATACGTGACGATCGTACGTGGCTCGATCTTCTCGATAAGTGGCACACTTACCTTTCCTGTCGGCATGACGAGGATATCGAGATCTCCGAGGAAATCGAGTTCCTCTGCAGAGAGGTCGGCTACTATATTCGCTATATATCCGACACTATATCCCTCAGCACGGAGCTGATAGATACGATTGCCATTTTGCTCGTGAGCATAGGCGAGGAATCCTCACTTCTCATACTCACCTGCCATCTCGAGCGTGAGTCCATCGAGGATGATAGAGTCAGACTGGAAGACGATAGATTTTTTGTCTGATTCGATCGTGAGAGTATTGTTTCGATAAATAAAATCCATATAAAATTACTTAAGATGGTGAGAGGATATAGAAAAATCTGAGAAAATCAAATATTCGACGTTTTTCAGATTTTTTTACATGAAGTGGATATTTTTCTCGAGAAATCCGACAACATCGGGTTTCAGGAAGACATTTTTGAGCTCGTCTGGTGTGAACCACTTGTATCAGACAAATCGCTCTTCACGGCGAGGACGAGGTTCTGATTTTCCTTTGTATTTGACAAGGAAGAGTGAGACTTCTTTATGGATGATCGGGGCACCTTCGAGATATCCGGCGATGAATGAATAGGCAATCTTGTTCATGAATTTCACGATTTCGAGATCTTTTTCTGCGAGTCCAGTCTCTTCCGATATTTCGCGGAGGGCTGTCTGCATGGCAGTTTCATCTCACTCGATGTGTCACTTCGGGAGGACGTACTCGATCTCGTTTTTCGCATTTTTCCAGGCAAGCATAAGCACCTGGATATGCGTTCAGATTTTTCTATAGACCATACCGCCAGCACTCTTTTCATGGAGTTCTGTCATGGTAGTATTATATTAAGTAGGGACGACTAAGAGAGAGTATATCAGAAAATACTGAAAAAGCAAGGATGAAAAGTGGACGAGAAAAAACTCTTCATAAAAGTTGCATTTTTTCTCTTTCTCTATACCTTATTCCTAATTCGTAATTGACTCAATTGTAAATATTATGCGTTTTCGTATCGACACCGACATCTTCCGTAAGGCCATAGACATCGCATCTCATGCAGCTGGAGCGAATAATCTGACTCCTATACTCGAGAATATCCTCATCGATGCAGGCTATAAGCGTCTCGTCCTGACGGGCAATAATCTCGAAATGGCGATCGAGTATATCATCGAAGATAAGGTAGATATCGAGGTCGAAGGACGATTTACTATTTCTTCGAAATTCCTCACTTCCTATATCGCTCTTGTGCAGGACAAGGAAGTCACTGTCGAGCTCGAGAAATGAGGAAGTCTAAAGTTCAGAACAGCCAGTAGTGAAACGAAATTCAAGGGAACGAGTGCTGAGAAATTCCCCGTCATCCCGAATCTCGTACCAGAAACTCCGCTGAAGATAGAGTCAAAAGATCTCAAAATCGCCATAGAAAAGACTCTTTTCTCTACTGCAGACGGCGCAGTACGACCAGTCCTCGCAGGAATCTATATGAAACCAACGAAGGAGAAACTCATATTCGCATCGACAGATAGTTTCCGCCTTTCAGAATTCACCGTCACGACAGCAAGTGGCACTGATGGGGTCGCAGTCATCATCCCGAAGAAGACAGCGGCTGAGCTCGCTCGTATCGTCTCCGATGAAGAAGAGAAACTTCCGATCGAGCTCTACTTTCACGAGAATCAGCTCCTCGCTATCCGAGGGAATGTACGACTCTCATCGAGACTTCTTTCAGGAAAGTTTCCTGATTATGATGGATTTTTCCCGAAAGAGTGGGCGACCAAAAGTGTCATCCTCCGCAGTGATCTCCAGAGCAGCCTGAAACAGGCGAGTCTCGTCGCCCGAGAAAATAACTATAATACTCGAATCCGCTCTAAGCATGAAGGTGTAGTAGAGATATCGACTGGAGATACGGAAGTCGGTGCATCGAGCATTTCTGTCTCTGGATCGGTCGAAGGACAGGAGGATATCGTAGGAGTGAATGCTCAGTACCTCCTCGAGACCCTCTCAGTCATACGAGAAGACTATGTGAGTATGGAGTATAAGTCTGCCCTCTCCCCTATCATCATCACTGGATTCCCGAAAGACGAAGGGAAATACAGCTATCGCCACCTTATCATGCCACTCAAGATCTAATTCCATGCTAGACCAACTCAATTCCCTCGAATCCCGCGCACTCGCCACTCTTCCGAATATTACAACAGAAGAGGCTCTTATCGAGTACAAAAATACCATCCTCGGAAAATCCTGAGAACTCACCGTCATACTGAAGTGACTCAAAGATCTCTCGAACGAAGAGAAATGATCTGTCGGGAAAAGAGCCAATGAAGTCCGTGATACGATCGGACTAGCATTCGACCATCAGCGCGAAGCGATCAAGCGAGCCAATATCGAAGCTCGACTCTCGGGCGAGTGGAAAGATACAACGACTCCATTTGAGCGAGAAAAATGATCTCTTCACCCGATCACACTGGTGCGCCAGGAAGTCGAAGACACATTCAGACGAATGGGATTCGACGTGCATGAGTCTATGGAAGTCACGACTGAGTATCTGAACTTCGATGCGGTAAATGTACCGAAAAATCACCCTGCTCGAGATATGCAGGACACTTTCTGGCTCGAAGGAACAGGCAACGTCCTCGCGACACAGACATCATGCATGCAAAATCTCATCATGAGAAATCAAAATCCTCCGATCCGCGCGATCATCCCAGGACGAGTATTTCGAAATGAAGATGTCGATGCGACACATGATAACACATTCTACCAAGTGGAGGGTATCGTCGTAGATAAAAATATCGGTATCGGACATCTCAAGTTCACGATCACGACCATGCTCTCGGATATCTTCGGAAAAGAGGTCTCGATCCGTATGCGACCAGGATACTTCCCTTTCGTCGAGCCAGGAGTCGAGATCGACTTCTCTTGCCCGTTTTGTGATGGAAATGGATGCAAAATCTGTAAGTGATCTGGTTGGATAGAATTCATGGGAGCAGGACTCATCCACCCGAATGTGATACGTGAAGGAGGACTTGATCCAGAAGTCTACACAGGATTTGCATTCGGATTCGGACTCAATCGTCTCGTCATGATCAAGTACGGGATACCAGATCTCAGATATTTCATGAATCCTGATATACGGTTCTTAAAGCAGTTTTAGGTTTCTGTTTTGTCATCCCGTAGGCGCCCCTTACGAAGTGAAACAGAGTATGGAAGTTATCATACCCTTGTGGTAACTCTTGGAGTGGATCCCTTTCAAGATCAAGTTTGAGAAAGTAACAATCAAAATCTCTTAAGTAAATGAAAAGGGGGTTCTCCGCTACACTACGAAATGACAAAAGGAGTATTTTTCAGAGATTTTTGGTTGAATATTTGCACATTTCATAAAATCCTGCTATAATCGTAGTAGATTTTTATGATACTACGAACTCGTCACATCGAAAAACTCAAAGAACTCGCAGAGGAAACAGGTGCGAGATATATCGCCGTCTCTGGAGAGGAAGCCGTGAAAGTAGAGGACTTTATCGGTTCTCTTGCCTGAAGTGGCGTGTTCCATGGAGTACAGTGCGAGGAAATAGAGGCCAGAGATGTAGAAAATCTCGATAAAGTAGATCCGGATGGTCAGTACGTAATCATACGAGGAAATATCGGTTCTGATTTCGAATATTTTCGCACAATTATAGAACCAAAATTGTCTGAAAGTACTGTTATTTTTACTTTTCAGGAAAGTATAGAAAATGATGATGTAGTGAACTTCATCCTTCCAGAGATGAGTTTCCGAGAATATGCAGAGTATAGAGGACATACTATAGAAGTATCGAGTATCATGTCGGGATCGAGTGATATCGCCACGCTCAATACTCTTCGTGATGAATATATCCTGACGGGCGGATACGAAGAACATATAGAGGATGAATCCAGTATTTTTCGTGATTTCGATGAAAAATGAGCAATTATGAAACAGGAATTGTTCGAAAAAGAATATCGTGATTTCGATGAATACCTCCGAACGCTCGCTATGAATACGGGAAATCTCTTCAAAGCTGATGGTATGGCGAAGCTACTCGGGATCTCCAGAAGAAAAGTCCATAAATATACAGAAATCCTCATGCGCCATAAGATCGTACGAGCTATAGGTCCATGGGGCGATAACAGTACTACAGAGACAACAAGACACGTAAAACTCTACTTCACTCACCTCTCCTATCTCAGAGCTATCCTCGGAGATATCCACTACCAGGGACAGATGAAGCAATGAGCGATAGAGAACTTTATATTTCTCGAACTCGAGAGAAAACTCGGAGAATCTCATGATTTTGCATTTTACCGTAAAAAATCTGGAGCAGAGATCACCTTCATCGTCACTGACCGAGAAAATACTCTCGTCACACCGATCGAAGTGAATGTACGAGAAACGGATGCTATCTCTCAGGCGATCAAAACTTTCGATACCGACTACCACGATCGTGTGGAACGCTATATGCTCTGGAATGATTCTCGCGTAGGGAAAAAATCCCTCGAAGATAAAACTGTCATGATCCTCCCTCACATAGCCATCTAATCTGCAGAAATGCAGATTTTTTCTTTACTTTTTGACGAGGTTTTATAGACTACTTCTTATATTAGAATAATTCTTCATCCGTAATCGACTATGCATCTCGTCATCATGGCTGCCTGAGAAGGATCTCGTATGAGACCCCTCACCGATAATACTCCAAAACCACTTCTCAAAATCTGTGGAAAAACCATCATCGAACACAATATCGAACCCATTGTTCATTTTTTCGATGATATCTTCATGGTGGTCGGATACAAGAGTGAGGCATTCCGTGAATATTTCGGTGAATCGTATAAAGAGAAACGTATCCACTATATAGACCAGATCGACACTCCCGGAACTGGTGCGGCGATACTTTCTCTCGAACGCGTGATCGACGGAGGATTCATCGTCGTATCTGGAGATGACCTCTATGATCCGAGCGATATACTGAAGCTCACGGGAATCCAGGGATATGCAACTCTCGTGAAGGCAGTCGATAGGCCTGAGAATTTCGGTATCTTCACTCGTGACAGTGATGGAAAACCGACAGGAATCGTCGAAAAACCGACAGATGTATCTCTTGGAAACCTCGCAAATATAGGAATACATAAGTTCGATAGCTCTATCTTCTCGGTGCTCCGCAATATCCCTCTCTCGAAACGAGGAGAGATGGAGATCACAGACCTCATCCATATCTATATCGAACACGGGACATATAGTATCCTCGAAGCGAAGGGCCACTGGATCACCGTCGGATACCCATGGGATCTCCTGAAAGCAGACGATGAGCTCATCGGAGGCTACACGGAAAGCGTGATCAAGTGAACAGTCGAAGAAGGCGTGACGATCAAGTGACACATCTATCTCGAAGAAGGTGCGATCATAAAATCAGGAACATATATCGAAGGAAACTGTTATTTCGGAAAAAATACAGAAATCTGACCTTTTTCTCATGTAAGAGGCAATACTTCTCTCGGAGACCATGGAAAGATCGGGTCATTCTCAGAAGTGAAAAACTGCTATCTCATGGATCATACTGTCATCGCACAAAACGCTGTGATCGTCGATACGATCGCAGGAAGTGATGTGAACTTCGCTTCTGGAGTCATCACGACTAACTGGCGACACGATAATCAGAATATAAAAGCCATGTCCAAATGACAGCTTACCGATACAGGAAGACGAAAACTCGGAAGCATCGTATGAGACCATGTCAGATTTGGTGCGAATACTACGATATACCCAGGGCGATCAATCCCGAGCAATACAGGAACACTTCCAGGAGAAGTGGTGAAGTAAGGATTATCTGATTATAATCTCCACTCATTCGAGATCCGTGAGCACATCGAGAAAGAGCTCATATTCAGTATGCTCATTTTTATATATCTGAGAGAGATGTGACTTTAGGAGATCATTCTCAGTAATGAGAATCTTCGACAGTGATGATTCTGCAAGGATATCGAAGAGCGCATCGAGGTTTTTTCCGAAATTCTCTCTATCGAGATGCAGCTCTCGTATGACAAGATCGTAGATATCGGTAAGAGATGTGATGGTTTTTCCTGAGAAAGTGAGCGTGTGCATACAAACATAGTATAGAAAAACTTGCATTTCGCAAAAATATCATATACTTCCAGCACGTCTATCACATGTGAAATGTGGGAGTTCCTACAGTTTTCCTGGTCAGAAAGCCAACAAAGAACGATCGGACCAATTTACTTTTTCACAATTTTTATCATGGCTACTCACGGAAAAAAATACAACCAAGCCGTTGCTCTTATCGAAGAGAATCGCGCATACTCTATAAAGGAAGCTGTCGATCTCCTCGAACGGACGAACACAGTAAAGTTCGATCCTACTATCGAAATCCACTTCAATCTCAATATCGACCCTCGTCAGGCAGATCAGCTCGTACGTGCAACTCTCACTCTCCCGAACGGGACTGGTAAGACGAAACGTATCGGTGCCTTCACTGACCTCGGAAACGAAGCAGAGCTCAAGGCTCTCGGTGTCACTATCGCAGGAAACGAAGATCTTATCGATACAGTTCTCCAGAACAAGATCGACTTCGATATCGCGATCGCGACAACTGGTATGATGAAGAAGATGGGTAAGGTCGCGAAAGTTCTCGGACCAAAAGGTATGATGCCAAATCCAAAGGCAGGTACTGTCGGTGATGATCTCGTCGCTATCGCGAAAGAGCTCATGGCTGGACGATTCGAGTTCAAGAACGATAAGCAAGGGAACGTCCACTCTATCGTCGGAAAGCTCTCATTCGGTGCTGCGAAGCTCGAAGAGAATATCAATGCATTTCTCGCAGCGATAAAGGCTGTCCGCCCATCAGGAATCAAGGGTGGTACTCCATTCGCGAAATCTATCTATGTCTGTAACGCTATGGGTCCTGGTATCAAGCTCGATGCAAGTATCTAGTTCCCCGTCATTGCTTACGTTTCGTCACTCGCGAGGACGAAGCAATCCATGTTCCCGAATTCGGAAAGCTTTCTAAAAATCTCAGGTCAAAATAATCCTCTCCAGAAATGGGGAGGATTTTATTTTTTATTTCATATTTTCTATAATCTGTTTTCCAAGAGGCGTGAGAAAATATACACCCTCTTTCCCGTTTGACCGAAAATATACCGCTCAGAGATGTATGAGTTTTTTTATAGAAAACTCAATGATATCCACTTCAGATCAGAGGTTTTCTATGATATCATCAAGAGTAAATTCTCTGTCTCAGATAGTACGCAAAATGGAGAGATTTTTTTCTTCTCGTATTTCTTCGACTATCTCATCAGGTGCAGTTCTTGCTGATATTTGAGAAAGGAGAAGTTGCGCAAATTCAAGTTGTCAGAGATAATAGCCTTTCATCAGATCACTACCCTCATCATTGGTACGAATAGCTTGGAGTAGTTCAGGTGGCATCTCAGCGAGAACTTGTTTTACAAGATTTCTTGTTTTTTCTGCGAGCTCAGCAAGTGGTTTACTCGATACTGCAGAGAGAACATCTTCTATACGAGAAGCCAGAATAGGAAAGAAAGCAGGATGATGAATATTTTGCAATTTTCACTCGGAATCTATAACAGATATATCCATGATTACGTATGATAAGCAATTAGCTTCTTATTTATATTTTTTATACAATATATGTCAATTTTTTTATCCCCTCCCCTTAAACGCCGAAAGCAGTGTAATCTCATCTGCATATTCGATACTTCCGGCATGAGGAAGCCCCTTCGAGAGACGAGAGATCTTCACTTCTCGTGGCATATGCTCTATCGCATAGAGTGCAGTTGCCTCCCCTTCTATATTTGGGTTGGTTGCGATAATGATCTCTTCGATAGCACTCTCTTCGAGGATACGAGCAAAGAGCGACTTGTAGGAGAGCTTATCTGGCATGACTCAGGCGATCGGAGAGATCGTCCCACCGAGAACATGATAGAGTCCGCGATAGACTCCCGTACGCTCTATAGAGAGCATATCGAGATAGTCTTCGACGAGACAGAGGATATGTGTATCTCGCTTGGTATCAGAGCATATCTTGCAGTACTCATTTCCCATATCCATCATACCATGGCATCGAGGGCATTCAGTGACATTCGCATGGAGATCCGAGAGGGTCTTCGCGAAGTTCCCCACATACGATGCATGTGACTTCATGAGAAAAAAGGCAAGCTTCGCCGCAGTCTTCTCGCCTATTCCAGGAAGATAGTGGATCATGTCGATGAGTCGCTTCAGTGTCTCAGGCACAAAGAGAAGGATAATATATAAACTGAAACTATCTGATTTCTGTCATTCTGACGAAGGAAGAATCTGCTCATTTTCCCCAACTAGAGGAGATGCTTCGTCCCTCAGCATGACAAACATAAATACTACTCTGCTATCTCCTGTCCTTTCATAACGAGAAAGGAAGGACGATCGACAACTTGCATACTCGTCGCGATAGAAGAGTTCATCACAGAGCCGATAGACTGTCCTTCTGCAATACGAATATCGAGAAGATTTTCTTGGAATGAGAGTTCTCTATTTTTTACCTGGAGTGATCGTATATTGTATCATTTGGTGGCATTTTCATTGAGTATCCAGACGTAGTAGACGCCGAGAAGTGCGATCATGAGAATAGCTAGGATATACGTCTGTGTGAACGAGAGTCGATAGTGTTCACGAGCTGCTTTTCGCTCTGAGAAAAACGGGATATGTCATTTTTTGGCGACGAGGACGTTGGCGTTCATAGGGTATTATATTTTTTGGAGGATACGCATTTTGGCACTTCGACTTCGTGGATTTCTTACTATTTCTTCTTCTGTTGGTTCTATAGGTTTTTTGGTATACTTCTTGTATTTGGCAGGAATACGAATCTGTCCGGTAATATCATCGATCACATCCGAGAGAAATGGTTCAAATGCATGTTTGACCAAACGATCTTCGAGAGAGTGAAAGGTGATAACAGCGATGAATCCGCGAGGAGACAGGAGATCAAGTGCGAGAGGGAGAGAGTCTTCTATATGAGAGAACTCTTCATTCACCGCGATACGGAGCGCCTGGAAGACTCGGATCGGAGATTTCGGATCGTAGCTCGAGTTCGCGATGAGTGTAAGGAGTTTTTGTGTGGTGTCAATACTATTTTCTTTTCGTTCTTTCTCGATCGCATTCACGATGAACCAGGCCTTTTTCTCCTCACCATAGAGGGTAAATATCCGTACAAGCTCGCGGGGATAAAGAGTCATGATAAGATCAGTAGCACTCTTTCCATGGGTACGATCGAATCGCATATCCAGCGGTCCATCGAAACGAGTCGAGAATCCCCTATCGCCGAGATCATAGTGGACACTGCTCACTCCGAGATCATAGAGGATGAAATCGATATGATCAATCCCGATTTTCTCGAGCTCCTCATGAATATCCGAGAAGCTTGCGTGAATAAATATACATTTTGCTTTCGGATTTTCTCATCGAATATAGGACTCTGCCTCTCTGAGATTCTCGCTATCTCTATCAAACCCTATGAGAATATCAGATTCATCGAGATATTTCAGAATCTCACTAGAATGTCATCCGAGCCCGAGAGTAGCATCGACGATAATACGGTTCGATTTTTTTTCAAGGGAATGGAAAAGCTCAAGAACAGATTCAAGAAGTACAGGATCATGGAGAGTGGAAGGCATGTGAGGACTCTAATCTGTTTCGAGTTTTTGTCAAAAATTTCACAAGTTTCTTTCATTTTTTTACCAATTTCACAATTTTGGTTGAAAAATAGGAGTTTTTTTCTATAATCGGCACATGCAAAAATTCCAAACAAAAAGAATCTCTCCTATAAAAACAAAAGAGAAAACTGAAATCATTCCACAAGAGAAAAATCATGTTTTCTGGACAACTCGAAAAATAATTATAGGACTCTCGCTTCTCCTACTGACAGGTGCTTTTTCGTACGTCGTATGAGCAAAAATATTCCAAACTCATAAACAAAATGGATCAGAAAATTATATTGTCAGTAAGCCGAGTATTATAGAGGCATTTCTCAGTGAGAAGGTCGCTGGTACGACGAACATCCTCATCGCAGGGATCGGCGGAAAGTGACATGATGGAAGCGATCTGACTGATTCTATCATGCTCGCCAGTCTCAACGGAGAGAAAAAAAACATCACCTTTATCTCTATCCCTCGTGATCTCTACGTATCGTATGGGGACCGGTGATGAGCTTGACGTATCAATACTCTCTACGATCTCGGAAAGCGTGACAAAGTCGGGATTAAATATCTCGCTGAAAAAGTGACAGAAATCACGTGACAGAAGATAGATCAGTACATTGTTATCGATTTTTCTGGATTTAAAGAGGTGATCAATATCCTCTGAGGAATCAATGTAGATGTACCAGAGGATCTCATCGATCGAGAGTATCCTGATAATAACTGGGGATATATGGTATTTTCTGTGAAAAAATGACTCCAAAAGTTTGACGGAGAGACCGCACTTCGCTATGCTCGTAGTCGACATTCGACGAGTGATTTCGACAGATCCAATAGACAACAACTCATTCTTAAGGGAATCAAAGAAAAGGCAGCAGAACTCGGCTATATAACGAGTCCCGATAAAATCTGAGATCTCTATAACGCAGTAATCAGTAATCTCGATACCGATCTTTCTCTTGCGAAAATGGCAGAACTCGCCTTTGATTTTCGTGAAGTGAAGAGTGAGGATATACGCATCATATCGCTCTCAGAAGGATGTTTCTCTGTAACAAAATGTGCACCAGGAAGCTACCTCTACTCTCCGAGTCGTGATCTTTTTGGCGGACAGGCGGTGATAATTCCAGAAAATGCTCATGCAACTCGACTGAGTTACTACGATGATATACGACGCTTTGTCGATATGATTTTCCGATTTCCGAATATGCGTACAGAAACTCGAGATATAGTAATCGTGAGTGATCCGAGTATGAAAAATAGGGCAAAAGAAATCGGATTTGGTCTCGCTAAACTCGGATTTCCACTCTCATTCGACAAGTCGATCACGAGTAGTACTGGTACTATAGAAAAAAGTCATGTAAATATCTACTGGCATGACGAACTTAAGGTTGGAATAGATCCAGAAAGTGAGAGAATCCTGAGTCTCAAATATCTCGAAGAAGCTATACCCTACACCATCGTAGAGCACAACGAATATATCAACACATCTGGACCAAAGATCGAGATTATCATCGGAAAAGATGGGTGGGAGTACTTTACATTCCTGAAAAATCCGTATTATCTTCCTATACCCCCGAAGTCCACAATCTCATGAGAATGAAGTGGTCTGACCCTCTCAGGAAAAGCAAAAGAAAAAACTCTCATACCACCCACTCCCGTAAATAAACAAAAAGAGGTTTCCTGAGAGAAGGCAATACTTCCTGGAGAGTGGGAAAATTTCTAAAATCTATTTATGAGAAAAAAAACATATTTTTCCTCGTTCACACGAGCATCTTCTTGGAAAGACATTATCACGATGAAATTATTTTTGCGAATTATTGGTGCATGTATACTTCTCTTTATACTCGGTATAGGCTTTCTCTGGGCATTTTTTCTTCGTGGTACTCCTGAGATTAGTTCAATAGAGCGTGGTGACTACTTCCAGGAGAGTACCGTAATATACGACAAAGAAGGTAAGCCTATATATACTCTTTTTAATGATGGTAAACGTACCTATGCAAAATATACGGAGATATCGGATCATATCAAAAACGCGATCATATCAACAGAAGATAAGACTTTTTTCGAAAACCCTGGATTCGATATAAAATGACTTGTACGAGCAGGACTCAACTATATAACTGGGAAAACTGATAAAATAAAAGGGACTTCGACCCTCTCTCAGCAACTCATAAGCTATACCTTACTCACAAAAGAACGCTCAATAAAAAGAAAAGTGCAGGAAGCCTATCTCTCATACAAGCTCAATAAAAGCTACAATAAAGAGAAAATTCTCGAAATGTACCTCAATGCTATATCATATGGGTATAATGCTAATGGAGTAGAGGAAGCCTCAAAGACCTATTTTGGAAAAAGCGCAAAAGAAGTATGACCACTCTGAGCATCTATCCTCGCTTCCCTCCCAAAATGACCAACATACTACTCGCCATACAGCCATAGAGATCGACTGATGGGAGATGTATATACCTATCCTGTCAATGATAGCAGCAATATCAACTCTCTTGATACTCCTGAAAAAAAAATAAAAGCAGGAGCACTGTATACTACATTCCGATCATATCTCTCTGGAATTACTCTCACAAAAAAAGATTCCGATTTCCGAGTCTGTGGCATCAGGGAAGAATATATGGGTAACATCCAATACAATGTAGATGAGGATGGCTGTAGCGAGATTACCTCTGATGAACTTCTTTCATTTTTTGGAGATATTCGCATCAGAGGAACAATATCCTCTTCAGGCACGACAATTGACTCTATGCTTGAGTATGAAATAGGACGAAAAGACTTTGTTGCATCGCGTATGCTCGAAGATGGTTCTATCGATGAGGCAACATTCAAAAAAATCATCTATGACGGTTTAGAATTCGAATTCAAGAAATACTCAGAAAATATACGATATCCTTACTTTGTCATGTACGTAAAAGAATATCTCGAAACGAAATACGGAAAAGATATCGACATTACTCAGTGACTCAAGGTTTACACGACTATCGATCCAGATCTTCAGGAAAAAGCGGAAGAACTCGTAAAAAAACAGGTAGTAATCAATAAATCTCAATATGGTGCATCGAGTGCAGCGCTCGTCTCCATGGACAACAAAAATGGTGGACTCCTCGCTATGGTATGAGGTCCTGACTATTTCGATATTGAACATGGGGGGAACAACAATATGGTTCTCGCAAAAAGACAACCAGGATCTTCATTTAAACCATTTGTTTACGCGCTCGCCATATCGAAAAATCCTATCGGACCAGAAAGTCCAGTAGCCGATATGAAAACCAACTTTTGAAAATGGTCTCCTGATAACTATGATAGAAGCTTTAAAGGTATCATGACTGTGAGAAATGCTCTGTCCTACTCTCGTAATATTCCTGCAGTAAAAATGTTCTATCTCGGATGACGTGAGGAAGAAGTAGTGAAAGAGGTACGATCTTTTGGGATGTGAACTGTAGCAGAAAATGCTGGGTATGGCGCTCCGTTAGCTATATGAACGGCTGAGGTACGTCCTATAGATCTCATGCAGGCATATAGCGTCTTCGCAAATCTCGGAATCAGACAAGATGTCTATGCTATACAAAAAATCGAGGATAGCGATGGAAACATTCTCGAAGAGCACAAAACCGAGGAAAAGAAAGAGCCAATTTTTTCTCCAGCGAGTGCCTATATCGTGACAAAAATCCTCTCTGACCCCGAAGCAAGACCAGAAGGTTTCTGGAGAAATGCTCTCACTATAAGTGGAAGAGATATCGCAGCAAAAACAGGAACATCGAATAAGGAAGTAGGGTGAGACAAGATTCTCCCTCGTGATCTCTGGACAGCATGATATTCACCACAGATAACCACAGTAGTCTGGGCGGGGAATGTCGATGGAAAAGAAACACGTTGAAGTTGTGATGGACTCAACTGTGCTGCAGGAATATGGAAGCCATTCATGGAATATGCACACAAGAAACTCCCGAAAGAAACCTGGAAAAAACCAGAAAGTGTCTATAGTTTTACTATAGCAAAAACCAGCGGAAAGCTCGCCACAGAAACCACTCCAGAAGACCAAAAAGTGAGTACTCTCATGGCAGTGAAGCTCACTGAATACGATGGATGAATGCGTGAGGAAGAAGTAGATACTCTCTGTAACGGTCCTGTAGGAGAAAACACTCCTCCATGAGCCATAGGAAAAATCTATATACCCACGACAGAGCCGGTGATTGACGGATTCGACCCTGCTTGGCTTGCTGGATTTTATCAGTGAATTGGTGGTTCGGAAAGCGGAGGGACATTCACAGGAAAGTCTCCAATACCATGTGAACGTCCTGGTGCTTGAGGAATTGTCAGCCTCACTCTCCGTAGCACAGGAATCAATAGTACTCTCGAAACGCCGGGTAAAAAAATCCTTGAAGTAAACTGGAGCGGCGATAGACCCATTCGCGATATCACAGTAAAATATATGGATAACATAGAATCGAGTACTTCATTCTCGACAGGCGCGAGAGAGAGTGGCTCATTCCGTTGGACCAAGGATCTTGATATCTGAGAGTATATATTTCAGATAGAGGCAACCGATGTGTATGGTTTTCTCTATAGGGAGAGTCGAAGTATCATTATCGGATGATCATCTCCCATTCCCGTAAACGATGGAACTCTGAGCTTTCTCCCTACTATCACACTGATCAACCCGAAAGAATCGAGTGCAAAAATCAGACTCTACGAAGGAGATGTCTTCAATCTGAGATTTAAAACCAGTATCGCTACCCCTACACGAGAAGTCTCTATTTCTATCGACGGAAATACTGTACAGTCGAGTGCTGTAGGAGACATATTCGTCATACCGATAAGTTCTGCATGACTCTCACGATGAGACCATACTCTTCGTATCAGTGTAGTTGATGGGAATCTCAGGAAAACAGATAAATCCGCACTTCTTACTATCCTTGCTCGATAATACTATGATTTTCAAAAATGTTCATCTTGCCTACGGCGAACGAGTCGTCCTTCACGATATCGATATCACGATCAATCCTGGTGAATTTCTGTTTCTTATAGGAGCATCATGAAGTGGAAAGACGAGTTTTATACGATCACTCATCGGTGATATGAAGCCAAAATCTGGACATATCTATAATAATTCTAAAAAAGACATTTCTCTTCTTAGCTCAAAGGAAGTTCTCTCTCACCGAAGAAAAATCGGTGTCATATTCCAAGATTTTAAACTACTTCCGAAAAAAACGGTAAGAGAAAATGTCGCATTTGCTATGGAGGTATCTGGCTACAGCAATAGGATGATCACTACTCGAGTTCCTGAGATTCTCTCACATGTATGACTCCTCTCGAAAAAAGAGAAATTCATAGAAACTCTCTCTGGCTGAGAGCTTCAGAGAACAGCAATAGCCAGAGCTCTTATCCATGATCCTGATATCATCATCGGAGATGAGCCGACGGGAAATCTCGACCCAAAAAATGCATCTGAAATCATCACGCTTCTCGAAAAACTGAATAAAGAAGGAAAAACGATCATCATCGCCACTCATGATGATCGTCTGGTCAATACCCTCAAAAAAAGAGTAATCACTTTTCAAGAAGGAAAAATCCTTTCTGATATCGAGTGATGATCCTACAATCTCTAGAATATTATCTCCTTCACGCATGCTTGATCCGAAAGAGACTCTTACTCAAAAATTTGTCAAAAAATGATTCTGGCTCTATTTTTTTACGATACTCATAGGACCGATGGGGTATATCGTGAAAATGATGATATCTCGTGATCTTTCCGTGGAAGATGTCGGGATTATATACGGGATTATCAGTTTTATCATGCTCATATCGAGTTATAACGATCTTGGAGCTACCGAAAGCTTGAATTATTTCCTCCCCAAGTACATCGTAGAAAAACAATATGGGAAAGCCAAATACCTCTTCTTACTTGCTCTCAAGACACAGCTCCTCACGAGCATAGTCTTCATAGTCGTACTTTTTTTTCTGAGGTGATGGCTCTCTGAAAATTACTTTGACGCAGATATTCGAGATACTCTCAGCGTAGCAATTCTTTTTCTTTTTGGGATCAATATTTTTCACAGTGGCATCATACTCTTCTCAGTCTCCCAGGATACCAAGCTCAGTAAAAGTGCTGAGTTCATCAGACTCGGCGGAACTGCGCTATGAACGGGAATACTTTTTTTTAGCGATCAGTGAAATGTATTTACCTATATGAGTGCCTGGATCATATGACTGCTTATTGGATGTATATTTTCTCTTATACTGGCATACAACAAATACTATAAACCCTATTTTCTTCATGTACAATCAGATGGTGAGTGAGAGCTTTGGAAAGTGTTTTTTCGGTATTCTCTCGCTACTCTCGTAGCGAGTAATATTGGCACAGTACTCTCACAAGTAGATATGCAGCTTATTATTTATTTTCTCGATGGGGAATCTGTCGGATACTACTCAAACTATCTTTCTCTTATAGGTCTTCCATTTATGATTATAGGCCCAATTATCGGATTCATTTTTCCCGTGATTGCCGAACTCGTCTGAAGAAAAGATGACCAAAAGATACAAACTATCGTTCAGGAATTTAGTATGTATTTTATGATTATCAGTATTTGGATGAGTGTTTTCTTCTTACAGTTTTGAGCAGATATGAGCAGTATTCTCTTTTGAGAAAAGTTTCGTATGTCAGGTACTATTTTAGCATATTCTGCTCCTTTTATATTTTTTAATTTCATGACACAAATAGCGTTCCAGGTACTTGCAGGAATCGGGAAAATCAAAGAGCGAGCGAAGATACTCTTCATCACCCTCTGTATCAATGTGCCACTCACGATCATACTCATACATACTCCCCTTTCCGTGAACTGAGCCGCCCTTGCCGTATGAATCTCGTGGATACCACTCTGGTTTCTCTCAGTGAGGATCCTCGGAAAATATAAACCACGCCTGAGCCTTGTCGCCGCATGAAAAAATACTATTGCCGCACTGATTGCTTGTGGAATTCTCTTTTTTTTATGAAGAAATACGAATATATCCAGTGTTTTTCTTTTTTTCGTTGCGATTTTCGTCTATCTGAGTATATTTCTCATCACTAACAGAGTTGTTATCATAATGATGAAAAGGGCAATCATGGATGTCCGAAATACAAAACCTACTTCTTATACACCTCAAACCGAGGAACTCTAATTTTTTCTTTATGAATAGTCTCATTATCTACGGATTCATACTCGTTGCCTGGGCACTCAATATTATCATCACTTACTACTCGGCAACGAGTGGTGGCGTAGATCATACAAATACGGGTTATATACAAGCCGCTATAGGATCAAGTGGCTATATCATAACAATGCTACTTCTCTACGGTCTTTATAAGGCATATACTCTCTTTATCTCTCCAAAAAAGGAACTCAAATTCTCCTTTTGGACTATCAGTGGACTCACTCTTCTGCATATAGCCATAGTCTGTGTTGTCTATTCTGGACTTCCAGAGCTTCGACAGAGTCCGCTCTTGGCTGCTTCGAGTATATCGAGTGTAACTCTCTTTATACATATACTAAAACTGATATTTTATCCACTGCTTTTGGCAGTACTCACGCGCTGAGTCGGATATACGATCATGCACTATATCCTTCCATCATGGAAAGAGTATGATATGCGTATCAGGATTGGTGTAGAAATTTCTCTTGGCTTCATCCTCTTTACCACATTTCTGCTCATACTCGGAAGTACTGGGATGTACACACTTTCTGGAGTCTCACTCCTCCTCGTTATATTTGCTATCCTAGGATTCCCTGGTCATAGAGAGACCTACAGTGATATACAGAAAAGGAGTATCACTTTCGAAAATCATAAACTTGAGTGAAGTACTCGAGAAGCGATCAATCTTCATCTTCTTTCTGTAGAATTTGGATTCTTTTTTCTTACGTTTTTTCTCGCGACATCACTCATCAACATCATACGACCTATGCCTATAGGTTGGGATGATCTGGGTGTCTACATGAACTTTCCGAAGATGATCGCTCTCTCCTGAGAACTCCTCCAGTGAGCTGGAATGTATAGTTGGCAACTCATCACGAGTACCGGCTTTCTCTTCGGGAACAATGCTTCACAAGCCTTCTATGTAAACCAACTCTGAGGCATACTTGCTACCCTATCTATCGTAGCAACCCTCTCATACATGTTCGAAGAAAAAGGAAAAAAATCACTCCTCTCACTTCCAATACTTTTCTGAGCGCTCTACTATATCATGCCGATGACGGTGTTTCAGCAAGCAAAGGACATGAAACTCGACCCTGCATATCTCTTTTTCTGCGTAAGTGGACTTGGTATACTTTTTTCTCTCTGGAAATGAGTGTTTACTCAGGACAAAAAAAATACAATCCTTCTCGTGATTGCCGGTATCATAGTGGGATTTACTTTTAGTGTGAAGTTCACTTCGGTGATGCTTATCATCGCATGTCTCGGACTTATAGCATATAGGATACTCTCTATTTGGTGATATGTTGCATTTTTTCTTCTCTTTCTTGCGATATTTACCTACGCTGACCTCTGGAAGGTTATGAATGTTCCGATGCCCCGAGATAATATCGGACTCATGCATACGATGAGTGGCATATTGTTTGGTGGAGGACTTATCGCACTCTGTATCGCACTCTATGAGAAACATGATGTTCGATGGACACGAAGAGCCTCTACTTGGGTTACTTCAACCATTATATTTATCATCGCTATAGGTATCGGTTCTGGGCCATGGCTCGTCAAGAATTTTAGCGAGCTCGGGGTAAGCACATTTCGTGCCAATCCTCTTGGTGTTCTCAATGGATCAGGTGGAACTCTGATTGCTGACTACGAGAAAATCTACACGAAAGAAGAAATCGTAACAAAAAAAGCAAGTGGTCCAGTCGGAATTACTAATGATGGACAATCGCAAAACGAAGATATGGGACGATATTTCGGTTATGACACGTGACTCAATAACTATCTCAAACTTCCTGCGAATCTCACATTCCAAAAAAATCAGTGAGGAGAGTTTACCGATATTACCTATATTTTCCTTGCCCTTTTTCCTGGCGCGCTCCTCTTTGTACGATCGCGTAAATGAATATATTCTTATATTATCCTTTCTCTTCTGGCAGTAGCATTTCTCTACTATTTCATCGGGAAGACAGGAGCGAATCTCACGGACTATTTCTCTCTCTGGTCACTAGGGATGAGTGGCGGATACAAGACTTATGGATACTGAGCGCTACTTATTTTGAATCTTCTTTTTGTCATAGCGACACACTTCCTTCTCTCCCGCTCGGAAACCAATAAAAAAATACAGGACATGACCGTATTTATGGGTCTCTATGCATTTCTTTTCATGATTTCTGCGTTTGGTATCGTATGGTATGGTATCGTAGTATACTATGGATTTTTTGTACTGATTGGGTTGGGTCTTTCGAATTTTCTCGACTATAACGAGGAAAGTGAAAAAGACGAAACTTATTTTAGTATCTCACTCACTCTTGCCGTAGTACTCTTCCTTCTCATTGCTACATACTTCCTGAGATCTGGCTTTGCACACTCGTGGACTAACCTTAGATGAGCATACTATAATGAGTATAAATACAATACTCTTTCTCAGGAAGAATCTATATTTGCCTATAGAAGTGATTATCTTCTTCCCATAGCAACACTAAATTTGAAAGATCCAAACATGGTATTCGAAGGGGTCAAGGAAAAACTCGCCTCTCCAGACCTGAAAAAAATGCTGTGAGATACCGCTATGAGAACTCTCGGAATAGAAAAGTGGCACACCTTCGTGATGCAAAATAAAAATTCTGCTGACGCAAACCTCAAACATGATGCAGAAATCATAGGAAAAGCTATGTATGATGCTATTCTCTATCCGAAAGGAGCGAATACCAATACTGGATCTATTTATCGAATTGGCACATTTATGACCTATCTCATAAATGAAAATAGAAAGCGCTATTTCGAAGATAGCTTGATATTTGAATTCGAAACCTTTTTCTATGATAAAAATCCTGATGTTACGGTAGACCGCATGAAGAAACTTTGACTCAAATACCTCCTCATCGACCTCAATGCTGCGACTATAGATAAAGACCCACGACATGCACTTACGACACGCTTCGAACACCTTCTTCTAACGACCAACTCATCTTCGCTTAAGGTTATTAGTACCGATAATTTTTGTCTCGAATTAGCTATCAGCGAAAGAAAGAAAGGAAAACTGCAAACAGACGAAGAATTCATAGATATAGCAGGAACAAACTATGAGTCCTATAGAAATGGTGCTGGAATAGGAAGGGGACAAAAACTCATGCAGTGTCAGCAGTACATCATAAAGATGCTCAACGAATGAAGAAACGGTGAGTATAGCGTCGTAGATACTATAAAAAGTGAGATCACATCAGGAAATGCTGCACAAGATCCGAAAAAAATCTCTGCCATACTCTCGAAATATACAGGACAGAGCTGGTTTGCACTCTTCGAAATTACTGATACTCCCCTTCCTGCTCCAGTGAAAACTCTATCTACATCTACAGGAACTACTATGAGTGGAAGTAGCACAAAGAAATAGACAAGACTTATCATAATAAAAAACTCTCCGAATTACTCGGAGAGTTTTTTTATGATTTCTCGGAACTGATTGGCTCGGTCGAAGTAATCCCGAAAGAGTCCGAAACTCGCACACCCAGGCGAGAGTATGAGAACGTCACCCTTTTCTGCATTGTTCCAGAGGAATTCTACAGCATCGGTGAGAACATCTGTCGCAATAGAGGGGATATGCTCTTGTTTTGCTATAGCAGTGAAGTGATCTTTGGTTGCACCGATAGATGCCATCGCCTTTACTCGTGCACGGAACTTCGGAGCCAGGAAAGCAAATGAATCGCCCTTATCAGATCATCATACGATAAGAAGTATATTTTTTCATGTACCGAAAGCACCAAGTGCCGCATCCAAGCTCTGAGAGCTCGTCGATTTTGAGTCCTCGATAAATGTAACTCCATTCTTTTCTCCGATTTTCTCGAGTCGATGGGGGAGTCCGGAGATTGATTTTAAGTACTCTTTTGTATGCTTGGAGCAGATTTTCATCATATTCGTCACGAGAGTACTTGCGAGTATATTCATAGCATTGTGGGCCCCAGAAAACTGTGTCTCTGAGAGCTTATACTTTTTTCTTCATGATATGACGATATTCTCACCAGCGGTATAATCTTTTCGCATCTTTCACTCATCACTCTTCTCTTTTCATTCACCAAATATTCGTACTTTCTCTGGAATTCGGATTTTCAAATCATTTTCTTTCACGAAATCGAGAATCTGAGCATTCATCACACTTCCCTTCTTCGCACGAGTGATAACATGCATCTTAGAATCGAGATAGTCTTGGAGATTCTTATGCCAGTTGAGATGGTCGGGTTTAAAATTGGTAAATACTGCATAGTCTGGTACAAATCTCTCAAGAGAATATGCCATAAAGCTCGATACTTCTATGACGATAATACCCTTCTTTTCTCATTTTTCGAGAATCTGACAGACAGTTTCTGAAAATGGAATATCGAAATTCCCGGAAAGATAGACACTTTTTTTGCCAAAATATTCTTTTTGGAGTATACTAGAGAGGATAGAGCTCGTCGTCGACTTCCCATCTGTTCCAGTGACTGCTATCGTGGTAAAACCTGCAGGAAGATACTGCCAAGCAAAATCAAGCTCGCTCACCACCTTTCCCGTAGTATATACTGCATGATGTGACGGTACTCATGGTGAAGGGATGATCGTCTCATATATATCGAAAGATGTAGGTCAGTCACTATCATCACGAATCTCATAGGCGATACCTCGAGAATCACAGAGTTGGGCTATAGCAGAACCAACCTTTCATTTACCAAAAATAAGAAGCATATGTTCACTAGTATAGAAAAAGTTTTTAAAATACAAACATTCTTTTATCATAATCCTCATCATGGAGAAATTTTTGATTCCATAAAGTATATCTCGGATCGAGACCCAACTATAATCAACCACCTTATATCTCTTCATAGATCTAGTGTGGCAGAAATAATGACACAAGAGGGGTGAATATGATCAGAACTAGATAGATTTGGTATTACTAAATTAAAAAAATATTTTGAGTCATATCCAAGCTCTTGGTATGATCTGAAGCGGAAAATTCATAAGCATAAAACGGAAGATAGTACCCAAATAAGAAAGGATAATGAGGAAGGTATACTTCATGTATTTTTACGAAGAGGACGAAGTGATGAGCACGTTGATGCTGATCACATAGACAGTATTTGGCGAGAAGAAATATTGAAAAATAAGATGCTTATTCGAGAAATTTCGTGAGAACCTTCTCTTCTAGATAGTTCACATGGGCAAATACTTCGTCTCAACCTTAAGCAAAGTGAACAAGTAAATTTCATCAGAAAAATGGTAGAACTATGACTTAGAACCAATAACGCTATAGGATGAGGGGATAATCTAGATACCGTTCTAAAAAGGATTGTTCCTGATATTTTAAACTACCTAAAATCAATATTTGAAATTGATTTTACAGGACAAATTTTCCCAAAAAATTTTGATATAGATAGTCTTTCTCGGTGGATAGCGAAAAAAATATGGACCAAAGAAGAGCAGTGAGTACAGTCAAAAAATGCATGGATGCTCGTAAAAGCTATACGAGCATGGTGATGATATGAGGAAATTGTGGATCATTATAGTGAAGCAAAAAAATGATTAGGCAGGTTGGAAGAAAAACTAGCTAGTCATGGTATACGCTTCTCTCAAGTTGGCGTAAGAAATGACTTTTCGTATAATGATAAAGTAGATGTATTCTACGGGGAGGCATCTATAACAAAATCGAATTGATCCAAAATCAATTTTACATTGGAATACAGATTGAAAAGTCTTCGAAGTATTATGTTAAAACTCTGGAGTGAAGAAGACTATAACAATATAGATGCGCTAAGAGATATGGTATGAATAGCTATAGTCTGGCCCGATAGCACAAGTGAAACAGATAAGCTCACTATAGTAAGTCAGTGTACTCAGCTTTTTGCACATAAAGGATACATGGCAAAAAATAAATGACTTTTTGAAGATTCAGCAGAATACAAATGAGCAAAAGCCTTTAAAGAAACCCTTCAGCAAAGCACAAAAAACCCACTAGGAACTATAGCACAAAAAAAACGAGAAAAATCATCCGGAAAATTCAAAAATGCAAGCTTCAGTGGATTTACGAAACTTGCTAATTCTCCTACTGGACTAGAAGTACAATTTTATAATAAAACATCATATGATTTTTGGAAGCAGGATCATTACACATTTGATCCGCTAAAAGTAGTGTCAGCATGGTCTCGATGATCATGGTTTCTCACACCAAAGCAACTTCTCAATACCATACGAACAAATATCCATGAAAAAGTACGAGAAACGAGGCTTAAAAAACTTCCTCAAGAAATATTTCAAGACTATGTAGATCACTGATCTATTGTGCTTTATGCCTGAAAAGCAGATGAAGTATACGCTGTACCAAAACAGTTTGAAAAAGAGTTTATTGCAAAATTTAATAATGTGAGAATATTAGAAAAAACTGATCCAGATCTACGCGAATTTATAGCAACCCTTTCCGAAGAATCCAGTGGTGAAATCGCTTCGCAGCTTCCACTCCAGGATCAATGATTACGACTCGCCGCTGAGTAGCACTGTACCATACTTTCGCTATACTCTCTCGAATCAGAGGATAGTGGGTACATCAGAGGACAAGTGCTTCTATATCAGGGGAAAATTGTGATAAGTATTCTCTCAGGAGCGAGTCGATATCATCTCATGAGACAATTCCCCGCTCGATAAGCGGAACGAGTCAAGGTGCACTGATTTCTTCGACAGAAATAGAGTCATCGAGTATATGGACTCGCTCCTTATACATACGACTTCTCACCGTCGCCTCGGTCGCGAGGACTCCGATTTTTCTATATCATCACTCTACGACTGCCTCTGCTCAGGGAACCGTCACTCCAAGAATATGTCGCCCGACGAATACCTCCTGTTGGAGCCATCTGAGTGCATGAACGCTCGCGGTATTGCATGCGAGGATTACGATATCAGCTCATCTGGCAAAGAGCTTCTCGACTCATACTCTCGTAAGTATACGGATCTCTTCTCAGGATTTCCCACCGTATGGAGCATGTTCTCTGTCCATCTCGAGGATCATCTCTATATCGGGAAACTCTTTTTGAAAAGTCTCCATGACGAGCTTCCCACCGAGTCATGAGTCGAAAAATCAGAGAATCATGCTAGTGAAGGATTTCTGTTATACGACGCGGGGTATCTTTCCCAGCTTTTCTAAAGTAGATCACCCATTCGTCGAATGAAAAATAGGATGGATATATTTCCTTGTTTCAAACATGAAATGATCAAAAAATTGCAACCAATACTCTTTTTATAGGAGCATTTTTTGGTTCTCTGAGAAATACCCAGGCAGAATCTTCTTCAGATCAAGTCATAATACTAGAGGCGATACGAGTAAAGAGTCAGAAAGGCTGATTGTCCTCTGGTATTCATTGTTTATCAAATCGTATTTTCAGTGCATTTCGTATATTATCTGAAAGAGTATCTCTTGTAGGCAAATGTATGGATGTAGAAATCTCGAGTTGCATAAAAAAAATCAGGAATTACTTCCTGATTATATAGATATTTATAGTAAAGTAAACTACACTCCGATAAATGCTTTGGTTTTCCCTTCCATCTTACGACCGACAGCGATGAGGAGGATACGAGAAACCCACATTGCCGTGAAGAGTGAGAGGACGATACCGAGACCAAGCATGAATCCAAATCCCTTAATGAGTGATATACCGAATACGTAGAGGATCACTGCAGAAGTAAGCGATGTGATATGTGAATCCCAGATCGCTGTCCATGACTGACGGAATCCGACTGTAGTCGCTTTCTCGAGATGGAGACCACTTCGGAGAGCTTCACGCATACGCTCGAAGATGAGGATATTGGCGTCGATCGCGAGACCGATAGAGAGGATGACTCAGGCGATAGAGGCGAGTGAGAGAGTCACTCCTGCAGCTTTCACGAGAGCGATCAGGAATGCTGTATAGAACACGAGTGCAATCCCAGCCAGAAGTCCAGCGACACGGTAGTAGATGACGAGAAGGATGACGATAGCGAGAAGTCCGATAAGTCCAGCTTTCACGATCTGATCGAGAGCATTTTTTCCGATTTTTGCATCGATCGTACGCTCACTCGTGAGGTAGATCGGAGCTGGTACGATACCAGTATTTATGTTGTTCGCGAGTTCTTGTGCTGAGGCGATAGTATAGTCACCAGTTATCACTGCACGTCAGTCAGAAATGATTGCTTGGACCGTAGGAGCAGTAAGCATCTCTCCGCCCACATAGATAGCTATCTGTTTACCGAGAAGACGTTTCGTGAGTTCTCAGAATATACGCTTTCCTTCATCATTGAATATGAGCTCTACCTGTGGTACTCCTGCCTGAGTGAATGATACACCCGCACGAGTAAGGTATTTGTCTGAAAGTGATTTTCCATCTGCAGTCTTCGCGACTTCCCAGAGACTTGGACGCTCGTCGATATAGATGAGTCCGTAGTTATAGATCTTTTGTTTTGTCGCAGCACCAGTTCCCACTGCAGGAACATCTATTTGGCTCATACTTTCTAGGTACGTGACAGCATATCCTCCTGGACCACGAGTTGTGGTAGGATTCCCTTTCTCATCTGCACCGATAGACTCCTCTCCCGCTACATAGTGGACTGGGGAAGTATATGGGAATGTCGTGACAGCATCGATACCATCGAATTTTGCCTGTGGGATGAGTACTCCACCAGTCGATACGTAGAATACATTTTCATACTGATCACGGTACTTCGCACCGACAGTAGCAAATGGAGTCGTCTTTGTTTCTGCGAGAGCTTTCTCAGCGAGGTCTTTTCGAGCCTTTTTATCAGCATCGGTGATACTATTTTTCTCTTCGCGGAACTCGATCTGGACGACCTTTCCGATCGTATCTTTCGCTTTTGCTATATCTTCAGCATTGCGCTTTCTCTTCTCTTCTTCACTGATATCACCATAGTCTTTCACTGGTATCTGGACGATGATATGTGACTCACCTGGACCGTACTGCGCGGTAGAAATAGTCGGCTCTTCGAGTCCGAGACTTCCGACACGCTTATCGACGATACCCTTCAGCGACTCGATAACCGATGTTTCTGAGATCTGTGTACCACTCTGTGCTCGTACAGCTGTAAGATCGACCTTATAGTCGAGCTCGACACCACCGTGAAGATCGAGTCCGTATTTATAGGGTTTTATATATTTACTGATCGTTTCTGGAAGAGCGATGTTATATTTTTCCCATGGGAATACATAGAGTACAGATACGGAAGCGATAACAAATATGAGTAAAAGTCGAGGAGCGAGGCGCATAAGAGAGAGTATAATGAGTAGAAAACTTCGTGATTATAGAAAAAGTCTCGTTTTTTGCAAGAAAAAAGGAAAAGTGCTATGATGCTCAAGATAAGTGATATCTCATAACCTCCACCATCATGCTCATCGACCAAGCTCGTTCCTACGTCTTCGATATCCTCCGAAAGTGCGAATCATACCCATACCACAACCCTTCTCATACCGAGTCTGTCTTCACTCGTGCAACCTACCTGGCACTCGCAGAAGGAGTCGACGGAGAAGATCTCGAAGATCTCCAGATCGCTTGCCTCTTTCACGATACTGGCTTCACCGAGCAATACGAGAAAAATGAATACGTCTGAGCTCGCATCGCTCGCAACTGGCTCACTATACACGAACATCCTGAGAAACGTATCGCGAAGATAGAAGGCATCATCATGGCTACTGTCCTCTTCTCGAAGCCAAAAACTCACCTCGAAGAGATCATCCAGGACGCCGATCTCGATAATATCGGAACGAAGGAAGAGTTCTACTACTCGCTCGACTACCTCGATGAGATTCGTAAGATCGGTCATGTCGATATGCCTGACTGCTCCTACTGGCAGTTCGTCTATACACTCCTCACTCGGTACAAGTTCCATACCAAGACTGCGAAAGCAGAGCGTCACGATCAGCAGCTACGCGATGTCGACCATATGGAGAAATTCATCGCCATGATCGGCTGTGAACTCCCCGCGAAAGAATGAGTCAATATGCACAATGTTTAGCGAGCCAAGATTGCTGCTATTTCTTGCGGATTTACCCATCCACTCTTCGATGCATCAAAAAGATCGAGGACTTTTTTAACTGTCTCTATCGGACACTTCGTGAAAAAATATTCCCAAGCAACAAGATTATTTGCTCGGATAGACTCTATAGTATCCTCTACATTTGGCAAAGATGGAATAATGAGCGCTATTCTCTTTCTATAGAATTCATATGTTTCTCATCGAGCTTTAGCATGTTCCACTAAGAGTGCCTCTATATCAGGTCGAGTAGGAGGTAGTGTTTCAAATATACTAGGAGATTTTGGGTTGTGTTTCTCAGATTGAGTCTCGATAAGTCCTGAAACTTGTTCTCCTACCCTTTCTCCTAATTTAAAAAAAACATTTGTCCAAAAAGTGTTCATTGCACCATATGAGCGAGAATTTACCGAAAGAGCCATAAGAGAAAAAGTTACGAACACATTTATTGTACGACATTTTTCTTTTTTGCAACTAATTCTTCGAGAGAATCTTATTATTTTTTTGACTTAAAAATTAGCACATATATAATGCTCATGCTAATTTTTCCATCTCTTTTGGAATTATACGCATTTCTTTTATACTCTACTTATATTTTCTAACCCATACCCTATGAGCATCTCTCACGATATGATAGCGAGTCTGACTCCCCTCTCAGATCGAGTCCTCCTGAAGCCTGTCGAAGCGGAGAAAGTGACTGCCTCAGGCATCATCCTCCCCGACAGCGCGAACAAGGAGCGCCCCTCTCTCTACGAAGTCATCTCCGTCGGCCCAGGAAAGACGGACAAAGACGGCAATCTCCAAAAAATCGACCTCCAAAAAGGAGATCGAGTGATAAGTGGACAGTACTCAGGTGATGATGTGAAGGTCGGAGATACGACATACAAGATCGTCGCAGCGGAATATATCTTAGCGAAGATTAGTTAATTGAAATATCGAGTCCTCGTTCTGCATTGACTCTTCCTATGGCTTCTGCAACTCTATAGGTCAAATTTTTAACTCCTTTAGCTTCAATTATAGCTTTCTGTTCAGATTCAGTCATATATGGTTTTGCTGCAACGAGTTCTTGAAATTCTCATGAAGAAAGGAACCCAAAAACTGGTGCACTAACCCTATTATGTTGAGAAAGAATATTAGAAAGGTGCTCACTGGCAGTATATGGTGTACGTCTACCTGGATGAGCTTTCGTAAGACCATACTGGAGTGGAACCTCATGAACAAGTGCTACCATAAATCGTAAAAATAAAGAATAAGCCTATAAAAAACCATTTTAATTAAATATAATTATAAGTCAATTTAATCTCTAACTCTATAATTCTATGTCAAAATCAATTCACTTCGGCGACGAAGCTCGCCTTCTCCATACTTGATAGATCGTCACAGTAGAATATATCCTGGCGTAGCTGAACTAAATATCATCACCATACAGAGCTCCAGCGATCTCATTTCGAACTTTCAAAGATTCAACTATAGTAAATCATCCAGCTGAAGATTCTAGGACGGATCAAAGTATAATATTTTTTGTTTCTTGACTCAGCCGATCAAAAATATTATTTCAATCAAGTCAAAAGTGATTTAATGCAAGTACTATTTTGTTTCGATTTACATCAGAATCATGAAAAAATCAAGGACCATCTATTTTCATAGGAAATAAGTTCATACTAAATATTATATATATTAACAATAATTATACTTATGTCAAAATCAATTCACTTCGGCGACGAAGCTCGCCTCAAAATGTTCTCTGGAATGGAGAAAGTCGCGAAAGTCGTATCTGCGACGATCGGACCCAAGGGTCGCAATGTGATATTCTCGAAGTCGTACTGAGCACCACAGGTGACCAATGACGGAGTCACGATCGCGAAAGAAATAGAGCTCGAAGACAAGATCGAGAATATGGGAGCTGAACTGATAAAGGAAGCAGCCTCTCGTACGAACGATGCTGCCTGAGATGGGACTTCGACTGCGACACTCCTGACCTACGCTATGGTAAAGGAGGGTCTGAGAGAAATCCGATCAGGGATCAATGCTATCGAACTCAAAAACGGTATGAAAAAGGCAGGATCACTCGTGGTCGCTGAGCTCGCTCGTATGAGTCAGGCACTCGACTCTCAGGAAGAGATCGAGCAAGTCGCGACGATATCTGCGCAGGACTCCGAGGTCGGGAAGATCATCGCGAGCGCTATGGAAAAAGTCGGGAAAGACGGAGTGATCACGGTGGAAGAGGGACGGACATTTGGTCTCGAGGTCGAGGTGACCGAGGGGATGAAGTTCGATAATGGATATATCTCTCCCTACATGATCACCGACGGCGAGAAGATGGAGTCGCGCGTGAACGATGCTCATATCCTCATCACGGATAAGAAAATCTCGAGTCTGAAGGACATCATCAATGTCCTCGAAGCCCTCGCACAGTCTGGTCGTCGTGAACTCGTCATCATCGCCGATGATATCGATGGAGAGGCGCTCACAGGGATTATTTTGAACAAGCTCAAGGGTGTACTCACAGTACTGGGGATCAAGGCTCCTGGATTTGGCGATAAGAAAAAAGAAATGCTCCGCGACCTCGCGATCCTCACTGGTGCGACTGTCATCACAGATGAGACAGGGTACAAACTCGAGAATGCGACTCTCGAACACCTCGGTCATGCGAAAGCGATCGTCTCGACGAAAGAGTCTACGACGATCATCGGTGGTGGTGGAGATAAACACCTCATCAACACTCGTGTCCTCGAACTCCAGAAGCAGATCGACCTCTCGAAATCTGACTACGATAAAGAAAAGCTCGCAGAGCGTATCGCGAAGCTCGCAGGAGGTATCGCGGTCATCAAGGTCGGAGCTGCGAGTGAAGTCGAGATGAAGGAGAAAAAACTCCGTATCGAAGATGCGCTCAATGCGACAAAAGCAGCAGTCGATGAAGGGATCGTCGCTGGTGGAGGTGTCGCCCTTCTGAAAGCGTCGAAAGTCCTCGAATGAGCAAAGTGGTCACTCGAAGAAAAAGTCGGAGTTGATATCGTGGCTCGTGCCCTCTCCTACCCTGTCCGCCAGATCGCAGACAATGCGGGAAAGGAGTGAGCCGTCGTCGTCGCTGAAGTCGCAAAAAGTAGTGATCCACACTATGGATACGATGCTGCGATGGACGAGTACAAGGATCTCGTGAAGGCAGGCATCATCGACCCGACGAAGGTCGAGCGCTGTGCTCTCGAGAATGCTATCTCGATCGCAGGGATGTTCCTCACGACTGAGGCGCTCATCGTCGATACTCCGAAAAAAGAAGAAGGAGCGATGCCTCCAGGTGGTGGAATGGGAGGTATGGGATGAATGGGCGGGATGTACTAGATATGGTGAATATTAAAAAACCTCCAGACTATTTTGGAGGTTTTTGTATATAAAGTGCGCTTATACCTCAGGAGTTACGGAAAAGAGCAGTATTTTCTGTAGGATTATCGAGAATAAGATGATGTACTCTTCTCCAAATCATCTGACGCACTCAATCACGATTTATATATAAGGGGAGTAATCGAATACCTGATGGCTTACTTTCATCAAAAACAAAGTAAATATACCTCCCTCAAGTAGAAAGTATATTTCTTCATTCAAATTGAGGTTTTGCATTTAAAATGATACAAAAATCTGGAACAACTCAACTTCCCTCCAATCATGAAAGGCGAGTTTTTTGGTAAGCGCTTATTGATTTTTTTGTTTCACTATTAAATATGCATAGAACTTGTGGAAATAGTTGATTATTACAGTCATCCAATGAGGCTTGGTGCCATCATTTTTTTATAAGCAAACTCCGAAAAAATCCTTCAACATCTCATTCTCATGAAGTATACGCTAGTTTCATATATACCTATTACTTCTTCACTCTATCTTTAATACGCCTCATGACTTCTTTTTTCATATCATCACTATGCTGACCATGTTTGAAGAGCGTAAGGAAGTCATCTTTCAGAAATACCTGGAGCTCGCAGTCTTCAGTCACTTCGACCGTCGCTGTGCGTGGCTCATCGGTGATGAGAGCGATCTCTCCGAAAAATGCTCCTGGCTCGTAGTGAGCAACCACTTCTCCAGCGATGATCACATCGAGCTTTCCCTGGACGACATAGTATGCGCACCCATTCGATGCTTCTCCGATTGTGAGGATCTTCTCCCCTGCTTTCCTATACTGAGTCTGACTCATGAGGAGAAAATAGGATATCTGAGCCTCATCGAAGCCATCGAAGATGTAGAGTTTTTTGACGTCTGACATAGAAATATATTAGGATAGTCCTATGATACCATATTTTTTCTCTGAGAGCAAATAAAACCCTCTTAACGAGGATTTTTAGCGAGTTTATCGAAGTTTTTCTCAGCTTGAACGATAAGCATATTACACTGATCTCTAGATATGGCTACAAGCCCTAACGATCAAGAGTTATTCTTATTCGAATGTATAAATCTTGCATACTCTTCCACTCATCCTTTTGCATCATCATCAAGATGTAATGCTGCAGCTATTTTACAGAGGGTCTCTGTATTATCTGCATATCTTTCTTCTAGCATTTTCCAAGATTCACTTGTTACTGAGTCTTGAGATGGATTATTCATAGTTAAGAGACATTTAAGGATTATTTTTTACTATCAACTCTCTGCACTTTTTCTACCTTCAGAAGATCAGAGCGGATATATCCACGTACAGATCCAGAGTCATTGCGGACTTCTGACCAGTTATCTACAGTAGCAACCACATAGAGAGTATATCCCTTACCGATCGTAGTCACGATCGATGCAGTGTACCATGGGTGAGCGCGAAGGTTAGCATAGCGAACATTTACAGTAGTGATATCTGACCAGTATGCATGATCTGCCTGTTCGATACGGACAAGATCATTGACATTCGGTTCACGGAGGTACTTCCCTGCTGTATAGCCTTTTGCTTTTCCTGTTGTATCTGCTTCTACGATATTCTCATGAGCATCAGTCACCTCGACGTCTGCACCTTGTACTTTCACCCATCCTGTTTCTTTTCCTTCGATTACCACTGCGTCATTTCTCATGAGATAGGCATTGGTACGAGATTCCATAGATGCTGTATTTCTCATACGGACACTACGGATAACACTCGCAAAACGGATTTTCTGTTTTTTCAGTTGCTCTATACGATAGTTCACGATATCAGTAGACGCCAGATCGAGAAGAGGTCCATGAGAGAGATTTGGTCCAGTTATGATATGCCCTTCCTTATCAGTACGGATACATCCGGGAAGATTTTGTCCTACCTGAGAGATTGCATACCCGCTTCCAGAAAGTGGAGTGATACGAGTCCCATTACAGTTCGTGACGATCGCTCCAGAAATGAGAACTCCTGTGGAGGTAGATCCTGTAGAAATAGTACTTCCGGTAGCTATTATAGTAGGAGTTACTACAACGGGAGCTGGCGGAGGGGTTACTACTGGAGCTTGGGGTTTTGGTGCATTTATACACCCTGGGCTGTTCGGTGCGACAGATCGAATCTCGAATCTTCCTGGAGCGACACGTACTACCTGCATACCACTACAATTCGTGATCACGCCAACTTCTATATCGTCCTGGTAAGCTGTATATCCTGTTTCTACAGCAGGCATCATGCTGACAAAGAGAGCAGAAATGAGAACAATTTTCTTTAACATAAAATAAAATAAGAAATAAGTAAACTTCATCTATAATACTAAATGTTTATAAATGTCAAATTTATTTTAAAAAATCTCTTTAGCGCTTTCCTAAAGAGATTTTTCTGTATACGAAATCTATGCGTCTATTTCCAAGTGAAGGTAAGTTTTCCTTTTAGAAGAGAGAGGGAAACTGCTTTTTTTCATTTTTTCTCGACGAGAGTATCTGCGATAGCATCCTCTATCATATCCTGTATATAGCGTCTAACAGGACGAGCACCATACTCAGGGTTATATGTCTCTGTCACTATATGAGTCAGGACCTTGGTATCGTAGGAAAGCGAGAGTCAGATTTTCTCGAGACGATGTTCCAAATCAGACAATTGTAGAACCACGATCGATCGTAATATTTTCTTATCGAGAGGAGAGAATACGACGGTCTTATCGATACGATTGAGGAATTCTGGAGGGAAAGCATCTGAAAGTCATTTTAGCACTTTGGCACGGATTTGTTCATAGTCAGCGATGATTTTTGCCTCATCTCGTTCTGTCGTATTGAATCCGATTTTTTGTGCTTGCGTATTGAATTCTTCTGAACCGAGGTTCGATGTCATGATGACGATAGTGTTTTTGAAATTCACACTTCGCCCCTTTCCATCCGTAAGCATACCATCTTCGAGGATCTGGAGAAGCAGGTTGTAGACGTCGAAATTCCCTTTCTCGATCTCATCGAAGAGGACGATAGAATATGGTTTTCTGCGAACTTTCTCAGTAAGAAGTCCTCCTTCTTCATATCAGACATACCCTGCGGTCGTGCCTATAAGTTTCGATGCACTCGATTTGTCCTGATATTCACTCATGTCGATCTTTACGAGTGCTTTCGGATCAGAGAAAAATTCTTCTGCGAGAACTTTCACGAGTTCTGTTTTTCCTACTCCAGTAGGACCGAGAAAAAGAAAAGATCCAATAGGACGATTCTCATTCGATATACCTACACGCGAGCGTTTGAGAGAAGATACGATCGAGTCAATCGCCTCATCTTGTCCGATGATACGTTTTTTGAGTGTAGCAGAGAGTCCTCGAAGTTTTGAGAGGTCTTCTTTTTCTAGGTTTTTGAGTGGCACTCCTGTCATCTGGTGAATGACCCGTTGGATATCCGCTGCTGTGATATGAAGACGGTTCTTGCGAGGGATGACGCGTTTCTTGCGTTTCTCTTCTGCCTCCAGAGAGAGGGCATCCATCTCACGACGTTTCGCGAGTGCCTTTTGGTATTGCTGTGATATGAGGAATCCTTCTATTTCTTTCTGGAGTTTTTGCATACTTTCTTTGATCTCTTCTACTTCTGTAGTATCGACAGAGTAGGTCATACTCTTCGTGCTACAGGCCTCATCGATGAGGTCGATCGCTTTATCCGGAAGGAATCTCTCCGTGATGTACCGGCTTGAGAGTGCTACTGCATCTTCGATGGCATCTTCATCGATGATAAGATTATGAAACTCCTCGAATGTTCCTCGAAGTCCCGAGATAATCTCTATAGCTGTGTCGAAATCAGGCTCAGGAACATCGACCTTCTGAAATCGACGCTCGAGAGCACTATCTTTTTCTATATATTTCTGATACTCATTCATCGTCGTAGCACCGATGAGACATATCTGTCCTCGTGCCATAGCAGGCTTCAGGATATTCGCTGCATCGAGTGTCCCTTCAGCACCTCCTGCGCCGATAATCGTATGGATTTCATCGATGAAGAGTACGACTTCGTTTTCTATTTTTGATGCTTCGTCGATCACTTGCTTGAGGCGTCACTCGAATTCACCACGATATTTGGTTCCTGCTACCATGAGCGATAGATCGACCGATATGATACGCTTATCTCGCATGGCAAATGGTACTTCTCCGAGAGCGATCTTGCGGGCAAGCCCTTCTACTACAGCAGTCTTCCCTACTCCTGGGTCACCGACGAGACAGGGATTATTTTTGGTTTTGCGGTTTAGGATACTGATAAGTCGATCGATTTCTGTCTCACGTCCGATGACTGGATCAACCTTCCCTTCTCGAGCCTTCAGAGTGAGATCTTGACCGAAAAAATCAAGAGCTGGGGTTTTTGAGTCGCTTTTTTTCTCTTGGGGCTTATTTTGAGAAAATGGATTTTGAGCATTTATAGAACCATTAGTGTTCGTATTTCATTTCTTTCCAGAAAATGTATCTTCGAGCATCTGCATGATTTCTTCGATAGGAGCAAAAATCCCCCCCGTTCCTCAGCCTTCTCCTGCTCATGCAATGAGCGTATTGATCTCGACTACTTGGGTCTCGAAATCTTTCGGTGATATACCGACAAAATCGAGTACCTGATAAAACCAACTCTCTGTCTCAGTACGAAAGAGTGCCAGAAGAAAATCCTCGACTCCAGCTTGGGATTTTTGAAAGCTCGCAGCGATCTTCATACTCGTTACGATAAGGTTTTTGACTCGCTCAGATATTCCAGCATATAATCCATCTCGACTTATCGGTGCGACGAATGGTGGACGAGAGAGAACATCGATAAAAATCGTCTCACTGAGTCCAAAACTCGTAAAAAGATCATAGGTATTCCCTCATTTAGCTCAGGCTATCTGTGTGAGAACATCTTCTGGGAGGATTTCCCTATGTCCGAACTGACGAACACGATTTTCTGCAGCAAGCATGACATTTTTATATTCTTCGTTGAATTGATTGAGCATGATGGGATTTTATTTTGTAAAAAAACTGTGAAGATTCTAGCGAAAAAGAAGCATGTTGCAACTCCTTCATGCTACTATCATAACAGTTTCTCTTCGAATAATCGAATATTTTCTCTTGCGAAAAATAGAGTTTCATGCCTACTCTATGCTTGCTTTCTCGCTATAGTAGATACAATGGGATTGATTATTCCTCATTACCTTATTCATAATTCGTAATTATATGCACCTTCTCCTCGTCGAAGATGATCAGGGCATCATCACTCCGCTCAAGATATACCTCGAGCAATCGGGTCATACTGTCGCTGTCTGCTCAGATGGCCTCATAGCGCTCGACACATACGCTCGCGAGAAACCAGCTCTCGTCATCCTCGATATCAATCTCCCTGGAAAAAACGGTGTCGAGATATGCCGAGAAATCCGTGCGATCGCGAAAACTCCGATCATCGTCCTCTCTGCACGAGAAAGCGAAGATGATAAAGTCGCACTTCTCGAACTCGGAGCCGACGACTACGTCGCAAAGCCATTTTCCCCACGAGAGCTCGTGGCCCGTATCGCGGCTGTTGCGAAGCGTGCCGAAGAGCGAAAAGAGGTGAAAAACGGAAAAAATCTCTGTCTCCGCAATATCGAAGTCGATACCAAGAGTCATATCGCGACTCTCTCGGGTGAGGAACTCAAACTCACCAAGACCGAGTTCTCGATCCTCGAATACCTGATCCGCAATATGAAGTGAGTAATCAAGCGTGAAGCGCTCATGAAGGATATCATCGGATATGATAACTACCTCTACGATCGCACGATCGACACCCATATCAAAAACCTTCGAAAAAAACTCGAAGGTGCTATAGAGATCGAGACGATCCGTGGTGTGGGATATCGGGTGAGGTAATTACTCTTTATCAAACATTTTTAACAAACTATATCAGTCAACTTTGAGACTTCCGTTCAGTATCCACTCGACACGTAAATCTGTCTCTTTTGGTGGCAAGTTATATTTCAAAGATTTATTTCTTTCTTTGTCTTGAAGATCTCAGAGAAGTGAGTAATCAAGTGCTTTGAGGTAATTTGCACGAATACCAGTCACCCCTTTTCAGAGAGCATATGTGATAGAAAGAAGTTCGGACGCGGATGAGTTTCCACTCATAGCCATTTCTTTTATCTCAGAAAGATTTGGAGCTACCTCACAAAAGTAATTATTCATAAATATAATTGTAATAATGAATGTATTGTAGTATCTAGGTGGTGTATGTCAAATAAATTATATTTTTGCAAAAAGAGGAGAGAACGATAGAATGTGCGAGTATTTTTGATCACACCTAAAGCATGCTAAAAATCTCCTGACCCCAATCTCTCTCTGGTACAGTATCGATCTCTGGATCGAAGAACTCAGCACTTCCCCTCATCGCGGCAGGACTTTTTTTCGACCACTTCACTCTGCACAATGTCCCAAAGATCGGCGATGTCATCACCTTCCTCTCGATCATCGAGTCCCTCGGTGTGACTGTCACTTGGGAAGGCAATACGATATCGCTCGATAGCTCGAAGATGTCGATCGAGCATCTCGATAGAGAAAAGATCAAGAAAATCCGTGTCGGCATCCTCCTCTTCCCGGCTCTCCTCGCGCGATTCGGAGCGCTTGAAATCCCCTACCCTGGCGGGTGTAATATCGGAAAACGACCGATAGATGAACACTTGAATGCCTTTACAGGATTTGGCTATGAGAATATGGGTGAGTGAGAAAATATCTCCTTCCAGTGAGTCGACCATGGAAAATCCGTGACTCTGCGTGGATATTTCTCAGTGACCGCAACGGAGAACATCCTCATGATGGCATCCCGTCGGAAATGAGAGACTCGCATCATCCTCGCGGCGATCGAGCCACATGTGCTTTCACTCGTGGATTTCTACCGAAGTATCGGAGTCGACATCGAGGTTACCTATGATCATACGATCATCATCCATGGTACAGAGTATGATACGAGTCAAGCTGAGGGATCGGTCATCCACGATTATATCGAGAGTGGGACATTCGTGATCCTCGGTGCGCTCACTGCAGAGCCATCTATCCGTATCGAGCATGCTCGTATCGGAGATCTCACGGCATTTCTCTCGAAGTGTCATGAGGCAGGAGTCAGATATGATCTGAAGATCGAAGAAGATGTCATCATCGTGTACAATTCCCGTTCATCACTGCGCCCGACCAATCTCCAGACCAATATCTATCCAGGATTCCCGACGGATCTCCAGTCGCTCTTTGCTCTGCTGCTTACCCAAGCAGAAGGGATATCTCGCATCCATGAAGTCCTCTTCGAAGGACGCCTGAACTGGCTCATCGAGATCGAAAAGATGAAGGGTCATATCGCCATCATGAATCCGCATGAGGCGATGATATTCGGACGTACTCATCTGAAGTGAGCTACAGTATCAAGCTGGGATCTGCGCGCCTGAGTCACGATGATCCTCGCGGGGATGATTGCTCGTGGAGATACACTTATCACCAATGTCGAATATATCGAACGTGGATATGAAGATATCGTCGGAAAGATCGCAAAACTCGGAGGAAAAATCGAGAGCATCTAGAAATCATTAAGATTCAATGTTTTGTTATCCCGTAGGGATTTCTTTCAAACTCATCTTATGAGAATTTAGCAAACTTATACTCATAATTACAAGAAAAAGGGATTCCTCATACCTCGGAATGACAAAAAGGAACAATTTATGAGAAATATCTAGCAACCTTCTTCCCTCAATAACTACTAACCGCCCTCTTATGTGAATCTGAGACACTATGCCATCCTGAGGATATCGACCGAAAAAACCTCTCACAAAAGCACAAATCCGTAAGATGCAAGAGGTCTATAAAAATGCTGACACCATAACAAAAGAAGTACGAGAAAAAGAACAAAAGGAACAAGAGGAAATAGCGAAAAATATAGATGATGCTCTCAATATACTCTAACCCTTACCCCTACACATGTCTCTCCTCATCTCTGGTTCCGTAGCATTCGACACGATCATACAAACAGTAGGAAGATTTTCTCCTTCAGGAAAGCCAAACGAAGATCTGCACCTCTCACTCTTCTCGCCACTCATCCGTAAGGAATACGGTGGAACTGCAGCAAATATAGCCTACTCACTCGCACTTCTCGGAAAATCTTCTCATGTCATCGCCTCTATCGGAGAGGATGGAAACGAGTATAAAGAAAAAATGAGTGAAATGTGAATACATACAGAGCTCATAAGAATGGTTCCATGAAGCTACTGCCCTCAGGCATACATTATCAGAGATGAGTGATCTGGTCAGATAAATACATTTCACCCTGGAGCGATGAGTATTTCATGAGAGCTAACCCATGGAAATACTCTATTTTCTCATGCGATCGTGGCTCCAGACTCGAAAGAGTGAATGATGCGCCGAGTAGATGAATGTAGCGATGCATGAATATTTACGATATTTGATCCTGGTCAGGCTATGGGGATATTCACTGGCGAAGAGCTCAGGCAGATGGCAACAAAAGCAGATATGACGATCATGAACGAGCCAGAAAGAGCACAGTTCTCTGAAGTGGTATGAGAAGATATAGTGAGTATATGTCAGGCTTTTGGACATACTGCTATCATCACTCTCTGAGAAAAATGATCAATTATAGAATCACAATCGTACAAAATAGAGATATCAGCCCTCTATAGTGAGATGGTGGTTGACGCCACTGGGTGTGGAGACGCATTTCGTGCTGGGCTTCTTTATGGACTCTCGGAAGGGTGGGATATGAGAAAATCAGGAACACTCGGAAGCATCCTCTGAGGCATAAAGATCGCTTCCATGTGAGGACAGAACCACTCTCTCGATAAGAGCAAAATAGACGAACTCGGAGAGAAACAATTTGGGATAAAATTTTTTGATTAAAATATATTTTTCTATACAATCCGCCCGTTCAAATAACCCTCTTTTTTTATGGACTATAAAATCGCAGATATTGCTCTCGCCCCATGGGGACGAAAAGAGCTCCAGATCGCAGAAACAGAAATGCCAGGACTCATGGCACTTCGCCGAGAATACGGTACAAGTAAGCCTCTCGCATGAGCTCGTATCGCAGGGTCACTTCATATGACGATACAGACCGGGGTTCTCATAGAGACGCTCAAGGAGCTCGGTGCCGATATACGCTGGGTGAGTTGCAACATATTCTCGACTCAGGATCATGCTGCGGCAGCGATCGTAGAAGCTGGCATTCCTGTATTTGCCTATAAGGGTGAGACTCTCGAGGAATACTGGGACTATACGCACCGACTTTTCGAATGGTCAGATGGAGGGACTCCGAATATGATCCTCGATGATGGTGGAGACGCGACTCTTCTCGTGATACTCGGAAGCGAGGCAGAGAAAGATATATCTGTACTCGGGAATCCGACATGTGAGGAAGAACGCGTTCTTTTTGCTTCGATAAAGAAGAAGCTCGAGACAAATCTAACATTCTACTCGAATATCAAGAAAAATATCAAGTGAGTCTCAGAAGAGACGACGACAGGAGTTCACCGACTTTATCAGATGTTCGAAGCAGGAAGGCTTCCCTTCCCAGCGATCAATGTAAACGACTCCGTGACGAAGACAAAATTCGATAACCTCTATGGATGTCGTGAGTCTATCATCGACGGTATCAAGCGGGCTACCGATGTCATGATCGCAGGGAAAATCGTCGTCATATGTGGATATGGTGATGTCGGAAAAGGATGTGCTGCCGCATTTCGTGGGATGGGCGCTACTGTCTGGGTAACAGAGATCGACCCTATCTGTGCTCTCCAAGCTGCTATGGAAGGGTATCGTGTCGTGACTATGGAAAGTGTCTGTGATAAGGGGGATATCTTCGTCACTGCAACAGGAAATAAAGATATCATCACTCATGATCATATGATCAAGATGAGAAATGAAGCAATCGTGTGTAATATCGGACACTTCGACTCTGAGATCGATGTCGTAAGCATGAGAAAATATGTATGGGACAATATCAAGCCCCAGGTCGACCATATCACTCTCCCAAGTGGGAACAAGATCATCCTCCTCGCGGAAGGTCGTCTCGTGAATCTCGGTTGCGCTACAGGACATCCATCATTTGTCATGTCGTCGAGCTTCACGAACCAGACTCTGGCTCAGATCGAACTCTTCACTAGGACAGCAGAGTATCCTGTCGGTGTCTATCGTCTGCCGAAAGAACTCGATGAGAAAGTAGCACGACTTCACCTCGAACGCATCGGAGCTGAGCTCACCGTCCTCTCGGACGAACAGTCTCGCTATATCGGAGTAGAAAAAGCTGGTCCATATAAACCAGAACACTATAGATATTAGAGGGGTTATAAAAAAGAGGCTAAATACCTCTTTTTTAGTGCTTTCCCCATTCCCGCTTCTCGACATATTTCCATACGATCCAGGAAATACCAAGAGAAAGTATGAGTGTGAGAATGCTAAAAATCGACCAATTATAAAATCATAATTGAACATCTGTAAAGAAATATCGTCGCAAAGATACGATCACGAGCATATGGAAGAGATAGAGTGAGTATGAGAGAGTCGCTATCCATATGAGGATACGGTTATCGAGGATACGACCGATGTGCTGAGTGAATGGGAGAAGCATAAGCGTACCAGCGAGAAGAAGAGGAACGATCGGAAAGTGATAGGGTCCACGTGGCCACGAGTATCCCCAGTCCTCGACTCATCGTATCTTCCAGAGAAATCCAAAAAGGAGAGCGAAAGATAAGAGTGTCATGGCGTCGGCGAAGATATGGGATTTTTTTTCTTCGAAGTAGACGATCACGCCTCACGCGATCGCACCGAGTAGAAAGTGAAGTCCGAAGAGAAAAGGATTGTATGTGGGAAACCATTCGCCTACTATATCGACTCATCTCGTCCAGGGAAGCGATATCCATACGTAGTGAAGCGAGAGGAGGACTATCGCCGTTATTGCGAAGAAGATAGTAATTCATGTTTTATTGTTTTTCAATTTCATCTTCGCCAAGATGCCCATAAAACCTGAAACCATGGTCCAACCCATCATATCATAGGAGATGAACCAGAGTGGTCAACTAATCTCTACCGGAAAAAACGTTTGTGGCGATATCCATGAGAGGAAGCTCATACCAGCAAAAAGTCTCACGAAATCAAAAAATCCGACTCACTGCCAGCCTATGGTAAATATAAAAGTCATAAATAGTGCGAGGTAGTATGCTGGTGCGATACGAAAAAATCGCTCTCGAAGTGAGGAGAAAAACTCTGGAATAGGCTTTCCCTGAAATATTGCTCTCCAGTATGGAATGGAACGAAAAAGTCAGCTCGTCATGAAGAAAAAACTCACGACAAAGACGAGGTGCTCCGTGAACTGGTACATATCCCAAGAAAACTCTGAGAGCCCTACTGTTGATCTCGACTGATTCAGATGATAAAGAACTACGGCAAGTGCTGCAAGTCCACGAAGTCCTGTGATGCCAGAGAGGAGTTTTTTCATACCTTCGTTCTATAGAAGAAGTGAGAAAAAGCAAATCTCATTCTCTAGATAATAATGAGATCTCTCTTGTTGTTATGGCATGTAGGATTCTTTCTCACTACCTTAAGAACTGGTTGAGTATCATCACCCAGTCCGATATAAGAACCTGGAGGGAATTTCACTACAACATCCTTGTTTGGTAGATCGAAATAGAATGGAAGATTGTTTTTATATGCAAAATCGATAGTCTCATTTTCTGTCATGTGAAAATCTCGCATAAGAGAAAATTTCTGTGGTATTCGTTTATAGTCAGTAAGTCCACTATTATTCGGGATTATTCACTGAGGAGAACAAACTTGTTTTTGAGTAAGGTGGAGAAGCTTTATTATACTTCCCTCTACAGGATTTTTTGGTGGAGTAGTATTTTTTGCTTGGAGTCCTCATGAGAGAGTCCCTAGCATCCCGAGAGCAACTATAGATGAAGTGAATGTATTCATAGAGGCTATATTATAGAGTAAATGATAGAAGTGAATTTCTTTGCAATTCTTCTTTTTCTGCCTTTTCTCGAGTCGTCAGAAGTCTCTTGGGATAGAGGTGGCTCTCCCAAGTATCGCGTATAGTACTCAGGTCATATGGTCAGACTTCTCTCAGTATAGTTTCTACATATGAACAGGCTTCTGCGAGACGAGCATGGCTCACTTGACGCATATCACACATGATATTTTTTCCAAAAAGTAAATCCATAACATACTGTCTTGCCTTATTCATGCAGAGAGCGATTTTACTATGGTCATCGTTTTCTTGAACTCATTCTTTTCTCCTAGATATCAAGATTCAGTGATTCTTTGCCCATTTTTGGACTAGTGGCCCTACAGAATAACAACTATAGTACTCACAAACAGAAAATCATGCTTCACCTCTCTTCGCATATATGCTACACGAGGATTTCTCATCCAGATAACTACAGCTCAAGTGTTGGACCTTTATAGGAATATGATGAAAAGAGCTATCTTTTGGATTATCTATCCTATAGACTCGGCAACAGAGAGCATCGCACTGGTCGCAAGGATCTCTATATGATGAGATTGTATTCTCTGACATTAGTATAATTTAGTCAATATATAGTAATTGTCAATATTATTTTTCGCTTCCTCATGAATAATCCGTATTTTTCTATATACTCTCTTCTATGCACGATCTCGAAAATATCCTCACATCCCTCAATCCTCGCCAGCGCCAAGCGGTCGAGACGATCTACGGGCCCGTACTCGTCATCGCCTGACCAGGAAGTGGGAAGACACAGCTCCTCTCAGCTCGTATAGCGCATATCCTGCGTGAGACGGACTATATGCCGTCGAATATCCTCTGTCTCACCTTTACTGAGAATGCTGCACGCAATATGCGAGAACGTCTCGCGAGCATGATCGGACAGGATGCCTACCGTGTCGCAATTCACACATTTCATAGCTTCGGGAATGAGATCTTAGCACGATATCGCTACAAGATCGAAGGATTCGAAGAGTCCAAGACAATCGACGATGTGACCGCATCTCGCCTCCTCGATACGATCCTCGAGTGACTCGCATGGGATGACCCCTACAAGCCTGGATACGGAGCTGCAGATACGATCCGTGATCTGAGAAGCCAAATATCGACCCTGAAATCTGGAGGCGTCACACCAGAGATATTCGAGAGCATCATCGAGGTAAATGAAGAGACTCTCACGAAACTCAGTCCCCTGCTCTCGAAATACTGGGAGAAAATCGACGTGCTCGGACAAAAAAAGGAAGAAAAACTCGAAAAAATAGAACTCTTTCGAAGATTTACGCAAGAGATTTCTTCTCTACAAACAGCAGGATGAGTAGTGCAAATAGCATGATATGACACACTGCTTTCGACTATCACCCTGTCTCTTGAGTCAGCATGGAACGAGTACGAGAATGATGGTAAGACTACCTGGATGAATAGCTGGAGAGATGCTTGGACAGAGAAAGATGGGAAGTGAGCTCGTATATGGAAAGAGTCAGGGAAAATCCGCAAGCAAAAATCTCTCGCTCATGTCTATGCGCTCTACCAGAAAGCGATGATCGAAGGAGGATATATCGACTTCGCGGATATGATACTGCGTGCGATCGAGCTCGTCGAGTGATATGAGATGGTCCGATCCAATCTCGCCGAGCAATACCAGTTCGTCCTCATCGACGAGTTCCAGGATACCAACGAAGCGCAGATGCGCCTTGTGCGGTCGATCCTCTCCGTGAGTACTGAGTCACCCAATGTCTTCGCCGTCGGTGATGATGATCAGTCGATATATAAATTCCAGGGAGCAAATATCAAAAATCTTCGGGATTTCCGAGATACCTATGCCGATACTGAGCTCATCATACTCGATACCAACTATCGCTCATGTACGGAGATTATCGAGATTTCTCGATCAATTGTGGTTCGACAATTGTCTGAATTTGAGAATCTTTTTCCATGAAGTGAGAAATCTTTCGTCTCAGCACGAGGAGATGGAGCTGTGACTACGAAGACAAAATATACCACAGAACTCGAAGAGATAGGTGCGATCGTGAAGAGCATAGAAGCACAAGTTGGGTCATGAGTGAAGAGCGAAGATATCGCCGTGATCGTGAAGAAGAATAAATCCCTCGAAGTCATAGGAAAAACGCTCCTCGAGAAAAATATTCCCATCAGCATGAGTAAGTCAGAGTCCATATGGGAAAACGAAGTCATCGCACTCATCGTGAAGATGGTGCGCTATATCGAGTCACTCGCAGGTACATATGGGAAAGAGCGATGAGATCTCCTCGTCGAGATCCTCGCACATCCTGCCTGGCAGATACCGAGACTCACACTCTGGAAGCTCTCGAAGGATATCTATCACTCTCGCAAAGATGAGACTCGCTCGTGGATATATACGCTCGTGGGTTATGAGGAGAAAAGTATCAAAAAAATAGGAGCATTCCTCATGGAACTCTCGCTTCGTGCGTCGTATACACGACTCGAGGATATGATCGATCTCATCACATGAGCCTCTTCCCTCTCGCTTCCCGACGACTACGATGAAGATGGTGAGGTCGATCGACTCCAGCTCGATATATTCGGAAATGGTGAGAAGACAGACTTCACTTCTCCACTCTATAGTCACTTTTTTGGACAATTATGAAATCATAATAGTACAAAATACTCATCTCACTCAGAACGACACCTCGCCAATATCGCGAAGCTCGTGGCTCACATACGGGCATACAAATGAGGAAAACCTCTCCTCACACTCCATGATATGATCGACATCCTCGATGTCGTCGAGAAATACGCAATCCCGATCGAGACATCACATCTTATCGGAAATGAAGATACAGGAGTATCACTCATTACCGT
>CAYVAG010000005.1:0-22496 GCA_964449265.1 uncultured Candidatus Peribacteria bacterium
CCATGAGCTTTTCGACGAAAGAAGAGAGTATATGAAACGAGTTTCATTTTTTTATCATGAATTTTACATGATAGCACTCTTTTTGAGAAAATATCTCTTTCTCTATGAGATGAAGAATGTCTGAAAAATACTGACAAACTCTCTACACAATAAGCAATTTCTTGAGGAGTGGACAGGACGCAAGGATATAGTAGTTCTCTATCCACCCGTGAATACTCTCAGATTCCGCCCAGTAAAGAACAAGATTCCATTCATCATAGAAGAGCATAGTAATGTAGAAAGTACTCTCAAAAAAGAGATTTCAGAATACTACATTTCATTTGCACGTCTCTCGGAAAAGAAACGTGTCGACAAGATCATACACGCCTTTATTCATATGCCAGAAAAAAACATTATCATCCTCTATAATCCCGAAGATCCTGAGAAAGAAAGGCTCATGAAAATGGCAATGGGATGCAATAATATATTTTTCTATCACGAAAAAAGTGATATGAAAATGGCTCAGATCATAGCATCATCAATCGCAAGTGTCGCAGTAGCCAAGGATGAAGACTTCGGATCGGTCGCGACAGAAAGTATGTCTTGTGGTATACCTGTGATATCTGTAGATGAGGGATGATTCCAGGATACGATCGTAAATGGAAAAACGGGTCTTCTCATGCCACCAGACTTCACGCTCTATCATATCATGGAGTGAGTCACTTGGATGACAAAAGAGCGCGCAGAATCTATGAGAGGTGCCTGTCTAGAGAGAGCTGCTGAGTTTTCTATAGATTCGTTTAACCCGAAACTCAGAGAAGTACTTACATAAAAAAGAGGCATATGCCTCTTTTTTATTATGCATCATGTGATCGTCGTGGAGCATCTCCACGATCATTTCGATCACTTCGATATGATCCAGAGCCTCCGCTCGATCCGCCTCGATATCCTGATCCACCAGAAGAGCCACCACGATACCCCCCACCAGAAGATCATCCCGATGATCCGCCTCGGTATCCTCCACTTGAACTTCCACTGCTACCTCCTCGGTATCCTCCAGACCCACCAGAAGAGCTTCCTCCTCGATATCATCCAGAACTCCCTCCGCTTCTTCCTCGGTATCCACCTCCACCACCAGAGCCACTACTAGAAAACTTACGAACTTCTTTTACTCGTGGAACTTCTGTTCCTTCGACATCGACTTCCTTGATCTCAATCTTATGCATACGTTCGATACGCTGGAATGTACGCATTTCTTCGCTTGAGACAAGCATGATAGCGCGACCATCAGCTCCAGCACGACCAGTACGACCGATACGGTGTATATAGCTCTCTGGATCATGAGGAACATGGTAGTTTACGACGAGATCGATATTGTTCATATTGAGTCCTCGAGAGGCCACATCCGTTCCGATAAATATACGTACCTTTCCTTCCTTATAGTTCTGAAGTGCTCGCATACGATCACGTTGCTGCATATCTCCGTGGATATAGGCCGCTGAGAATCCATCTCGGAAGAGATAACGCTCGAGCTCCTCAGTTTCATGCTTACGAGCAGTAAATATCATAACTTTATCAGTAGGGAAGCGCTCGAGGATACGCTTGAGGACTGGATATTTGTCCCTGATACCGACACGCATGAAGACGTGGTCGATCGTATCAACTGTCGGTCCTTTCGAGAGGATAAGCGACTCTGTCTCTCCCTGGATATGAGTATCGAGAAGGCGAGTGATAGCTGGAGTATACGTTGCTGAGAATGTGAGAACCTGTTTGAGGTTACTCAGTCCTTCCCAGATCTCTGTCACAGCAGGGGCAAATCCCATATCCATCATCTGATCAACTTCATCGAGGACAAGAGTCGTGATATTATCGAGAGAGATCCATCCACGCTCTATAAGATCGATGAGACGTCCTGGAGTGGCGATGATCACTTGTGGTCCTGCCTTGAGACCTTCTTTCTGTTTCCAGATAGGAGATCCACCATAGACGGCGATCGATCCCATACGCATATGACGAGAGAGATTGAATACCTCATCTCGAGTCTGTGATGCAAGCTCACGAGTAGGTTCGAGGATAAGAACCTGTGGAACACGATTTCGAGAATCGATAGTATTGAGTGCCGGGATACAGAACGCTGCCGTCTTACCAGATCCTGTCTGAGACTGGACGATAAGATTCTTACCAGCGAGGGCTGCTGGGATAACCTGAGCCTGGACCTCTGTAGGCTCATGGTATCCAAGATCAGTAAGTGCCTGGAGGATCTCCGGACGAAGGGCAAGAGTAGAAAAACTCATAGAAAAAATGGGTAATGTCTCGAAAAATCGAGAAAAAGATAAATATACAACTCCTATATCACTCGAATATATCTCTAGAAAAATAGTCAGAACATATCTGACAGACTCATTATCGTATGAGTAGAGGTGAGAAATCGCTTCGAATAGGGGAGGAAGCGATATACTATTGTATTATATGGCTCCTCGGGAAAGGGAATTGATAGCGGCACTATAGGGAGAATTTTTGAAAAAGCAAAAGATTATTTGACAGAAAGAGAGATTTTGTGGTACTCTGTTTTTGCCAATCAATTTTAGGAGAAATCATGGCAGTTATTATTAAAGTTCTCGATTCGGGCAGTAAACAGCCTAAATCGGGAGTTCGAGTATCATACTCGAGTAGTCGCGGTCAAGGATCGGAAAAATTTACCGATTCTTCGGGTTGCGTTTCCTATATGGTTGATCCTGTGAAAGCAGTGGTCACAATCAAGGGAAATCAACGATCCGAACAATTTCTAAAAAATGGGGAGAATGTTTTCTATATTTGAATAGCGTTCTCTCGGTGGCAAAATTCGAGGCTCTTCCTGAGCCTCTTTTTTTATGCCCCTTTCTTTCCCAGCCACTCTTCGAGGTTAGGAATCGAGGCGACAGAGAATTTCGTATCTTTTTCCAGCCCATGGATTCGTATCCAAACTGGCGCAAGTCCTATCTCTGCTTTCTCGAGGTAGTCCCTGAGATCGAGAAGATCTTCCTTAGACCAAAATGATGGTATATCGATCATATAACGTGAATCGACGACAGCGGTCTCTGAGTTCTTGCTTTCAGATGGTCGGTCATCATTTTTCAGTCCAGAGCTTGGGAGTGCCATATCACGAAATACTGATATAGAGAAACATTTTACACTTCCGGCATCATCGATCATTTTTTTCTTTCCGAAAGGAGTTGATGGAAAGAGTGAGAGTTCTCATTTTTCCTGATCCCATTTGACTCGACCGTTTGCTACGACGATCATATCTTCTTCGATTTTTGATTCGTATTTCTCATAGTCTCGAGGAAATACGACGATACGGAAATCGAAACCCACACTTTCTACCGTTGCGACCATCATCATTCCGCCAGATTTTGTCTGTATCTTTCGGACTTCTGAGACAGCACCGATAAGCTGAGCGTAGATATTTTCTTCGAGAATTTCTGCTTCCAGAGTTGGTACTATCTGGGAAACATCTCCATCTGAAGTCATATCCTCTTGACGTGAGTCTAGAGGAGGAACTTCGAGGACGTCATCTGATACTCCTGCAACATCTTCTCATAGAGACACCACAGGGTTCGGTAATGGTAATTCTTCGATATCTTCTTTTTTGAAGAATTCGAGGACGACACCGAGATTTTTGGACTTTGCTCGGACAAAATCCTCGATCCCATCGAGTGGATGTCCAGATACTGGATATCCGATGATCGTCTTTTCTCACTTGATACGAGCCTCGAAAGAAAGTGGTTCCGCAGGGATGAGTTCAAACTCTTGATCACCTATATGAGTATCTCCATTATCAAAAAGTCACATTTGCGATGTTTCGCGTTTAGACTCTATTTCTTTCTGTGATGCACTCATTTTGAGTATAGAAGCCAGGAGACTTCCTCTCTCTCAAAAAGAATCAAGAGCCCCAGAATAAATAAGTGATTCGAGGGATTTTTTATTGATCACATCACTTCCTGTTCTTTCGATGAAGTCATAGAGAGAAATGAAGGGGCTGTTTGATCGAGCGCTGAGTATAGTATCGACAGGTCATTCACCGAGTCACTTGATCGCTTGGAGTCCGAAGCGGATAGTATGATCATCGATGTAGGTAAAGTGTTTTCGAGATTCTTTCACATCAGGTGGGAGTATCTGCATATTTTTTTCTCGGGCCTCCTCGATCTCAAGTCGGATACGATCGGTATCTTCTTCATCTGACGTCATCATCGCACACATAAACTCTGTGGGATAGTACGTCTTCATGTAAGCTGTCTGATACGCGATCATAGCATAGCATGCTGCATGTGATTTATTGAACCCGTAACCTGCAAATGGCTCAATAATCTCATCAAATATATAGATAGCGAGCTCTTCCTTATTCCCTTGTTTCACAGCAGCATCGATAAATTTTCATCGTTGCTCCATGAGAAGTTCATGTTTTTTCTTACCGATAGCTCGACGGAGGATATCCGCTTCTCAGAGAGAAAAACCGGCAAAAGCCTGTACCAGTTGCATAATCTGTTCCTGGTAGACAGAAATACCATAGGTTGGCTTTAGGATAGCTTCGAGTGATGGATGCGGGTATTCGACGATCTTGCGACCGTGTTTTCGGTCGATAAAGTCAGGGATAAATGGCATTGGACCAGGACGATAGAGTGATACCATAGCGATAAGATCTTCGAAAGAAGAGGGCTTCAGTTCCTTCAGATACCTTCTCATACCAGGAGACTCGAACTGGAACACTCAGGTCATATCTCCTTCACCGAAAAGTGCGAGAACTTTTGGATCTTCGTAGTCGATAGCGAGGAGATCGATGTTTCTTCAGTGTATTTCTTCGACGATTTTTTTGGCACGATCGAGGATAGAGAGATTACGAAGTCAGAGAAAATCCATCTTCAGAAGTCCGAGAGCCTCCAGTGGGCCAGCAGAAAACTGTGTCACGATCGAGTCTGGGTCTTTCGGCGGTGGCTGGAGTGGGCAAAAATGTATCATCGGCTCTGGAGCGATGATCACGGCACATGCATGGACTCAGAGTTGCCGTACAGAACCTTCCATCTTGAGAGCGGTATCGACGATTTTTCTATATTTCTCATCTTTTTCATAAGCTGCTTTGAACTCGACTGCCTCTTCGAGGGCTTGTGTGAGGGTAGTGCCGGGCCTACTGGGGATAAGTTTGGCAAATTCGTTCATCTCCTGAAAAGGTATACCAAATGCTCGACCAGCATCTTTCACGGCAGCACGAGCAGCAAGCGTGCCGAAAGTACATACCTGAGCGACATGGTCAGATCCATACTTTTCACGGACATAGATCAGGACTTTTTCTCGTCCCTCATCAGAAAAGTCGACATCGATATCCGGCATCGTGACACGCGAGGGGTTCAGGAATCGCTCGAAGAGAAGTCCATAGCGAAGCGGGTCGATGTCTGTGATGCCAGAAAGGTATGCGAGTATCGCTCCTGCTGCTGATCCACGACCAGGTCCTACAGGAACACCATTTTGTTTCCCATACTGGATAAAGTCCGCTACGATACAAAAATATCCATTGAATCACATAAGATCGACGACGAGGAGCTCGTATTCGAGACGAGAAATAATAGATTTTTCTCTATCGCTCATTTTCGCGATAATCTCTTTTTTCTTTTCTGTATAGTGATCCTGAGAAAGAATTTGGAGCTCTTCGATGCTCATGTCAGAAAGTTTTTTTTCTCATTTTTCTGTCTGAATTTTGGAAATGAAAATATTTTGTTCAGATTTTTCGAGATGGAATCAGTAACGATAAAGAAGTCATTCGATACAGATTTTTCGAAGAAACCACTCTTCTTCGGAAAGTTTCTGGGAAGATACATTCGATACATTGTTTGCTTGTCCTTGTATAAAGCTATCGTATTCTTCTTTCTGACTCGAAGAGAGAGGGAATTTCGGGATTTTATATCATCACACATCGAGCTCGAGTGAGATCATATCTGCGATTTTTCCTGTATTCTCATAGGCATGAGGAGCATAGACAAAGAGTTCTTCCATCTCACGAGAAGAGCGGAGCGAGTAGTCACCATTCATGAGAGTAGGACGATCAGGATCATCGAGGGCACGCCCAAGAGCGACACTCATGATGATATCCTGAACTTCAGCATCATCGGGCGAGACATAGTAACTATTATTGGTTCCGACATAGTCATAGCCATATTTCTTAGAAAGAGCGATGATCGTGGCATTTATATTTCACTGAAGAGGCTTATCTGGATGCTCTTCGATCTCAAGGTAGTAGTGGTCTTTTCAGAAAAGATTCCTATAGTACTCTATACGCTCACAGATGAGAGACTCTTCGCGTCAGATCGATATCAACTGCGCAATCTCACCATAGAGTGATCCTGAGAGGGCAATAAGGTCAGCATGGTACTCCTCGAGCAATTCGAAGTCGATGCGCGGACGACCCGATACATATCACTCAAGCTGAGACTTTGTAACAAGGTTGATTAGATTTTTGTATCCTGAAAGATTTTTGGCAAGGAGGACGATCTCGAAGAGCTCATTATCTTTATCACGATTTTTTCTTCACTTCTTGGAGAGGGTGAATTCCACTCCTATAATTGGCTTGATATCCTCTTTTCGACAGGCTTCATAGAATTCGAAGGCTCCGTACATATTTCCTGTATCAGTGATAGCGAGTGCTGTCTGTCCGAGCTCTTTTGCGCGTTTTACGAGTTTCTCAGGATTTCCGAGTGCTCTCTGAAAACTATAGTGTGTATGAGTATGCAGATGGACGAAGGACATGGGAAAGAGTGTATAGAAAAATAGGGTTTTTGCTAGTCGAAAAAGAAAAAATCTCCAAAATTTGCATTATAAAAAAAAGAGTGGTACAGTATATATGTTATTTTCTAATATTTCTCCTATGTGACTCTTCGATGATATCCTCAAAAAGCCAACTCCCGCACCAGTAGATCCTCTCGCAGAAACCACGAGTGGACAAGGAAGCGGACAGCCTCCCCAAGATGATGGCACCACGTCTACAGCGGCAGTAGGAGCAAGCACGATGCCAAAATTTGTCATCGAAAAAGGTACGGAGACGACATTTTTCGGACAAGATACCGAAACAAAGTCTATAGAGGATGGCAATAGAGCTGCAAGTGAGCCTACAGTACATGCAGAAGAAGCAGATAGCTCACTTCTTGTAGCTACTCCTGAGTCATCTAGCCCTCTCGCTGAAAGCGAAGCTCTTCAGGATGATGTTGTCATCGTTCCAGAAACTCCCGCTCCACAGAGTGAAATCCTCGCAACAGCAGAAAGTGAAGAAATCGTAGCTACAGAGACAAATGATCTTTTTGCTCATCTTGGAGAATCAAGTCAAGTATCACCAGAGAATGAGAATGCTGAAGTCCCTGGAACGCGAGAAAGCCCTCTCTTCCTCAGTGAGGAAAAAATAGTGGCGACTGCTCCAGCATTTACGAATCCTCAGGAATTTATCGAAAAATCACTCGAAAGTATCGATACGATGATCGCCAAGATCGACGAAAAACATGAGACAAAAATAGGAGAAGCAGAAGGGTATGGGAAAGAAAAGGATCGCTATACTCTGCTTGAAAAGGCAGCCTATGAAGAAGCATCTACTATGGATGATGAGAAGGCTCACGCTATCCATATGCGAGAAATTCTCGAAAAAGAGCTCGATACACCTGTATCAAAAAGTCAGAAAGAAACGAGTGAAGATATCGTATGAGAGACTTTCTCAGCTCTCGCGAAAGAGAATCAAAGTCGTGGTGGTGGACTTTCGAAAGTAAAAGAAGCTTCGAAAAAACAAGACGAAACAGAAGCACTCATATGACTATAGAAAACTTCCCCAAAAGGGGATTTTTTATGACTTCTGCCCTTGTATTTTCATGAGAAATGAATATGGTATAGGAGAATTTTCTTCTCATGAATTCGAATATCATCCTCTTCTGAGTCTACCTTCTCGTGATTTTGATACTGTTTGCATTTATCGCCATCGTGGTCATGCATATCGGGAGTTTCAAACAGTACTCGAAATACCTCTCGATCGTACTCAAGATATATCTCATCGTGATCCTTCTCATAGCGATATTTGGTGGGTACAAGATACTCACAGACTATACGCCAGCAAAGAAAAATCGTACTACCATCGAAACACTCGACTTCTAAATCATCCACCTATTCTCCTATGCAAATCTGAATCGTCTGACTTCCAAACGTCGGTAAATCGACGCTTTTTAATGCCTTGACCAAATCCTATGCCGCCGAGGCTGCGAACTTTCCCTTCTGTACCATCGAGCCCAACGTCGGAATCGTGAATGTGAACGACGAACGCCTCGAGCAGATCCGTGCGGTGGTCAATGGTGCCAAGACGATACCCGCAAGTGTCGAATTCGTCGATATCGCTGGACTGGTGGAGTGAGCAAGTAAGTGAGAAGGGCTTGGGAACAAATTCCTGTCACACATACGAAATGTCGATGCTGTCCTCCAGGTGGTACGCGCTTTCGACGACTCCAATGTCCACCACGTGAGTGGCTCTATCGACCCGAAACGCGATATCGAGATTATCAATACTGAGCTTATCATAGCGGATCTCGAAACCCTCGATAAGCGTATCGCTGACAATATGAAAAAAGTTCGCGCAGGTGATAAAGAAGCAAAGGCCAATGAAGAAGTCTATAATAGACTCAAGACTCACCTCGAATCTGGAAAAATCGCCTCTCTCATGGAACTCACCGACGATGAGAAAAAAGCGATATCTGACCTTCATCTTCTCACGGCAAAGCCATTTATCTATGCAGTGAACGTCACAGAAGACCGCGTGAATACTCCAGAAAGTGAACTTCGAAATATCACAGGAATCACAGATACTCATATCCCCGTCATGCCTGTGAGTGCCAAGATCGAGATGGATATGCTCGAATTCTCTGAAGAGGATAAGAAGATGTTCCTCGCCGATATGGGAATAGATTTCAATCCTATGGACCAGATCATAAAAACCTGTTACGATCTCCTCGGACTCCAATACTACTTCACCGCAGGTGAGATCGAGGTGCGCGCATGGACGATACATCAGGGATGGACAGCACCAGAAGCAGCAGGAGTCATCCACACGGACTTTCAGAAAAAATTCATCAAGGCAGAGACCGTGAACTGGAAAGATCTCGTCGAATATGGAGGATGGAGCGGCGCGAGAGAGAAGGGAAAAGTACGAATGGAAGGGAAGGAGTATATCGTAGCTGATGGAGATGTGATGTTATTTAAGTTCGGGGCATAATACTTGACAATATACAATATAAAAATATAGTAAGAATACTTATTAAGAATACCCTATGGACTATAAATGTAGTGTCTACAGCAAGAAGTTTTGAGTAGAATTAGCTTGTTTTGATCAAAACATAGTCATATGAGACCTCACTACCAATCCTATTTGAGATAAACATAGAACAAGTAAAGTAGTATGAATTAGTGAAGCCCCCTTTGTATTAGAAGAGTTTCATGATCGTTATTTGAAAGCAATAAAAGAAGAGAAACTACAGCTAACACTCTGAAACTGAAATAATATAAGCCTAGACCCTCTGGGGGTATGGCAAAAAGTAAAGGATGTACTAAAATTCTCTCCAATACTGGCAGAATTACAAGAACTACCTGATGATTCTATACTCGACGTAAGTAGTAAAAATCTAATAAAACACGGAATAGTGCGTTGACTCACGTACGAACCCAAAAATGGATGGAGGGTATGATTTGGAAGATATACAGACGATATATACAGAGATTTTACTTCCTAAATACATAAAAATCCCTCTCTCATATTTGGCTGTATAATAAATTAGAAAGCCGAGGGGGGGATTTTTTATGACTTCTTATCTTCATATTGAAGTCATCTTTGGTCTACTGCACTTAGGTTTGTTTTGAGAGTATAACCAGCTCTTATATTTGGATGTTCCACCTTTATGGTGTGAACGATTTGTATAGTTTGGCGTTGGCGCCTGTATGTGTATTTGTTTTGTACTCGAGATCTCAGATCGGTATAATCGACCGAATTCTCGAATGATGGTGTATGAAGTCACCTGTTCTCGTGAAGTAGACATATACATAGTAGCACTTCCGAGAAAATAAGTCAAAAAAAGAGCAAAGAAATTCTTTGCTCTCATACACAATCAGAGAAGTATATCAAAAAAGGTGAGCTTTTCAGATATTTACACTCGTATCTTTTTCACGATCTCCCCAAACCGCTCATTTTTCGTCGTGATATTCTTCGAAGCGAAGACGAGCCCACCGAGCGCGAGCCAAAAGCCGAGAAACCCGACCCAGAAATCAGTATCGACCGCACCACGAGTCGGTGCATTTTGATTCATGAGAGAAGTTGCAGAGAGCTCTCCTGAGACCGTCGATGGGACAACGCCAGTATTCACACTCGTATCTGTCTCTATGAAGAAAAATGATATCACCATCATAGCAACACCGAGTCCGACCTGTGTCCATTTCCAGAGTTTTTTCCGCATGATACCGAAGTCGAAAAGTCCTCGTACCAGTCCGATAATCGGAAACACATAGAGTGCATAGAGGAGCTCTTTCGGTATACTGATATACTCGAATGATGTCTTCGAAAAGCCAAAATAGAATACCCCTAGGAGTATGAGAGCGAAGATAGTGCGTATGATGCGGATATTGCGATCGGAAGGTTTCGATCGGAGGAGCTCGATTAGTTTGAACATAATGAGAAAGTTAACTCATGAAATGTAGTCAAAAACCAGGAAAAAGCAAGAAAAATCCCACAGAAAGTTGGAGTTATTGCATAATGAGCAATACTCTCATCCGAGATATGAAAAAACCCTCTAGAGAAGCTCTGTTGTAGAGCATGTTTCATCTTGCAATCAATCCCTCTTTCCCTATAATGCCACCATGGCTCGCAAAAAATCTCAAAAGTCTCATCCATTTCTGACATACGAATTCCAGAATATCATCGCTGGAAGCCTTCTCCTCCTCCTCGGTCTTCTCATGTTCCTCTCGACTACCGAGACATCGCTCGTCGGGAGCATATTACGGAAGTGAGGGATATTATTTTTCGGTGAATACTACCGCTATACTTCATCACCCATACTCATCGTCCTCGGAACGATGATCCTCGTGAAGAAGGCGAGCTGGTGAATATCGCGCCTCATCGGGCTCCTTCTCTTCTATGTATCTCTCACTTCTATGGTAAGCTGGTACACGAAAAGTTATGTAGGATACTTCGATATATATGATCCTCTCACACGACTTCTTGGGAATTCGAGCGCATTTCTCGCACTCGTCGTCGCTTTTTTTGCTTCGCTCTACCTCACGCTTCGTATATCATACCGAGCATTTCTCTCGAAAGTACGTGAATCTGTACCATCACTCTCGAGTATGCGAGAAGCCGTCCTTCCGAGTGATGACTACGAGGATGATATCCCAGCGAAAAAATGAAAGATAGATAGCGCCTATAAGAAAAAGGCAGAAGACCTCGAGCGACGCCTCGAAACTCTCCAGAAACAGAGAAAATGAGGAACGAAGGAGGATGAACCAAAAGGAAAAAGTCTCCTCAGTTCCGCCCTCTCAAGCCTCGCGAGCAAGAAGATCCCCATAGAAACTCCAGATGGGAAAATCATAGAAAGCAAACATAAACCACAAGCCCTGAACTTCGGAACATGGGACTTTCCAGGACTGAAGCTACTCAATGAAATCATCCACAAAAATCTCGTATCTCCAGAAGAGATAGAAGAAAAATCTCTCATGATCGAGAAGACATTTCTCCAGTTCGGCATAGATGTCGATATGGAAGGGGAGTGTGTCGGTCCGACCGTCATCCAGTATCGTCTGCGTCCGAGTGAATGAGTACGACTTGCGAAGATAGAAGCTCTAAAAAAAGATCTCACCCTCACTCTAAAGGCGAAATCTATCCGTATCCAAGCACCGATCCCCGGACTCGGATTGGTCGGTATCGAAGTGCCAAACGAGAAACGTGACATAGTAGGTATCCGCGAAGTCCTCGAAGATGACAGTTTCACGCATCATAAGTCGAAACTCGCGATCGCCATGGGAAAGGATATCAATGGTGACTTCATCGTCGGCGACCTCGCGAAGATGCCACATCTCCTCATAGCAGGGCAGACAGGATCAGGAAAATCTGTCGGGATGAATGGATTTATCCTCTCACTCCTCTATAAAAATACACCAAGTGAGCTCCGTATGATCATGGTCGATCCGAAACAGGTCGAGCTCGGAGTCTACGATGGTATCCCCCATCTTCTCACGCCAGTCATAAACAGTCCAGATAAAGCACTTAATGCGCTCAAATGGTCGGTTGCAGAAATGGAACGAAGACTGACAACATTTAAATGAGTAAATGCTCGTAACCTCGAGGAATATAACTCAAAGGTAAATAGTAAAGAAAAAATGCCAGTAATAGTAGTCATTATAGATGAGCTCGCGGATCTCATGATGAGTGGAAACAAAAAGGAGGTGGAATCATCTATCACACGTATCGCTCAGAAGGCTCGTGCAGCATGACTGCACCTCATCCTCGCGACTCAGCGACCATCGGTCGACGTCATCACAGGGCTGATCAAGGCAAATGTCCCTTCTCGAGTTGCCTTTACCGTGGCATCTCAGGTAGACTCACGTACGATCCTCGATGCGATCGGAGCTGAAGACCTCCTCGGGCGCGGTGATATGCTCTACTTCCCGACGGGTGCTATGGCATCGACTCGTCTCCAGTGAGTACTCGTAGAAACCGATGAGATCGAGCGCGTAGTGAACCACATAAAGCGAACTATAGATCCTGCCATGCTCGAAGAAATATATGACTCATCGATCGTCGATGGAGACCGAGGAAACTATGAGGGATCAGCATCGAGTGATGGCTACGGAGATGAAGACCCGAATATCATCGAAGAGGCTATCATGCTCGTACGCAACTCAGGAAAGTGCTCGACCTCTATGCTCCAGCGACACCTGAAGCTCGGATATGGTCGCGCTGCTCGTGTGGTCGATATGCTCGAATCTATGGGGATAGTCGGCCCTGCGGATGGTTCGAAGCCGAGGGAGGTGATTGGTTAGTTATCAAGATGAATTATTCGTAAATTGTTATCCCTTACATATGTGTGACCATCTTTACGTATCCTCGGGGCAAGTTTGCTATCATAGACTCATTCAAGTCAAATAAGAGGCGTAAACACTATATGAACTTGTTTTTCTTTAAGAATTGGATCTGAGAGTAAGTATAAGAAAAAATGAGAAAAAAGAATATACAATAATCATTTTTCTTTATATTCTGCTAAAATTCAAGCAATACCAAGATTTTCAAGATCTTCATTGTCACCGTTTGAGGTTCATAGGCACTTAATTTTTATAAGTGATCATCATCTCAGAGTTTCTTCTACACGATAAATAATAGCACCAACAACACCAACTCATGGTTTTTCATAAGTAAATATTTCTTCATGTTTATTGGATAGTCTTGTCATAGAATAGTGTATAATACAGACTACCTTAATGCGCCTGATGCTCAATCCTGTGCTTTCTTTATAACATTCATAGTCACTTTTAGAGCATCTCCTGCGTACATTTGCTCAAAACGCCTAGCATGAGCTTCTGATTTTATGCTACTCCAAATATCCCTATTCACGCGTATATATGCTATAAGAGGAAGTAGATCAGTATAAGAACTATCCTGAGACATATCCTCCAAAAAGTCACTAAAACAATGGTCAATAATGCTCATCCAATCCGTATAGGAATCTCCACTTGAGGGAATCTCTTTACTTATAAGATAAGGGCGTATTCATGACTTCATAAGCTCCACGCAGACAAGTCCAAATATGACTCTTTCTGGTAAACCAGCATTGATGATATTAGTATGAAGTACATCGAAAGCGATCTTCAGAAGATATACCTGAGAAGGATAATTTTTTAGTACTCATAAGAGTTTAGTATGATCGACTCGAAGCCTTGGAAGCAAATTTTTATAAAATTCTCACATCTTTAATGAGAAGTCTTCTCAGAGATACTGCTGAAATGTAAGTTGCCACATTCATATTTCTTCGGGTAATTTAGGTACTGGAGAATTCATGCTCTCTATACTCGAAGCAACAGCAAGGGATCATACCTCAATCGGAGATAAGACTCTTCCTGTTGGTATGCTTTCAATATATCGTAACATAATGGGCTTGAGTCCATCATAAAAAAGTTTATGATGGAAAATTCTATTTTCATCGTTAGCGCTACGAATAGTGCTAGAATCGAGTTCTAAAAGCTCACTTAATTGATCTTTCATAATATAATATATAATTTGTCAATATTTGCATATTATAGATTTTTTCTTATACTGCAAATGTTTTTATAAAAATATTTCGAAATGCCAAAAATCCTCATAAAAACCCCCGAGCAAATAGCTGGTATACGTAAAGCATGACACCTTACAGCCCAGACGCTCGATATGATCGGACAGTACGTGAAGCCAGGGGTGAGTACACTCGAGCTCGATACTATCATGAATGCATTTATCCTAAAAAATGGGGGAGTATCCGCCTGTATCGACTATGAATGATCGAACAAGTGGGGAAAATCATCAAAAGCCTATAAGCGATGTACATGTATATCAGTCAATGATGTCATCTGTCATGGTGTACCACGAGCCGATGATATCCTGAAAGAGGGGGATATCCTCAATATCGATGTGACGACGATCGTCGATGGATATTTCGGTGATGCTTCACGCATGTACATGGTAGGGAAGGTGAGTGAAAAGGCTCATAAGCTCATCGCTATAACGAAAAAAGCCTGGGAGATCGGGATCTCACAAGTGCGACCAGGGAATTTCTTCGGAAATATCGGATACGAGATCGCGAAATATGCAGAAGGGGAGGGTTGCTCAGTCGTGAGAGAATATACTGGTCATGGAGTATGAGTGCAGTTTCATGAAGAACCCTATGTCTACCATAAAGCAGACCGCAATAGTGGACCCAAGATGCTTCCAGGGATGATCTTCACGATCGAACCAATGATCAATGCAGGAAAATATGCGACAAAGCTCGACAAAGATAACTGGACAGTACGGACGAAAGATGGATCCCTCTCGGCACAGTTCGAACATACCATTCTCGTGACGGAGACGGGATATGAGATACTGACGAAATAACTACCCCTCCCAGCGCTCTATCTTCACTCGGACAACCTTCACGGACAAGAGAAGTGTAGACTCATTCACAGTGAGATTATTGAGTTCGCGAGCCACGAAGAGGAGGATGGCATCTCGATTCCCTGGCGATGCGATGACACGGAGTCGTATCGTCTCGAGAAGAGAAGATATGATACTACTACGATGGACATATTCTTCAGGGATTCTCCGAGCAAATGTCGTGACAATCGGACCACCCTCCATACAATCATACATCTCACACGAGTCACGATAGCCAGGGTGTCTATCACGAGTTTTGTGTATCATACAGCGATTTTCTTGGCTCAAGTACCCACACTTCTCTCATACTCGCTTCACGAGCGTTCACTTCTCTTGGTCGAATATATCATACACTCGACAACAGAGTCCATCGCACCGCTCACACATGGTATCTGCGGAAGATGTCATAGTGGCGAAGTGAAAAAGTAGGAACTATGGGCACTTGAAAACTATTTTGATTTATATATTCCAGGAATACTAGAAAATTTACTTAATGCTTGAGAAATTGTAGGAAATCTAGAATTATTCATATTACTTAATCCGTTATCCAGTTTTTCCCAATCAATATTAATAATACGATCAACAAAATCCCTAACATTAAAAGGAGGAATATCTCTAAGAACTTCTGTTGTCGCTATTTTAGCAATTTCTTCATATGAAGCTGGCAATAGACTCATATCTTCAAAAGGAGATAAGTATTAATGAAAGAATCTGATGCGATCAGCACTCGGATGCGTACGGAGCTTCTCGAGGGTCTTCGCTTCTATCTGGCGAACACGCTCACGAGTCACACCGAACTCTTTTCCGACCTCTTCGAGCGTATGCATCTCGCCACCATCGAGTCCGAATCTCATGACGACGATCTTCTTCTCGCGAGGAGTGAGGAAATCAAGCATTTCATAGAGATTTTCCTTCAGGATAGAGAGATTGGTTGCCTTCTCTGGAGTGAGGTACTTATCATCTTCGACGAAGTCACCAAGAGTCGTATCCTCTTCGCCACCGACAGGAGAGTCGAGGGAGAGGATATCCTGAGATATTCGCATAATCTGTCGGACCTTGCGGACGTCCATCTCGAGCTCGAGTGCGAGCTCCTCCATAAGAGGCTCACGAGCGAGCTCTTGGGTGAGACGACGATAGGTATGGTTGAACTTATTGATCGTCTCGACCATATGCACAGGAACACGGATCGTACGAGCCTGATCAGCGATAGCACGAGTGACACCCTGACGGATCCACCATGTCGCATATGTCGAGAACTTGAATCCTCGATCGGGGTCAAACTTATCTACCGCTCGAAAAAGTCCTACATTTCACTCCTGTACGAGATCGAGAAGTCCAAGTCCTCGTCCCATATATTTCTTCGCGATCGAGACGACGAGACGGAGATTGGCTTCTGCGAGACGTTTGCGAGCTTCCTGGTCTCACTTCTGGATGAGACGACCGAGACGGACTTCTTCTTCGGCATCGATAAGGGCAAATCGACCGATCTCGTTCAGATACATGCGGATCGAGTCGTCAGAAATCTCCGAGAGATCGACTTCATCTTTTTTCTTTCCAGCATCTTTGAATACTTCTTCATTATCGAGAGAGTCGACGAGCTCGACACCGAGTTTCGCCAGGCGAGAGAATACCTCATCCATAAGCTCGATATCATCCCCAGGAGGGAGCGCCGCCATAACCTCATCGTAGACGAGTTTTCACTCGGATTTTCCTTTTTTAAAAAGGAGTTGTGTCGGCTCTGGCATACCCTCGAGAATTTCCTGAGGAACCGTCACATCGAGGAATTTTTTGAGATTTTTCTTTCGGCGCTTATCTGTGAAAAAATCTTTCGGCGCTACATATCCATCAGCGTCTTCTGATGGGACTGGTCCATCCTCGATATCGAAGTCATCCTCTTCCTCGAAGTCATCCTCGAAGTCATCATTCGTTTCTGAATCTGGTGAAGCGGGATTTTCTGAAATAGGATCTATAAAATCCATATCATCTCATCTGAGGGGTTTTTTCTCCTTTTTTATCGGCTCATCATCATGAGAAATCGTCGGCAGATCGAGCGCCTGGAGATCGAACTGTGAAAGATCAACCTCGAGAGCAGCGGTATCTTTCGGGAGTTGTTTTTTTGAAGACATGGAAAGAGCAAATTATTGGAAAATATTTTGATTGAGTCAGAGAGCTCGAGCTTTGGGGATAAAAGTATTTCTCACTTCGAGAAGTGGCTTCCCAGAAGCAAGTTCTTTCTGATAAAGGGAGAGTATAAGTGTTTCGTGAAGTTTTTTTATGAGCTGGATACAGGCCTGTGTGGCTGTAGCAGTGTCATCGAGATGTCATGACTCGAGAGAGAGGTCTATGATTTTAAGTTTTTCTTCATCTTCTGTATCGAGTTTTTGTCACGATACGACAGAAAAAAGAAGCGAAAAACCCCCTTCTTTAGGAAAGTCCTCTAGAGTATAGCGAAATTCACGAAAAAACAAGTCCAAAAGATCATAGCGAGAGATATAGCCGGCAAGAAGCTCAGGAGAAGTAAAGTCTTCTTTTTTTATATTTTCTGTTTCTTCACTCGATTTTGGTCGAGGAGTTCTCGTACGATGGTACTGGACTGCCTTCTTGTACTCAGTCATGATCGCTTCTTTCGACACACTGAGCATGCGTGACATCTCGGAGATATGCATGTCGATTTCGATCTGTGACTTCAGTGGTACAAGGAACTCGAGACATTTTTCGATAAGTTTTTTCTTGCCGATGACCGTCATGATATCATACTCACGGCCACCTTCTTTCATATAGAATCCTATGGGTGAGAGTGCATTTTTCTCGAGAGTTGCGAAGTCTCCTCCAGATTTCACGTATTCATCTGGATCTTTTCCATTTGGTATAGAGATGATACGGATCTCGAGGTCACTATTTATGAGGTTTTCTATGGAGGCAAAGGTCGCCTTTACTCATGCGTTATCTGCATCAAGACAGAGGTAGAGGATCTTAGCGAAGCGAGAGAGGATACGTACATGTTCGGTCGTCAGTGCGGTACCACTGATGCCAACCACATTATCTATACCTGCTTGATGAAGAGCCACTGTATCCATCTGTCACTCGACAATATAGGATTTTCCTGTTTTTGCGATCGCCTGTTTCGCAAGATGAAGTCAGTAGAGGATAGAACTCTTATCGAATATCGCGGAAGCAGGGGAGTTCAGATATTTCGGGAGGCTGTCATCGAGGACACGTCCAGTGAAGGCGACAACATGTCCCATACCATTAGCAATCGGGAAGGTGATACGAGAGAAAAATTTGTCCCGACTTTCTGAAAGAAACAGTCCTGATTCGATAAGAAAATCATGAGTAAACCCTTTTTCCTTGAGAAAAAAATAGAGATCTCGAGGAGATGTCGAGCACCCGAGTTGGAACTTTTTTATCGTCTCATCGGTGATCTCACGATCGAGAAGATAGTCGAGATATTTCTTGTTTTCAGCTTTGTAGAGAGCCTCATGGTACCAACGAGAAGCTTCACGATAGAGCGCATAGATGTCCCCTCACTTTGCTTGGCGCTCTTTCTGAAAATCAGTCTTGAGCTCGATACCTGCTTCTTTCGCGAGGATAGAGACCGCTTCTTTGAATTCGATTTTCTCGATCTCCATGAGGAAATTGATCGGACCACCTCATTTTCCACAGGAGAAACAGTGGGCAATATTTTTTTGTGGTGAGATGACAAATGAAGGGCTTTTCTCGCTATGAAAGGGGCAGAGAGCCTTATAGTTGACTCCTGCTTTCTTCGTATCCACATATCGAGAGACGATATCGAGAATATTGACTCGAGATTCGATGTCTTCACGGAGAGTCATATTATTTTTTTATGATAAATTCGATGTTATCAAGATTCGAAGAGACTCGTGTAAGCCAAAATGGAGAGAAATGAATTTCTACTTCTCGAACATGTCATTCGTTGATGAGCCTATCTACTGCTTCTTTTTTGGTCAATCCAGCTATCGTGATCTTCATACGACGTGTGAGCTCATTGCTCGCATTTTCCAGATCATAGGTGATCGTGGTATTCATCTCCATGGTCGCCTTGATACTACTTCCATCTTCCGCTCGGGAGATCACATTGGTCATGCGAAGCGTATCGGGATGTATTGCAAGCTCTTTATCTGTACCGCGGAGGAGTCTCTCATGAAAAAGATTTGTAAGATATTCTATGACTGTACTTTTATCATAGACAAGTGCTGTAACAGCGAGTGATCACTTCATCTCAACTTCATTAGCAAGGTCGCCAATTTTTTGTCATGAAGATATCGAGATAGCTATTCCCGTGAAGCTTACTGAGTCTCCAGAAAGCAAGGTGAATGATTCTCCACTATTTTTATTTTGTTCATCGAGCCATTCTTGAAGTTTTGTTCGAGCGGATCGAGAAAGTTGCTCTCCCAGTATTCATTCGAATTTTTGTATTTCTCCTTCTGTTACAAGATGGATACGTGCTGGACCTCATCATACAAAATTTTCTTTTGCTTTTCCATACACCTTATCACGATTGAACTTCAGTCCTGGAATAGAGAGGTATGTTCCTGTTGGGATATTTCCTCTTTCACCGATCATTTTACCAGATTCATCATTTGGATCTGCCTTGAGTATAGCCTCTACAGATCCTATTTCTGTTATATCATTCACTTTCCGAGCAGGAGGAACATTGACCCAAGATTCCGTACGAAATACGACACCATCTTCAGTGATAAATCTGGTAAACGGTTTCAGTGCTTGTTCTGTCGTGAGTTCATTGTAGAGAGTGACTCTTCCTACAGCGCTTGTTGCTGAGTTAGGATCGATCGTATCGAGATTGAACGGCATTTTCTCTTCGACGAGGAGGGTAACTTTTTTCATACGGACCGTATTCTTCGATTCGAGGAGTGAACCTGAAGCCAGACTAAAAATCATATTAGCACTTACTGGCCTGACTGTCGTCTGTGGAAGGACAGACACATAGGTTTTTGATACCGCGAAGTAGAATATAAAAAGTAGAAGTGAAAGAGACATAATCAATCCACTCACGATAAGGAACATATTTGGTGATCATTTTTTGATTTTATAGAGTGGAGTGGCTGCTCTTTTTCGAGTGAAGAGGAATCGAAGATACTGGGCTCATCGTCTTATCTCATAGAGAAAGTACTCCCACATAGTAAAATTATGGCTCAAGATATTTTTTTTCGAAAATTCACGATCAAACTCAGCACGAACTCATGAAACTTCTGCACCAATCCCAAGAGATCGTGCCATATCGACTTCATACTCATGGCGAAGAAGGAGATGAAATTGGTCAGTACGGAAGCGTTTTTTCATCACGAGAAATACGTCCCGCGTGAGCGGAAATGATACATCACTCATGTCGACCGTAAGGGGAGTATGTGTATGTACGATATCCTCTTCTATACGTTTAAGTGCGCTAAGTAGGGGAATATCTCGTGGTATGATGAGCTTATTCATAGTGGTAGAGGGCATATCGAAGTATACGGATGAGGGGATCTTTTTTGGTATAGAGGAGCTCCTGTGCGAGGAGAGCAAGAGCATGTGTTACAGGAGAGTTGTTTGCCTGTGGCATGGGGACCAGCGATGAGAGTACAGAGTGACTTCCATCATAGCGAGTTTTTTCTCTAAGTACACTAAAAAATGTATCAGCGAGAAATCTCGTCTCAGAGATCCCACCAGAAAGAATCACATGATGGAGATGTGTATCATGTGAGGTTCAGAGGAGCGAGAGCAGCATATCGATAATATAGGCAAAAAACTCTTTGCATATATCATCTCGAGTAGTTCATTCTTCATCCTTACACTTTGCACGGACGAGGAGATTTTCTATCTCGGTGTATGAGCTTTTTGGGTAAGCGCGTGAGAGCATATCCAAAAGCATCTTCGTTCCTAGTGAGAAAGTCTCGAAAGAACCAATCTCTCACCTCTTCTCGAGTACGATCGTCGTGTGCATATATCCGATATCGACATATATAGCATCTTCTCCTGCCCTCTCACTGATTTCGACCATTTTTGGAAAGAGAAGTGGCATAGGAACAAGAGAAATAATATCTTTCTTGAGGCTTGAGACGATAGATCTCAGGATATTATATTCACTTGCGAGGGCAAAGACATTGAGTACTGTGATGCGTAGCTGACTTCATCGGAAACCTATGGGGTTGGCTATACGTTTCCCATCGATGAGTATAGAGGTAAGCGTACTCGAGATAAGACGGATATCATCATGGACAAGACCATGTTCTCGACGGGCCTTCTCTCGTGCGCGCACGAGAGAAGCAGCCTCGATTTTCTCGATCATCATATCGATCTCATCCATGGTTATAGGACTTTCACTCTCTGATCGTATATACTGCGAGGTTGTACTATCATGGATAGAGATAGATGGAGAAAACCCGATGATGATATCTTCTGGCATCTCATCAAGCTCACTACACGCCTCGTGTATCGCTCTTTCCAGAACGAGTGCCACTCCTTGCATATCGGTGATGGTACCGTCGAGAAAATTTTTTCGACTCTGCTTCACGCTCGATGATTTTTCATGAACGAGATGTCCATCGTCGAGACTATAGACACTTGCTCTCACTCGATATGATCAGAGATCTATGGCGAGAAATCGAGTATACTCATGGATGTTAGCGATCCGAAAACCCATAAAAAATATCGAGACAAACGGAAGAAAAGATACCTCTATAAATACAAAAAAACAAAATTTTTCGAAGAGATGGTAAAAAGCTATCAAAGAGGATAGCATCAAAAAGAAAACCCCCTAAACTCATATATCCATAAGAATATAGAAAAAATGAGGAAAAGCAAGGGAGAAACTTGCATAAAACAGGGAAATAGGCTAGAATTTTCTCATGAGTATGGAAAAAGTATTTGCATCTCGCGGAAGTCATCTCTGGTATTTTCTCAGCTGGGTGATACTCCTTTCTTTTACTGTGATCGTCCATCATGCTATTTTGGCTTCTAGCATGATCCAACTGACACCCGAAACACTTCAGATAATACATGTATCCTATGAAACAATCAAGGGCATCCTGATCATCGCTATCGTGGCAAACATCACGAGTTTGATTTTTCGTGAGATAAAATATTCTTTCGCGCTCGATCACATGGTGGTACGGAAATTTTTACCGACCATACGTTTTATTGTACTATTGATTATATGGATTATTTGAGGGTTTTTTATCCTCGAAAGCTTGAAGGTAAACACCAGTGGACTTCTCGCATGAGCCGGGATAGGGTGAGCTATATTTGCTCTCGCTAGTAAGGATATACTCGCCAATCTTCTCGGAAGCCTCTCGATTATCATGAG
>CAYVAG010000005.1:22506-60031 GCA_964449265.1 uncultured Candidatus Peribacteria bacterium
CGTTCGAGATTGGTGATACGATACGGATAAAAACACTCGAAGGAATAGTGGAAGAGATCAATATGAACTACACAAAAATCATGAGCAATGAAGGGAAGGTTGTATATATACCAAATCGATCTCTTTCTATAGAACAGATAGAGAATCTCACTCGCAGAAGATTTTTTGTCTATACATACCGCGTACCATTTAAGAAAACTCTCGGCGATCCAAAGGAAGTGAAAAATATCCTCTCTATTATCGAAGGAAAGCTCTCTGAGTACAGTCCTATCGAGATCAAGATAACAACTGATATACCAAATGCCAATGATTTTGTCTATATTTTCACAGTAAAAGTCCCCGAAGAAGACGACGGGTATGATAGGGAAATTCGAGAATTTCTCATAGAATTTATCTTTCCGAAGATTTCCTAGAGAGAGGATTGCAAAATAAAAAATACAGGTATACTCTCCGTATATTTTTTGTGTATCTTCTGTCTCAATTTCTAATACCTATTTATGGCTAATAGTCTCGCATTTCTGCTTCTCTACCTGCTCGCGGCATCGGTGCTCACTCTCATGATCATACCTGCGTATATACGATGTCTCTATCGATATAATATCGGGAAAAAAATCCGAGAAGAAGGACTCATAGGAAAAGCAATAGAATTTTCGAGACTTCATGCAGGAAAGATAGGAACACCGACGATGGGATGAGGAGTCATACTGATCACGGTAGCTATTCTCGTCTTGATTTCTATAGGAATACAGTATTTTTCGAAGGAACTTTCTCTCGAGGTGAACTACTCACTTTTCAATAGAAAAGAGACCTACCTCGCTCTCTTCACTCTCTTCGCTGTATGAGCAATCGGTCTCGTCGATGACTATCTCAATGTCCGTGAGATCGGCCGGACAAAATGACTCTCCGCACGGGTGAAACTCATACTTCTGTTTCTCTTCAGCGCACTCTGAGCCTACTGGTTCTACTTCAAGCTCGGATATACCGATATTAGCGTACCACTTCTCGGGAATATAAGCTTAGGAATATGGTATATACCACTTTTTGTGCTTATCATCGCAACTATGGCCAATAGTGTGAATATCACTGACGGGCTCGATGGACTTGCTGGTTGACTCCTTCTGTTTAACTACGCTCTGTATGCCTTCATATGCTATGATAAAAATCTCTCCATCCTCGCTGCGCTCTGTCTCATTATCTGTGGAGCACTTATAGGATTTCTCTGGTGGAATATTAAGCCAGCAAAATTTATCATGGGTGATCTCGGATCACTCTCACTCTGAGCAACTCTTGCGATTATGGCAATGATGACTGATACACTCATAGTACTTCTCATTACGAGTGCCTTATTCTGGCTGGAGCTCGTATCAGTTATTATACAGCTTCTATCAAAGAAATATCGAAACGGCAAAAAGGTATTTCGTATAGCACCATTTCACCACCATCTAGAAGCAATCGGATGGGATGAGGAGACAATCGTAATGAAATTTTGGCTCATAGGAATCATACTCACAGTCATTTGATGAGTGGTAAGTCAGCTTATTTAGTATATTTTGATAGTTTATAGTGAAAAGTAAATACAAAAAGTCTGATTCCTAACTTTTCCTTTATGGAAGAGGGTTACTTTAGAAGTATTTTATAACTTTCTCTTCGGGTAGCGGTTTATTTCATAAAAATTGTTTGCAATCTATGCGAGAGCGTCTATAATGCGTTTGTCCTTTATTTCTTAACTTTTTCCACTATGAAAAAGCAGGACTTCATTAAGTCAGTATCAGCTAAAGCTGGTCTCTCTCAGGATGCAGTAGCAAAAGGTCTCGCAGCTATGATCGAAGTTATTACTAAGTCACTCAAGAAGGGTGAGGAAGTAAACGTAACTGGTTTCGGTGCTTGGAAGGTTTCTCACCGTGCAGCTCGCAATGGTGTCAACCCTAAGACAGGTGCTAAGATCAAGATCCCAGCTATGAAGACTCCAGTATTCCGCGCTGGTAAGACTCTTAAGGAGGCTGTTAGATAATAACACTTTCGAAAACACCCGATTTTCGGGTGTTTTTTTGTGTTTTCTCATGAAATAGGATATATTGTATATAACTGAAATACTCTTATCTTCGATGAACCACCTCGACATTTCTCATCAGGACTACGATACTGCGACTCACCGACTGCATGAAGTGACTCCAGATTTTTCGAACGTCGACATAGAGATTGAGTTTGGGACAGACCACAGTCAGTCGAAAATTCTCCGTGACTTCGTCGGAAAGATATTCGATGCGCACGGCATCACTGCACCATGGAAGGGGAGATTTATCCTCATCACCGATGAGCTCGTGAACAATGCTATCGAACATGGAAGCGCCCAGGACGATCTTGATAGCTGTATAGTACGAGCAGGGAAGGGTCCCGATGGGAACTTCTCGATATCACTGGAGGTACATGATACTGGGAATGGAAAGGACTCTGAGAAGGCGAAAGATATGATCGCTATACGCAATGCTCACGTTCCAGCTACAGAGGCTGTCTATATGGAGAAGCGTGGTCGCGGACTTTTCTACATCACCGAGAAGCTCGTAGATAATATGGAATTCGCAACAAGTCCACGATGAGGACTCGCGGTGAAGGTGGAGAAGAAGATAGTGTAAAAATATAAGAACTATGCGACTAGATAAAACTTTAATTCATAGCGAAAGCGTACCATCTTTTTGAGAAGCAACGCAATCTTTTAGAGTTTCAGAAAAATTAAGTCAAAAGGCATTTGCACAAAAGTATAGTATACCATTATCGACAATAAAAAGATGGGAATCTCAAAAAAATACTCCACAAATGCGACAAAAAGTAAGTAAACTGGTAACAAATATTTTAGAGCACCGAGTAAAAATGGCACAGGAAGATAGTAATAGTCATTACTTAAATAATCCGGCAGATTATCCTGATCATATAGATGAGCATGAATTATCTACTTACATCTAGATTATAGTCCATCCGCTCTCATACACTCTCTCCTCTCCGATCCATACTCATTCAACCGCGACGAACACATCGATATGAAACCTTTGCACTTCCGTTTTCGGAAGTTTTTTTCCGTAAATTCCGTGTTTTTTACCGAGAGAGAGGTGTATTCCGATTTTTCTCTCATAGAAGTTGATATCCGAGAGGGGAGTGGTAGTCGTGATAGCAGGATTGAGTCCCATACCGAGTTCTCGTACCATCACTTCTCACTCGAACTGCACGATGTAGTCATAGAGTTTCTGGAATTCGGCAGGGAAGTGGTCACTCGGGAGGACTCGGCCATGTTCGATCACGAGCTCGAAGGGAGTACAGTCCTCGACAGAGAAGTCCTCTCGAGGGAATGATTCGATCAGACATTTACCAGAGACTCTCGATAGATCAACTGCTTCTGTGAATATCTCTCCGATAGGAAATGTTCCTCACTTATTCTCGACCTGTGAGTAGTCTCCGGTGTTACCGCGAATCTTCTCAAGAGGGCCGAAAGTGAGAAATTCTCCGTTCACAGATTGTATTCTCGTAATTTCAGTGGACTCTATCTTTTCTCGCATAGCATTTTCCATCTTCACATATTCATCTGTCCTGTAGGCAAGTGATGCTGTGAACGTATCTATCTCATTTTCTGGGATGTAGGCAAGATGATTGAACTCGACGACATGTACGCCACGATGAAAGAGCTCGAGTCGTATGCGAAATGTAGAAAGTCGGAAGTTTGTAGACTGAGAAAGTATGACGATAGATCCTGGGGGGAGTGCGAGAAGCTCAGATTTGATAGACTCTACTTGTGGATCTATGAGAGCTTCATCAGAATTTTCGGTTTTGAGGACGATATGGTGATCGAGTCAGACTTTCTTATTTTCTTCGATATTATGTGAAGTGATGATACGGTTTTGCTCTTTCAGATGCGGATTATCAGGATTGATAAGTCCACCACGGTAGAGTGGCTGAGGAGGGGAGAGGAATTCTCTGATTCTCGTACCCTCTGGCAGTACTCTGATCCATGCATCAGAAAGGATACGTGCGAGTGGTGACTCCGTATCATAGAGAAAATATACCGACTCGTCAGTATAGTTCATATTTTTATATAAGATGTCATGACAGGATTGTTCGAGGGGCGACATATTATTTTCGTAAGGTTTTTGCTACTTTTCATACAACCTCTCAAGCAAGATCCCAAATAACAAAAGGTATTGCTACAATTTTGAAACCAACTCATGAAAGTGCATCATGCAATTTAGTACTTTCAGCATTATTAGACATTCACATAGATGGGTTTTAAAAGAATCTCGATTTTAGCGAATTTTCATATAAAAGCAATCTCGGAATATAATGAGATTTATTCTCATTATATCAACCTCAAATTTTGCGATTTGCGGGGTTTTTCTTCCATGAGACGGACATTCTATCGTCGAGAGAGTTTTATAGAAGAGATATCTTCTGGGGATTTTCATAAAATATGTTCAAATGAAAAAAATATTATAATATTTCGAGAGATATATTTTATGAATATTCTACAAAAAAATATCCAAAGTATGAAATAGAGGAATATAGTGAGGCTAGAGTTCATCCGAAATACTGAACAAAAACCCATAATCACTTCACATAAGTTACATTATGTGAAGTGATTTATATATTACCATACTTCTCTTCTGGTGCTCACACCTCGGTATCGTTCGAAGATTACCAATTCTCGTACTCATGTACCTGTAGTATTTATGATAAAATCGATTAAGTTATGTCATCTGAGCATCAAGACTATCTCCTCTTCCTTGGCTTCAGGAGTTATAGTGTATGTACGGGATCAGTGTCTTTTGATATCTGAGATTATGATGCCATCTCGAAGATCTGTTTGAAGAGAAGCAAGTACAGGAGTATTCATAATAAGTATTATACACATTAATTTAATATGTCAATATTATTCGTGCTCTGTCCTTTGCGTCATACAAAAAAAGTATATAATAAAAAATATTTATATATTCCTATGTCTTATCTTCTTCAATTCATCGCCACAGCAGTAGCTCTCTATTTCACAGCACAGTACGCGCCAGGAATTGTCTATACAAGCTCCTCTGCCCTCCTCGTCTTCGTAGTCGTCCTCACCATTTGTAATGTCGTTCTCGGAACTGCTCTCCGGATTATCACATTCCCTCTCAAGCTCCTGACTCTTGGACTCTCATCGCTCGTGATATCACTCGCTATGGTCTACATCACTGACCAGGTCGTTACAGGCATCAGCTTGGGTGGCATAGTACCGATAGCTATAGTTGCTGTCGTCACATCTCTTATTGCTATGATATTTCGTATGTTTCGATAGTTATCTCCAGACGACGCTCCGCATAGAGATAGATCCCGTGACGATATCTGGAGTTAGGAACTCTGCAGTATCAGATTCTCTGACAGCACTAAGAAGAGGAAATAGTGGAAGGAGATGATCATGCGTCGGATGAGCCATATGAGCTCATTCCCAAGAGAGTGCACTGAGAATATCAGCATGATCCCGAGTCTCTATATCCCGAGCTATCCGAGTATCGAATTTCTTTGCCCATGGATATACAGAGTTTCCTGACCAGTCCAGTACACCGAGATTGTGGACGATATTCCCACTTCCGATGACCAGTATTCCCTGCTCTCGGAGGAGAGAAAGTTTTTTTCCGAGCTCATAGTGCCAAGAGAGTCACTGAGAATAATCCAGGCTCATAGTGATAACTGGGGTATCCCCCTCAGGAAAGAGATGGGCGAGTGTCGACCAGACGCCATGATCGAATCCTCTTCGAGGATCAGCACGAAATATATACTCACTTCCCTGTTCATTTTTTCCCAAGATACCGAGTATCTCATTCGCTATTTCTACACTTCCTGGCGCACTATATCGTACTCGATAGAGCTCAGGCGGAAATCAGTACATATCGTAGATCATCTCTGGGTGTTCTGCCGTACTCACATGAGTCTCCCCTTCTGTAATCCAGTGGGCTGAGAGCATCAGGATGGCTCGAGGCTGAGGAAGAGTTTTTCCGAGAGCCTTCCATGACTCTGTATACTGATTCTGCTCTATCGCATTCATGGGACTTCCATGACCGAGAAATATGAGTGGCATCGTTTCTGACATATATAGTTTATATTATAAAGTGATAGTATCAGAAATCCTCTAAAATGCAAGAAAAAAACCTCCAGTAATGGAGGTTTTTTCTAATCTTGATCCAAAAATTAAATCTTATAAATGTTAATCCCTGGCATAACAAAATTCGTATCATTTATAGTATATTCTGCTTTCCATTCCTCATTTATTACTTTATCATCATTTGGAATTTGTATAATATTCTCAGTGAGAGTTTCCTTCTTTATAATATCTCAAAATTTTTCTATAAGCTCATATTTTCAATCAGGAAGAGTTTTATATTTTGCTGCTGTCATTTGGCAATATTCAATATTTATTTTATCAGTGATATTAAGTCACCTAAGTTTTCGGCTATCTTGTATTAAACGAATGATATCCCGAACATATCATTCCATCTCTAAGTCTTCTGTGATCTCTGTATCGAGTGCGACGACCATACCGTAGCCACCAGTGACGTCACCGACTCATTCGAGTGGTATATACTCCAGAGAGTATTCACCAGATTCGAGGATGAATCCTCCTACATCGATGATTCCATCTTCTTTTTCGATGAAGTTTCCATTTTTTGCTTCCATGATGACCTTCTGGACATCCTTTCCATACTTCGGACCGATCTTACGAGCATCGGGTTTACAGATTTTTTTTGCGAGTTTTTCTGGATTTTCAAATCGTATTTCTTTCACATTGAGCTCATCACGGATGATCGCCTGGTAGTACTCTGACAGTTCTTTTGTCACTGTCACAGATTGGAGTGGCTGACGGACTCGGATATTTTTCTGACTGCGGAGAGCGAGTCCGAGTGAGACGATGTGCTCACAGATTTCCATATCACGATTGAGGTCATTCGCGATGAGGTGACGAGATGGCAGAGTGACGTACTCGAGATGGACAGACTCTCGTTTCGTGAGTCACTGGTAGATACTCTCGGAGAGAAATGGCATAAATGGAGCAAGGAGCTTCGAGACTTCTGTGAGTACCGTATAGAGGGTCTCATAGGCAGACTCCTTATCTGGAGTCATCCCAGATTCCCAGAAGCGACGACGAGAGAGTCGCACATACCAGTTCGTGAGCTCATCCATATACTCGACGATCGCACGACACGCACGAGAGACATCATAACCATCCATAGCATCGTGCACTTGTCCCATGAGCACCTGAAGCTTCGAGAGGATCCATCGGTCGAGAGGATTCACGAGTGGGATTGTACCTATTTTTATGAGCTCAGCATGTGGTATGCTAGGGCTATAGTGAGCCTCTTCTTTGTTACTCTGAGTGATATATCGGCTAATCGGACGAAATGTACCTGTATGTGCGACGATTAGGATTTTCTTTCCTGTATTTTCAGAAAGAATCTTCTGAAATGCTGGCAACACGCGAGACTCGAATTGATCAATATTTTCTATACCATTTTCCTCTTTATATGCCTTACGTATAGCATCGACACTCGGGTTACCGATTTCCTCACCGATTTCTTGTATAGTTTTTCCTGCATATTTTCCAGAAAGCTGTTCGAGAAGGCCTTCTGATTCGATGATTTCTCCGGTATATCCTATTTCTTTTGCGATGATCTCGGCAGTATCCAGTGCACGGGAAAGTGGCGATGAGTAGATTGCATCGAATTTTATTCACTTGAGTCAGGCGGACTTTCCTGCTTCTTCTGCTTGTTTTTTTCCATTTACACTTAGCGGAGTGTCGATATCACCACCATTCATGATCTGCGCAGTATTGTGATCGGTCTCTCCGTGCCGTACGAAATACACCTCTGTCTCACTTTTTTCCCATCCGTCGATGTTCGCATAGGTCGTGAAAAACGAATACGTATTCCACAGTGGAAGCATGACACTCTTGATCGTCTCGACGACTCACTCTTCCTTGAAGTCCATATCTCCCCCTGAGAGAAGTGGAGAGTTCAGCATATAGAAACGGATAGGATCAGCTCCATATTTCTCGATCGCCATGCGAGGATCAGGATAGTTCCCGAACGACTTCGACATCTTGCGTCCATCATTTCCATTCACCACTCCTGTCGTGATGACATTGGTAAAGCTTGGAGTAGGTTTTGGCTCGTTATTGGGATTGAGGAGTACTCCGAGGACATGCATGACATAGAACCAGGCACGTACTTGTCCGACGTACTCTGCGATGAAGTCAGCAGGAAAGCTCGCTTCCATAGCCTCTTTATTGGCAAATGGATAGTGCATCTGCGCATATGGCATACTTCCAGAATCCATCCAGACATCGAGGACTTCTGGGATACGAGTGAGTTCTGCGCCAGTTTTCTGTGATTGGAGCTTGATCGAGTCGATATATGGCTTATGAAGATTGAATTCCATACCATCATACTCTCCTCACTGGAAGAAATATTTTGTTTTCCCTTCGACTTCTCTCTTTTCGAGCTGTCAGTATGGCTTATTCATCTCATAGATCTCCTCTCGTGATGATACTACGACTTGCTCTCCGTCGGCACCCATCCATACCGGCATCGGCGCTCCCCAGTAGCGCGTACGAGAGATGCACCAGTCTGGAGCAGACTCGATCCCTTTGGCAAATCGCCCTTCCTTCAGATATGCAGGAAACCAGTTGATCGACTGATTGGCTTCGAGGAGTTTCTCTTTCTGTGACTGGATATCTATGAACCAGCTTGCCTGAGCTTTCTGTACAAGCGGTGTACCAGATCGAGGACAAAATGGGACACGGTGAGTGATCCCTTCGAGTTTGAAGAGCGTATTATTCGCCTTCATTCGTTCGATATTGACCTTATTGGCTCACTTCTCAGGATTCTCAAGATCGAGATAGTGTGTCCCCTCATAGTCGAAGATCTGACTCGTGTACTTCCCTGCCTCGTCCATAGCTTCTGAGATATATATTCCCTCCTTTTTCGCGAGCTGGAAGTCCACATCACCGAACTCTGGAGCCTCATGCCCGATACCAGTACCGTCCGTATCTGTGATGAAGTCGGCATGGTAGATCTTATGATTTTTCTCACCATGTTTCTGGTAATAGTACTCTGAAAATGGTGGGATATAGCCAAGTCCGACGAGCTCAGATCACTTCAATTCTCGGATCACTGTATATTCTCATTTTCATTTGAATACTGATTCAGCTCGATTTTTTGCCACGATGAACTGTTCACCATTATTCTCGACAAGCACATAGTCGATATCATTCCTCACGGCAAGTGCCATATTGGCAGGGATAGTCCACGGTGTCGTCGTCCAGGCGAGGACTTTTGTTCCTGCAGGAAATCTCTCATTTGGCTCGAGTTCGAACTTCACCGTGATCGCAGGATCATTTACCTCCTGATAGGTATCATCCATCGCAACTTCGAAATTCGAAATCGGAGTCCCGAGTTTCCATGAGTAGAGTGATACGCGCTTCCCCTCATAGATGAGTCCTTTCTTCCAGAGCTCAGAGAATACCCACATCACGCTCTCCATATAGTCCTGATCCATCGTACGATATGCACGATCCATATCGACCCAGCGACCGATCTTGTCGATATACCACGTCCACTCAGAGGAGACTTCACTCGTGTAGTTATAGCACTCGTCGATGAATTTTTTCACGCCATTTTCTTCGATATCCTTGTTCGACTTGAGTCCGAGTTTTTTCTGGACTTTCTCCTCGATAGGGAGACCATGACAGTCCCATCCCCACACACGATCCACACGCTTTCCTCGCATCGTCCAGTATCTTCCGACGACATCCTTCACGATCGACGAAAGGAGACTTCCATAGTGCGGAGTCCCGGTGATAAATGGAGGACCGTCATAGAACCTATACGGATTGTCCGCTGGTCGTGAGTCGATAGACTTCTGGAAAGTATCGTTCGCTTTCCAGTAAGCGAGCACTTCAGATTCGAGTGCAGGAAATGATTGTTTTGGGGAGATAGTTGGGAACATAGAGGTGAGATTAAAAGTAGTTAATTCGAAGTTATTTTTGGAAGCTGTATTTTAAGCACAGAATACTCATATAATAGTTGCTATTGCTGCAATAAAGTAAATAATCCCCTGGCAATCTTCAAAAAGGCATCTTATCCAACTTTTTTTTAAAAAATCTCTTCAATGTGGGCTTATAAACGGAATATGATTTTCATCATATGTCTTATCCATATGTACTAATCTGGCTTCAACAAGATGATTTATTAGTCAAGAATTATCATTCCTATAGATACATTTTCTAATTTCCTCAGTTCATTCTTCTTTTGTATATGATAGAGTTAGGCATTTATCAATCCGCCCTAATTCATTTAAAATTTTCAAATTTGAGTACTTCATATTATTTAAACAAAAAACACACGAAATAAACGTGTGCTTTTGGTCCTTCGTCGCACAAGGCTATGAAGGAAGGTACCACCGAAAGCGGATACTTGATTGTATTTTTCTGACGGAGTATTTCGACTCCGAGAGGTTCTACTTGTTCCCGTCATCCCGTACTTGTTACGGGATCCAGATTCCTGCCTACGCAGGAATGACGGAAATGTTCTTCCTCCAGCATCGCGGGTGATAGCCGCTCGATCGCTGTTCTGATATAGATTTATTATACAGAAAGTGAGGGAAATGCAAATTATTCTTTCACGAGTGCGATACCATTCACTCCACTCATATACGGTTCGATCGACCCTGTGTAGCTAGGATTTCGGACTGAGAGATTCTGGAGTACGACTTTTAGAGTGACACCACTTCCTGTGACATCGAATGTGAGTTCATCCTTCGAGAGTTCGCGGACGGTATCGCCATCGAGAAGTCATGCAGGGAGCGCAAGTGGATAGGAGAATATCTTTTTCTCACTCTGGTGGTAGACGATCGTCATCTTCGTCATATCGAGGGAAACATACGGATAGAGCTCTGTCACACCTGACTGTGGAGAGAGGACAGAGACGATACGAGTATAACCCTTCACATCGACAGGATAGAGAGGCTCTTTGGTTGCATAGTACCAGACAGCTGTGGTATTTTTCGAGTTCTCATCATAACCATAAGATATCTCTACTTTTATATTCTCAGTGATCGTACTCTCTATTTCCCATTGGCTCGACTTCCCTTCGTAGACAGCTCATGAAGCTTCATTGTTCCAGGTTTTCCAGTTTTCATAAGCTTTCTTTTTCGCGAGCTCGACTTGCTCTGGAAACAGCGACTTTATACGTTCACAGTTGTCGAAATCACAGAGATATGATATCCCAGATGCGATCTCATTCGAGAGCTCTTTCGATATATCAGTCGCTTTCGCAAGTGGGACGATACTACCATTTTGGAGGATATTCGCTGTCTCGAGGTTACGGATGAGCCGTGCTTCCTGACGAGCAAATGGCAGAGAAAATACTGACCAAGGACCGACTGAGATGAGGAGTGAGATGACAGAGAGTGATGCGACGATGAATGAGAGTGACTTCCGTGTGCGGAATATGAGGTAGAGTGAGACGATGAAGAGCCATGCGCCAAATATGACGACGAAATACCGATTCATCGTGATATCATACTGACCGATACGGAGTGAGATAGCATAGGCAAGCATGGCAACCTGTGGTATGACGGCGTAGGGGAAAAATCGACGAAATATCGAGACAAATCTCGTGTCCTCGTATGGCTTCGAGAAGATATACGTCAGATATCCAAATGAGGAGAATCCTACCACCATCCAGCATATCATCCCCTTTGGCCAGTCAGAGAAATTCATGAGTACCTTCACACTATACGCATAGAGTATCGCGAAGTAGACGAAGATGGCAGGAACCGCGACATAGCGTATGAGAAATGAGAAAAAACGATTGACCTCGTATGACCGAGCATTCATATCCCCCACTTTCGGCATCTGGATGAGTCCATAGAGTGGTGCCACGATACCGAGAGAGACGATCGCCCAGTTGGCATAGATCTTGAAGTCAGAAAAATATGAGTAGAGATCGAAGAGTGCGAGAACGCTCGAAATCGCGATATAACCAAGGAGGAGGAGTGACACTCCGACGATCGCTGACATGAGGAATGTCCAAGCCACTCGAGAAAAATAGTTCACGTATTCATGGTTCTCATCCTTACCATCGAAGAGTCGAGCTATGTAGGGAGCGAAGAATACTCAAGCGATGAATCCTGTCAGATGCAGGAGGCTATAGACGACACCGTCGAGTACGAAGTCCTCTGATATGCGCACCGTATAGAAGAAAAATACTCCATATACGATGGGCAGAAACGAGAGGAGTATGAGAGGAGTGCTCTTCTCTCTGCGTTCGAGGAATAGCGCGGTACAGATCGAGAGGAAAAATGTGACCCCACCTGTCACTATGAGCTTCGCGAGAGTCATATCTTCACTCTCAGCATTCACCATGAAGAACACGAGTCCAGCAGTCACGAGGACGAGGAAAGTCGGAATCGGGAATCGAGATGTCAGAAGTGGGAGAGACTTGCTGAGGGATTCACGAGAAAAGAAAGAAAAGATATTTTTCATAAGAGGTATGGTTAGACTCCTTATTTTATGCATATCTTAAGCAAATGCAATAGTCTCTGAGAATCTGCTCTTATAGGAAAGATTTTATAAGATCGATTTTATGGGATAATTCTTCCTTCGTACCATTATTTTCTATCAGGATATCAGCGAGCTCTCGAATAAAGGAGAGATTTTTTTCTGAAGAAAGTCAGTCTTGATCGAGAAACTCCTGATAACTCATAGATGATTCATTTTGCTTTTCTCATCTTTCTCTCATTCGTTCGTATCTTTTTTCTCACTCTGTATCTATATAGATGATTTTTACATTTCATTTTGATCGTATCATATCGAGTACTGATGGGTGTCTCACTCATTCGACGATCAGAGAGTCTCAGTTGAAAAATCATATTCTTGTCTCGATACCGCGTGCGATGATATCTTCTCAAAAAGTTGCTTTCATGGTTGCTATGAAATGAGAAAAATTCTCACGAGTCTCTGGTATACCAAATTGTCGGAATATATCACGAAATATATCTCATGTACTAAAATGAGGTATATGATATTTTTCTGAAAGATAGACTGCCACAGTTCACTTTCCAGCACCAGGAAGTCCACTAATGATGAAAAAAGTTTTTTGCATTACTCTTTATAAAAACGGTTAAAGAACGGTGCTATAGCAGCACTCGTCGCCTGGACAAATGAGTCTCTACGAGAAATCATGGCATCTGAGAAAGCTCCAAAAGCTCATCACATTTGAGCATTATTCTCATCTTCTCAGAGTGAGGTCATGACTTCACTGAGAGTTCTCTTTTGTCCATCGAAGAGCCTCTCTCGTACGATCTCTGGTACTTCGAGGTGAGACGAGTAGCCGAAGTGTCACTCCCCTTTCCCATCTTCGATATAGACGATTCCTACGAGCCAATAGTTCTCTCATTCATAGTCCTTATATACTCCCCCCTCCATACCCACGAAGTACTCTGCAGAGGGATTTTCTCCCCTACAATTCTTTGCTCGATTTTTTGCTCCTCTACGGATTTCCTCGAGTGTCGTCGGCTGATCAGGTACTCATGACTCGACTCTATGGTTCGAGAACGTGGCTCACTGAGTATAGGGAGAATGCATGAGAACATACTCTATAGCTTCGGATTTGGGAGTATTGGTCGTACCGATAGCGAAATGCATAGAGTTATTTCTTTATAAGCGGCACTACCTCATCGAGCGCTACTGCAGAGATACTGTTTTTCGGTGAACCATCGATCAGTTTGTCAGAGTATACGAGATAGATGAGACTATTGGAATTTCCATCATAAAATCGAACGATCCTGAGTTTCTTAAAAAAGAAGCTTGTTGATTCATTCCAGATTTCCTCTACGGACTCTATGGATTCTTTGAATTGGATTTTTCCTGTCTGGCGACATGCGACAGACGCATCACTCGTATCCTGAGCAAGTCCGAGTCATCCACTGATTCATCCTGTCTTCGCTCGGCTATAAAAACAGGTAATTCCAGAGATTTTAGGGTCAGGAACTCATCAGACCTCTATTTTATGATCGGGTCCGAGGAGTTTAAATGCCGTATCGACAGAGCCTATATCATATGGGTCAATTTTTGCTTCAGAACTAACTGTCGGTGCTGTAGTATTCTCAGCACTCCGCATCTCAGATGAAGAGCATGATGAGAAAGTGAGCAAAAGAAATCCGAAGAAAATATACTTCATAAGAAATATGTAAAAATTAATCGAGTAACTCATATATGCTCGGTGGAGTGATAGTATAGTTTCCGAGAGTCTCTGTATACGATCCTATCATATCGAATATGACGCCATACATCTCATCAGAGAATGAGAAATTCATACTGTAATCTACTCGATTTCAGAGAGCTTTCGAGACGATAGATCCGATCTTTTTCTTATCCCATTCGATGGAAAGATTGATATTTTTCAGATCTACCGAGAGATCACCATTCATGACGAAATGATGTGAATCAAGTCATGTAGTCTTCATATCGACAGCGAGTTTCCCATTTTTCCAGTCGATCGAAAGTGTACTATTTCTCTCACGAGACCTGAGAACGAAACTCTCTTTCGAGACAGAGAAGGTCATATCTGTCTTACTATAGCGAGTGCGCTCGTAGATTTTTCCTATGAGGCTATATGAGCCATTTGCGAGAGAGAGGATGAGATAGTTATTTTTCGGGTTTTTCTTCGGAGATACACGGATCATCTGTGATCCAGATGAGTTCGTATAGGTGAGTATATCTTTCCCGATGTTTCTCGTTCCCCATCCGAGCATTTTGAAAGTTTTTCTATTCTCTTTGAGAGTATAGCTACCATCAGTATTTCTGGATTTTACACTAAAGAGCGGATATGATTCGAGGGTAGTAAGTCCGTGATACAAAGACTCCTGTATCTGATATGCATCCATACCAGTTGTGTAGGTAGTCTTAGGGATTTTATAGGTTTTACCGACATAGGTCTTCCCTTTTTTGAGAGCGGATTCGAAAGATGTCTTCATTTCGGTATCTCATGAGAGGATACCATCGAGGGAACCGAGACGTATGTATGCATCACCTCGAACTTGCGTGAGCATGATCTGGAAGTCCAGATGCCCAGAGAACTCTTTTGGTTTTGTCACATAGGCATCTATATCATAGTCGTATGATTTCTCTGTTCATTTTGCCTCGAATGCCAGTCGACCACGATAGTCGATCTCAGAGTTACCCGTCTTCCCATCCACTGTTATGCTATAGCGATCTACTGAGAGGCTCAGCTTTCCAGAACCAAAATACGGGATACGAAATGATGCTGATAGTCGCATATCGCCCGACTGCATGACGCCACTTGAAGTGATCTGAAGTGTGTTTCTGATCTCAGAGATTAGTCATTTCTGAAAAGAGAAAATCTCTGTCTCAACATCGGTATAGTTCGAAGCGGCGAAAGAAGAAACGGGGAGCAAGAAAGTGAGAAGGCAGAAGATATAACGGAGTTTCATAAGAAAAAATTAAGATAGAAATAGTGTATATACTTTTTCGATTTTTCCAAAAATTATTTTTCCCTAGGAAAAAATATGAGAAGTATAGATCCAGCAACTCTGTTCAAGAGGCTTGATCCAAAGAGAAGGAATCATTTCTCTTTTTGACAAAAAGCAACTCTCGAATAGACTCACACCATGGTCAAAAAAACTCGAAAATATGCAATTATTTTTTGGATAATAATACTTATTCTTTTTGGAATTTTTCTTCTGGAAAACCCGAATTTTCTCGAACCAAAAAACCTCGCAGCATTTGTCCAGAGTTTTGGTATATGGTCACTAGTGATCTATGCGCTCATATTTTTCTTGCGAGGACTCCTCCTCATACCGAGTACACCTCTTATACTTGTGGGGATGATCTTATTTCCTGATAATCCCCATGCCGTATTCCTCATATCGATGACAGGCATACTCTTCTCTGCTCTCGTCATATACCAGTTCTCTGATATCCTCGGCCTCGACGACTACTTCGAAGAAAACGTGAAAAGCAAGAAGATAAAAAATATGATCGAAAAGTACGGATTCTATGGAGTCGCATTTTGGTCATTTTTTCTCGTACTTCCTACTGATCTTATCTGCTATATAGCATGAGCGGTGCGTATGAATATCTATAAGTTCATCGCGGCTGTCGCGATCGGAGAGGGTTTTATTATCGGGATTTTTATCTATGGTGGCAAAGATATACTATCCTATCTGGAAATATATTTTAGGTAAGGACACTACCTCTAGCCTCTTCGCATCCAGTGCTCTATAGTGAATCATGTTCTTGTATCTTCACTGATTTTCGTGAAGTTCTCTTCGAAATGAGGAAAAAATGTATCCCCTTCTGGAATCATCTCTACAGTAGAGAGGATGACTTCATTAGTTTTTCCATTTCGGAAAAACTCTTCATATATCTGAGAGCCTCCACAAATATAAGCTTTTTCGATATTTTTACTCTCAAGGTAAGTATCGAGTTCTCCTACAGAGTGCAATACCGTAAGTCACTCATGAGCAAATTCTCCTCGTGTCAGGACGATATTTTCACGACCAGGAAGGATGCGTCCTATAGACTCGAAGGTCTTACGCCCCATGATGATCGGATGCCCCTTCGTTGTCTCACGAAAATGCTTAAAATCCTCAGGAATATGCCATGGGATTTTTCACTCATTTCCGATGATACGGTTTTTCGCCATAGCAGCGATAGCGATGTAGTTGATTTTCTGTGGTTGTGTCATTGCGAGGAACGAAGCAATGCATGCTCCGAATACTCTAGAGTATATTTTTTTCTCCTCATAATGCAAAAGTTATCAGAAAATGAAAAATACTTTTGACAAAAATATTTTATTATATACACTCATCGAGTCTTGGCTAAAAGCAGTTTTATGCCAACACAGGGGATGTAGCTCAGCTGGTTAGAGCGTTGCGTACGGAACGCAAAGGTCGGGGGTTCAAATCCCTCCTACCCCGCCAATTCTGGAAGTAAGGCACAAAGCTCTTACTTCCAACACCAAAAGAGGCCCTGCATTATGCAGGGCCTTAAATTTAACATAAAATTTGTATTTTTATTTTCCCCCCTTCTCTATCCATTCCTCCATTACCTTCTTATCTTCTTCTATCTGAGTTTTCAGAGCCTCGAGTCCTGAGAATTTCTGATTTTCTCGGATAAGAAAGAGTGGTGTGACAGAGATCGTCTCACCATAGATGTCACTATCGAAATCGAAAAAATGAGACTCGAAAAGTCCTGCTTCGAGTAAGTATACGCCTATACCATAGAGCTTCTTCCCTCAGACTATAGCGAAAAGTCCATACGTCCCAGCAGAGAGAGATGAGGAAGTAGCAGGGAGGGCTATATTTGCAGTAGGAAAGCCGATCGTACGACCGAGATGCTTCCCATGGATGACGACACCAGATATTGTATCCATATTAGTTATCTATTTTTACTATTTCAGAGAGGAGATTGAGTCCAGCAATAGCGAAATTTGGACCGATACGAGGCTTCACTTGGTCTTCAGTATTGCATGTCAGGACAGCAAATATAGTCGGCACATCGTACATCAGGTTGAGGTCCATGATCCCGCGAGCAGATTCACCACAGACATAGTCGAAGTGTGGTGTATCTCCACGTATCACGACACCGATAGCGATGATGAGATCATATTCTTCTGTCTCAATGAGTCGCTTCGCGAATCCAGGAAGCTCGAATGCACCTGGAACCGAGTAGGTATCGATGTTTTGGAATCCTTCGTTTTCGAGGAATTCCCTATTCACTCGCTCGATCTCACTGGTATACTGAGCATTGAACTCAGCTACCACAAAGGCGATAGAGCTGTCTCTATCGAGAGAATCAGTATTTCTGAGTCCTGTCTTATAGTCTGACATGATAGTTATTGGTTACGATTAGTAAGTTTTTGAACATATTTGGCAAGCATATCGAACTCGAGGTTGACCGAGTCTCCGATTTTTACCCTTCCGAGATTGGTCCAGTCCTGCGTGAGTGGTATGAGCGATACCGTGAGACTACCAGACTCGACATCGACTACTGTGAGACTCACACCATTCAGGGTGATGCTTCATTTTTTTATGACAAAACTATTGTACTGAGGATCATACGAAACTCCAATGATAAGTGATCCATCTGACTGTTTTTCGAGAAGTATGACTTTTCATACTGTATCTATATGTCCACTGACGAAGTGTCCATCGATATGATCTCAGACCTTAAGTGATCGTTCTACATTGAACATATCTCCGATTTGTTTATCCGAGAAATTTGTGACCGAAAGACTCTCCTGCATAGAGAAAAACTCATAGTATGACTTTTCCGACTTTGTGATCGTCATGCAAGCTCCATCATGAGCGACACTTTGTCATTCATTGAGCACTTCATCGAAAGTATTTTCTATTCGAAAAAGTCCGTCTCTCCTATCGAGGATCTTTGCTTGATGTTCTACGATACCAGAAAACATAAGAAAAGTGAGTATTAGTTACTTAGTCCGAATACCGCCAGAAGAAAGAGGAGAAAAGCTATCGCAGCTGAAGCATAGAAAGGATAGGATTGACCCATGCTATAGAGTATACCCACCATGAATGGTCAGATGATGCTCGCTACACTGACTATGGAAGTATTGTACCCCATGACCTTCCCTACTTCCTTTCCTGCTTTATTGGCTATCAGAGAGCTGATAGATGGCTGGAACGATCCCATAGCGAGAGGAAAGAGTGGTATGATGAAGAAGAGCCAGAAGACGCTTCGATTCATAGCAAATAATGCAAGACTCACTACCATAAGACAGAGTGCTATACGGATCATCTGCTTCTCAGTGAAATAAGCTCTTACATACTTCACGAGTCCTCACTGATAGATGATTGCTATAAGGCCGACAAGGGAAAGTGTGTATCCTATCATATCAGCATTGAAGGCGAATACATCAGCATAATACTGACTCGATCCTGATTGGATCGACGAAAATGCGAGTGTTCCTCAGAATGAAAGCACTAGGAGAAGGATAACTTCTTTCGAAAAATGAAATGGCACATGTTCGGTATGCATTTCTGTGATATGCTTCTGTGGTTCACCAAGTCGGAAGATGATCATGAGAAAATTGACTGCTATAGCCAAAATACATCCGATAATCACATATTCGATACCCCACTTTGAGAGGAGTCCACCGATAGCAGGACCGATGAGGAAGGCAAGACCAAATGCAGCCCCAATAAATCCCATATTTTTCGTCTTTTCTGCTGGTTTAGAGATATCAGAGATGTATGCTTGGACAACTCAGAATCCTGCTCCACCGAGCCCAGAGATAAATCGAGCAGCAATAAAAATGATAAATAAAATACTTGTTTCAAATGGAAGAATATCCTGAGAAAGACTCAGATAGAGTACGATATAACCAAGGAGATTGAGTCATGAAGTTACGATCAGCAGGTGTTTGCGCCCGTAGAGATCCGAGAGTCTGCCGAATACGAGACCTCCGAGAAACATCCCTATAGAGTAGATACCCTGAGAGTATGGATTCCAGTGCTCTGCTACAGAGAAGTTATCGATGATATCAGGAAGTATAGGTATGAGTATACCGATCCCGAGAATATCGAGAAATGCTGTCGCAAGGATGAGAGGGAGCTGAGATTTAGGGGTCATAGGTTATTTTATAGTACGTTTTTTTGAAATAATACTTTTAAGAGCGGATTTTCATTTTTTGAATCAGGATTTGATCAGTCCCTCTTCTGGATTCATATAAAACTCATAGTATATCCCCTTCACGACGAAGAGTGTAAGTGCTGATGCTGCCATGACACCAAATATGATAGTGAATCCCATTCCTGACCAGAACTTATCTCGAAGAGCAATAGGGAGTATACCAAGTGCAGTGGTGACTGTCGTGAGAAGCATAGGCTCAAGACGAGAAGATCCTGCTTCGACGAGTGCCGTGACTCCTTCGATTCATTTCTTCAGATTTTCGTTGATCGCGGCGATCAGGATGATACCATGATTCACAGCAATTCCTGTAAAGGCGATAAATCCTATACCAAAAGGGAGAGAGAACTGATTCCCCGTGAGGAGAAGTCCAACCATCACGAACGGAAGTGACATGATGACAGAATAGAGGATAACAGTAGGCTGAGAAAAACTATGGAACTGGAGCGTGAGAATCGCAAATATGACGATAAGGGCTATGAAAAATGCTGAAAGCACCGCAACGATAAGCTCACTATTTTCTTCATTTTCTCCTCATGCTTTGTAGGATATTCATTCAGGATATTCATATTTTTCTGCAAAGGCAACAAAGGCATTTTGTGCAGATACACTATCCACTCCCTCTTCAAGATCGGAATCCACGGTAATCTGTATATCACCATCTTCTCGTGAGATGTTTGCTGTAGCATTGGTGATACGAGACTCGACGAAGTCTCAGACTACATATCGAATCTGTCAGACAATTATAGGAATAGCGAGTACGTCTTCGAGACGGACATCAGAAATGAACTGACTCGATTTCACGATAATATTCATATCTTCACCGTCATCTTCGACCGATCAGAGAGTCACTCCATTCATACTCTGAGAAATCTGGGCATATATCTGAGCTGCGCTGATTCCTGTGGTCGATATAAGATCTTTTTTGAGGTTAAATATAAACTGTCCTGGTGTATCACTCGACGAGCGTCAGACATTCTTGGTTCCGGGAAGAGTTTTGAGATAGGATTCGAACTCTTTCGAGACTCGTATCAGTGTCGAAAGCTTCTCAGGATCATCGACGACGAGCTTCAGTCAGAGCGCTTTCGATCACGGAGGACCATTTTCTGCTATCTGACTCACCACTCTATATCCTTTCTGTTCGAATACCTGGAGTTCTTGGAGAAGCACTTTTTCTATATCGAAAATACTTCTCTGTCAGAGTTTTTTTCTTTCTTTTCTTTTCGTAAGCTGCACACTGATAGTTGCACCATTCCCTCATACGGAGAGATTAGAGTATTTGATTTCTGGGTATGAGAGGAATATCTCGGCTACTCACTGAAGCTCTTTCGTCGTAGTTTCTGTTCTCTGTCCTACTGGACCTGTAATCACAAAAGTCGTGAACCCTTCGTCATCACTCGGAAAGAGATTGAATCCTATCATAGGAGCCAAAACGACGAATCAGAATATGAAAAACACAAACGGGAGAAATATAGCAAGACGACGAAACAAGGTATGTTCGAGAAAGTTACGAAGAACACGCTTATACCACTGTGTGACTGAGTGTATGACTCGTATACGTAGAGGTATACTTCACTCACCGATACGAGATTTTCCTTCTCGTTCGAGGAGGAGGAGTTCTTTTTCTTCATCACTCGCATATTCGACAGCATGAGGATCATCGACATAGTCATCCCGTTTGCGCACGAAGAGGAGATAGAGAGCACTATTCACCGTTAGCGCAAGTACGAGTCCTGTCGCGAGTACTCAGAATATAGTAATAGGGATATAAGCGAGAAACTTACCGAGTATTCCAGGAAGTGTCATCATCGGGATAAAGACGACTATCGTCGTCATCACTCATGATATGATCGGTACAGCATACTCACGAAGAGCAAGCATGATAGCAGAGTGTGGATTGTAGCCGACACGGATCTTCGCACTCGCTGCTTGTACGATCACGATGATAGTATCTACTGCTATACCGAAAGAGAGTATCAGTGAGAAGTTCGTGAGAAAATTCATCGTATACCCCCCATAGTATAGTAAAAGAAAGGTGGAAAGAAAAGCAAGTGGGAGAGTGATAGAAGCAAATATAGAATCTCGAAATCATACGAAAAGGTACATCGCTATAAAAACAAGCATAAGCGTTATGATTGCTTCTTTTGCGAGTTCTTTGTAGTCATCTCGTATAGTATCTGCGAGATCGATCGCATAGGTATAGTGAAAATCTTTATACTCTGCCTTTTGGAATATTTCGTTTACTTTTTCTTTAGCGGCATCACTCGATTTGAAGATGCTCGCACTATCAGTCTTATTTACCGTGAGTCATACGTAGGGATATATAGGAGTCTCACCGCTTACCACATCCGACTCTAGGGCTCAACCGAGGATGATTCGATTATAGGAGTCATTTTTGTATTTCCGCTCGATCGTTGCTATATCTCAGAGTGTAATACTTCCCCCATTTGCGACAGCGAGTGGGGCACGTAGGAAATCGAAACTCTCGCGATTTTTGCCTTCGATACGGAAGTCATATTTCTTGTCTCCGATAGAGAAATTCCCTACTGGTTGATCTCTATTGTAGGACTGTATCGTACTTGCTATACTTCAGAGGGTGATACCGAGGCTCGCGAGTTTCTCTTCAGGAACGATGATATGGACTTCATAGCTAGCATCACTACCTCATCATGATGATATAGGTCAACCATCACCTCAAACTGAGAGATTGACGGTATTGACTCAGGCAACCTTTTCCAGAGATTTTTTGAGCCCTATAGCACGATCGAAGAGAAGCGCTTTGGTAGTATTTGGATTTTTCGCATAGATATATATGGAAAATGCCCTATTGGTGTCGGTTTCTATCTCCGTGATAGTAGGAGTTTTTGCATCAGCAGGAAGACTGACACGACCGACAGCACTACGCACGTCAGAAAGGACATCTTTCACATCTGCATCAGTCTTCAGCGTGAGAGAAATGCTCGAGAATCAGAGAGCAGAGCTTGAGTTGATCTTATCGATTCATTTGATATCTTTCACTTCTTTATATATCTTATCCGTCACAAGAGAGTCCATGTCTATGGGATTGGTTCCTGGATAGGATGTCGATATCGAGACGATACCGAGTTTTACAGACGGGCTTGATTCTTTTGGAATATTTATAGCAGCCATCATACCCATTATTATCACTGTTATGACGATGAGGTATGATATGCGAAATTGTTTTACCCAGAAACCGAGAAATCCTGTAGTGAATTTATCTCTAAGTTCTTGTGCCCGACTGTGAGGAGGAAATTGGTTCATAATTAGCTAGTTCTTTTTTGTAAGGGTATATTTTTCGCTCGAGTAATTCGAGAGGTCAGAGAGGATAATTTCAGAAGCTGGAGGAAGAATATCAAGTATTTCAACTCCTTCAGAAAGAACTCTTCAGAGGTTTACAGAGTTGTAAGTTATAGTTCAATCTGTCTGGAGAATTGCAATTTCTCACTCTTGTTCACTGATAATCTTTACTGATTTTAGAGGAAGTATGATATTTTTTCCTCCTTCCGGATCGAGAGATTCTTTCCGAAGAGAGAACGATACACTCACAGCACTTCAGAGATCAGCAAGTGCCGTAGGAACAGATATGCGGGTTGTATAAAGAAGATTATTCCCTGCTGTACGGGATATGGCGAGCACTTTACCTGTATAACTATTCTTTGCTATACGCACACTCACATCATCACCATTTTTTACGTAGGAAGCGGTTTCTTCATCGAGATCGATGACGATTTCTGGATTATTCGAAGCAATCTCGATGAGAGGTGTTCCCATACTCGTACGCTGTCCGATACTACCGAGCACCTTGGTAATACTTCCATCAAATGGCGCCGTAATAGCCAATCTCGCATACTCACGCTCTGCTTGATCAAGCGAAAGCGCAGTCGATGCTCGATTTGCAGAAAGCTGATTCAGGGTAAGTTCTCTATTTTTTAGAGCATTATCACGTGCAATTTGTGCTTGTCTCACCGCAAGTTCAGTATTTTTGAGCTTATCCTTCATATCCAGTCGAGTATTCTCATAAGTGAGTCGCATATCTGTGCTTGTGAGAGAAGCAAGCTCTGCTGAAGAAATTTCTCGAGAAAGGCTCTCTATAGCAAGTTTTGTGGCGATTTCTCCATTTTTATAGTTTTTGAAGAAGCTCAGTGTTTGGGATTTCCATGCATTGAAGGCTCATTCTGAGGCATTTACTTGTGATTTTACACCATTCCAGAGTGCTACCCATCCATTTTGCATTTCCTGAGAAAGTCATCCTCCTATAGCATCGTTTTGTATCATCTCTATCATAGAGTCTACATATTTCTGAAGTCTCATATATCCACTCGTGATGACATCGAGATCAGCCTGAAGTGTTGCTTGCGTGATAGAGCCACCTGCTTCTTTTTTAGAGCGGATATTTCCACGACTGGCATAAGTATTGTTCCACTCATTAGTGGCCTGAGAGTAGAGATTGCCAACCTTTGCTCAGAGATATGACTTCCATCCATCCACAGTATACTGAAATGCCGAAGTCATTCCCATAATCTTATCTCATTCATAGAGATAGTTATTCATAAGAGTCTCTATACCTATGAGGTAGCTCTTGTAGTTTTCATTATAACTTTCGAGTGTTTTAGTATTTCCATTCACGAGAGTATCATAGACGAGATTATTTCTTGCCACGAGAAGATCATAGTTTCTTTTTGCCTGGTCGTAGGCAATTTGGGTATCGGTGATCGCCTTTTCCAGAGAAAGCTTTGTACTCGCTGTACCTGCATCTTGGACTTTCAGAGCATTTTCTGCCTGAGCAAGGCGGATATCATAGGAGTTGATGGTATCACGGAGGGCGATAAGTCGAGATCATTTCTTGATTTTTTGCCCCTCTTTTACGAGGATGGATGTGATCTCACCAGCCGACTCTGCAGCAAGAGTCAGAGACGATGCCGAAACAAGTCGTCCCGGTTTTTCTATAGAATATGTTTCTACTTTTTTCCCTATAGAATATGTTTCTATATAAAAAGGGGTTTTCTCGATCTGGACTACTGGAGGAAGCGCCTCTGGAGTGCCACAACTTGAGAGAACAAAAGGGAGCAAAATAAAAAATACGATGAACTTCTTCATAAAATGATAATAATTAGGAGACTATATATTGCACTCAGCTTTCAGAAGATCGATAAAATCTTCCATATCTTCTGCCTTGATAAATCAGACGAATTTACCATATTTCGTCATAGTCATGAGTGTATCTCATTCGGAAATATCGAGCATATCACGAACATCTTTTGGTATGACGATTTGTCCTTTCGTGCCAACAGTGACAGATCCGTGCATCTTGACGCCACAGTCCATAGAGCGAGATTCTTTTTTCTTTCAAAACATAAAATAAGAAAAGTTAGAAAAGTAATACATTTCCTATTCTATAGTTTATAGCGATAAAATCAAGTTGATTTTACAAAAAAATGGATATACTATTCTTAGTACCCTATCAACTTATTATTTTCTGTTCTATACACTTTTATGTTCACTTTTATCAAAAGAATATTCTTCTTCCTTCTTACTAATATCGCTGTTTTGGCACTTCTTTCTCTCGTAATGATAGGAGTGAATTATTTTTTCCCTGGAATACTGAGTCAACATGGTGGCATGCTACAACTCCTTATATATGCGGTTATCATAGGTTTTGCAGGATCATTTATCTCACTATTTCTTTCGAAATGGACAGCAAAAAAGGCTTATGGAATAGTCCTTCTCACTGAAAATACAGCAACAAGTGATCCAAAGTGGGAAATAGTTTGGTCTACCATAGAAAGAATAGCTCAGATACATAATATCAAAATGCCTGAAGTAGGATACTATGAATCAGGAGAGCCAAATGCATTTGCCACAGGACCTTCGAAAAATAACGCCCTCGTCGCTGTATCAACTGGACTTCTCCAAACTATGGAGAAAAGCGAGATCGAGTGAGTTATCGGACATGAGATGGCACATGTGCTCAACGGAGATATGGTCACTCTAACACTCGTTCAAGGAGTGATGAATACTTTTGTTATATTTCTTTCTAATATACTCGCACGGATCGTTGCAGGGTTTCTCGCAAAAGATAATGAAAATATATCATGGATTACTTATAATGTTATATATATGGTTCTGCAGATAGCCCTCTGATTGCTTGCCTCGCTTGTTATCATGTATGTATCTCGTACTCGAGAATATCGTGCTGACCTCGGTGGCGCAAACTATACAAGCAAATCAAAAATGATCTCATGACTACGAAAACTCCAAAAACTCTCTCATATACAAGAGGCTCCTCGGAACCCTCAGATGACAGCTTTTATGATTACAGAGGCAGACTCATTTTTCTCCACACATCCATCACTCGATAATCGGATCAAGGCGCTCGAAGAGAACTACACTCTCGCATAAGGACTGTGAACTCTCTTCTCATGACATCTTTTCTATCAGATATATTCGGAGAGCCTACTCACTTCACTCTAGGAATTGTAGTTGTACTTTTACTATCAGGCATAGTTGTATTTTTCACTCGAGAAAAGATAGGAATTCCTCTAGCAGTCCTCGGTTACAAAAGTCTATATTACCCCTTAAAAATGTGGTGTATTTGGATAATCAGGTTTTTCATACTTATCATACTATGATTTTTCATACTGTTTTCACTTTCAGAAACGTCACATCAGAAAGAGTGAGAAGAAAAAAGTGGAAAATTTCTCATCGTAGTACTCGATATCTCTCCTTCCATGAAAACCGACGATGTAAAACCAAATCGACTGGAGAAATCTAAGGAAATGATACGAAAATTTCTCGAGGCCCGTTCATGATGGGAAGTATGATATATAGTCTTCTCTGGAAAAGCATTTGTCCTCTCTCCCCTTACGAGTGATCGTGAGTGAATACTCTCACTTATCGAAAGATCGAGCACTGATCTCATCGATACATCGAAAAAGTGAACTTCTGGAACAAATATAGGCGATGCCCTCCTCCTGGCGAATACTCTGCTCGAAAAGAAAGAGTGAGAGAAAATTATCCTTCTGGCAACTGACGGGAGAGCAAATATCGGTATCGACCCAACTCTAGTGAGTAGAAATAGTAAAAAAGAATCCATCCAAATATGGACGATGCCTGTAGGGAGTTTATCTGGATGAGTCCTCTCCTATGAGGATGCCCAGTGAGTACGTCAATACTTCTACGATGATGCTGGCAATAAGCTCAGCGCAGACATAGATGAGGAACTTCTCTCTCTTCTCTCGCAAGAAACTGGATGAATATTTCTCACTGGTACTTTCTCTAGGGAAGGTCCTCTATCCTGAACTACCCTCTCCGATCAATCAACGCAGCAAGATACTCGCAAAAATGAGTGATTTCTCCCCTTCCTCTTGCTTGTTCTTATGGGCCTATGTTGACTCCATATCCTTCTAGAAATTTCTCTGTGAAAGGTTTCCATGAAATAAAATTTGCATTTTAGGAAAAGTTCACTATATTTCCATGGTCTTATTTTGGATCTGTAGCTCAGTTGGTAGAGCGCAGGACTCTTAATCCTTAGGTCCCGGGTTCGAGCCCCGGCAGGTCCACCAAATAATATTGTATATAAAAATTCCCCGTAATAGGGGAATTTTTATATGGAGTTTTGCAATTGATCCCGGATAGATATTCTCATATCCTCGGACAATTTCTCAGAGGAATACAGGGATTTCTCTAGTAAGTTGATGAGAGAAAGGAGTTTTTCATCACTGTGGTAGAGGCTAATATCGTTTCCTGTATGAGAAAACGTATGTTTCTCAGGGTAGAGATACAGAAGTTTTTGTTTTATATAAAAGAGGGATTTTTCTTCGAAAAATGTATCTATCGTATCTGGAAGATGGACCTCTTGAGGGCTGATAGAGCGGATTTTTCTGAATCTCAGAAGATAAAATATGAGAAATCACACTCAGATGAAAAAAAGTACACGAGAAAAAACTAAAAATATATCAGTCACGAAAGAAATCCTCGGTACCTGAAAAAGAAGAGAAGAGAGTGTTTCCATATTATGACCCAAAGATACTACTAAAACCAGCAATATCAGAGAAGAAGCTATATGTAGCCAGAAGTATGAGTGAAGCTATGAAAGTATTGGTGAGGATCGATTTCGCCTTCTTAGTACGCTCTTCATCTCAGGCAGATGTGATATAGTAGTATGCTGCCATAATGATAAAAAAGAGTGCGACAGGAGCAGCGAAATAGAGTGCAAGACCAAGGAACTTGTTCCCGACAGTAGCTATCTCTCAACCAAAATCTCCTCGTGCGATGATAGTGCCCCAGACTTTCACGAATCCAAGGAATATAAGACCTAGGGTTCCGTAGATAATACGATTTTTTGCCATCTTTTGCTTCTCCTCATCTCCAGCAGACATGATGAGCCGGAAGAGTCCCCACGTGAATGAGATAATCGCAAGTCAAAAAATAAAGATCTCGAAAAAACTCACAATACCTCAGAAAATTCCTTTAAAATTCGTAGAATTTATAAAAATATTTACGCTAATATTATCGGTAGCAATATCCCCTATAGTTCCACGAGAGCCTTCTGGTACAAAAAATATCTGATAAATCGCTCCTGGAATATTCAAAAAGAGAAATCCTACTAGGGCATATATAACCTGTTTTCTCTGTGATTTGATACGATCTTCATTGTCAGAAAATACGATCATGTAAGCACCTATAAGAACAAGATAGATGAGCGCAAAGCCAGATACGATAAGTTTGGCACCAGAGAGGAGCTTGAATCAGAGGCTCTTCGATACTTCTATAGGGTCATTTCACGATACAGAGATACTGATAGATGGATCTTTCAGTATAGTATCAGAATCCCCTGGCAATATACCTGCAAAAACATTGAAAATACCGCAAAGGAAAAAGGAAAGAAGAAGAGAAATGAGGAAGATGTGGCGTCTCATAGGCTATATAGTATGAAGGGTGGGCGAAAAAGCAATATTATCTCGTCTAAAGTTGATCCCGGAATGTAGTGATAATCGTTTTGATATGATTTTTTTCGTTACGCATCTGAGCAATCTCATTCCTCAGAGCATCTTGTTCCTGACTCAGTGCATTTTTACGTTCTTCGAGCATGTGTATCTGCTCTTCCCTCTTTTGTATTTCACCATCATCATCCTTCTCGCAAAGCTGAAGCTCTGTGATAAAATCACCAAGTTTTCACTTGAGTCGCTTACCAGGAAGCGCCTCGATGGAAGAGGATGAAGAAACTGGTACCTCAGGAGCTATAGATGATATAGAGAATATATCTGACTCTACCGGAACTGGTGCCTCTTCGGGAACAACCGAAGAGGTCGCAATATCAGTAAGAGGCACAAGAGTCTCTCACTCTGAAGAAGCTTCGATTACTGATTGAGTAGCAGGAACACCGATATTATTACTAGATACTGGTGATGCAGAAGGCATAGTATCACTCGTAAGGTCACTCAGGAAGTTATCACCTGATGAAGAAGTCATTTCTGGGGATGGAGCAACAGCTGATACTTCCGAAGTTCCTGTAGAGTTCTCATCGACGAGAGCAGTAGCTGGATCTGTTTCTGTAATATTTTTCGGTGTGTCTTCGTTAAGAAGTGAGAAGAGGGCGTTATCGACAGGGTTGGACATATCAGAAACAACTGGAGCATCGACGAGAGATGAAAGAGTAGCAATATCCTGAGGTGATGGGGGAACAGCATCGATAGATACGAAACTCGTAGGAGTAGTTGTGTCACTTTCAGGTGCAGCAGATGTGTCCATAGTTCCGAGATCTGGAGTAGCTATATCAAGTGATGGGACGGCAGAAATATCAGTAGAGTTAGCCTCTGGCATAGCAGGAGTATCTATACCTCCGATGTCGAAGGAGAGATCACCACCAATATCGAAAGATACATCTCCTTCAGTAGCAGTAGCCTCAGAAGCACTAGTTCAAGTATCAGAAGCTGCTGTTTCAGGTGGAAGTCCGATTTCTAGTGCAATATCTTTCTCAGGTTCTTTTGGCTTTGCTGCCTGCTCTTTCTGTTTTTTGGATTCGAAAAGCGTATCGAACTCATCGCCCTTCTTCTCTGGAGGAGTTGATATGACTTCTTCTGAAGTTTTTTCCTTTATAGAACCACGAGAAGATCCAGAGGAAACAACATCTTTCGAATGATCGACACCATCGTTGATGGTGACAGGAGTATTTTTATCGAGGAATAGGTTATCGAAAAGTCACATAGAGACAAAGATATATGATAATATAGGAAATATTACCATATACGCGTTCTATTTGCAAAAAATGATGAAAGTAGAGAAGAAAAAGTATTACTATTTACTTTTTTTATACTATAATACATTAAACATACGTTATTTTGACAGAAATAACCATATTTGATATAATAACTTCACTATTTATGGCAAATCTCGATACACAGATACATCCCTGAGTCGAGTGAGACTTACTTCAGTGAGAAACACCATCTCCGATTACGCGTATTAGCTGTAGAGTGCGCACTCTATCGCCTACTATCTGTGATGGGACATGCCTCGATTGCAATGAGCAGAGAAATAGATACAGAGAATCATGGATATCGAAAAGAGAGAGCTCTTGGATAGGAAATAATGGTGGCGATCCTGATGAGGATATGCCTGATTTCGAAAATCTCTATGAGCAACATCTTGCAAAAATCACAAAAGCAAAAAATGCTATCATAGAAGGTCGAAAATATATACCCTCTCAATCCCATCAAATACAAAATATCGTAAGGGAACGAATGGAATATCTTCAGGTACTTGCTTCTCAGGAGCCCATAAATGCTGCTCCTAGTTTTTCTGAGAGTCTCCACTAATCTGGTTTTCCTCTCAGATTCTCTCCAATATCTCCCTCTTCTCCCCTTCTGTCATACGTCTGTAGTCTCCATCAGCGAGATCTCAGAGTTTCACGCTCTCGATGCGGATACGTTTGAGCTTCTTCACATCATAGCCGACTGCTTCGATCATACGGCGGATCTGTCGATTTTTTCACTCTCGGATTGTGATAGAGAATTTCGAGGACGAAAGTCGTGATATATCACATGGTTTCGTAGTGTATTTTCTCGCGATCACAGTATCTTCGCCTCCGACGCGACGGATGATACGAGTACGACTTCCATTATCCTTGAGTTCGATTTTCACTCATTTTCGCATCTTATCGAGGGCTTCGTCTTCGATCTTTCCGTAAACCTCGACGACATACTCCTTCTCATGCTCATAGCGCGGATGCATGAGATAGTTCGAGAGGCGTCCGTCATTGGTCATGATGATAAGTCCTGTAGTTTCCTTATCGAGGCGTCCTATCGGGAATACTCGCTCAGGAAATGAGACGATATCGAGGATTCATTTCTCATCATCTTTTCCAGAGAGGCACGTCGTCACGATACCACGAGGCTTGTTGAAGATATAGTAGACGAGATTCTCTTGGTCTTCGATGACACGATCATCGACTTTCACGACATCGACTCCTGGATCGATGACTTGTCCGATATGGGCTACTATCTCATTCACGGTCACGAGTCATTTTTCGATGTATTCTTCTGCTTTTCGGCGCGAGCAGACTCAGGCATGGGCAAGGTATTTTTGGAGTTTCATGGTTTCAGATGGCATGGGAAGTTGTCTAAAGAATTATGGAGATTGTATAGAAAATTTCTGATTTTGCATTTTTATTTATAAATTCAGATAACATCCTCCCCCTTCTCGCCGTATAATATCGAGGCTCATCTCGTAGATCCGAGTAAATCCATGCTCTTTCGTGATCTTCCTGATGCGGTTCATAGCGCGAATATAGCGATATCTGACAAGCTCGCCGAGAAGGTCACGAGAAAGCTTGGTTTCGTACTTACGAAGGAATCGAAGGATAAGATCCTCAGCGACTCAAGTGTCATGTATACGCAGACTCGCGACATCGAGGAGAGAGGACTCGAGGGAGAGAAATCTAAGCTTCGCACCGTCGATCTCCCCTTCCATACTCATATCGTGAAGGATTCTGTACATGTTTTTGTTTCATGATTTTTCTCCGCTCTGTAACGTGCGGAAGTGTATCTCATACTTCCCTACCCTGATACGCTTCTCGGTATCTCGAGTATAGAGGACAAGGCCCACTGGAAGAGAGTAATCTCGTAAATGATACTCCATGGATTTCTCATGAGCGATGATCGCACCGCTTGGAGAGTGGATTTTTATAAGCAAGGCTATCATCTGCCAATAGAGATTGTCTACAGTAGACTCTCAATAATGTGTATTCTGTCATTCTGAGGAACGAGGCAATCCATGTTCCTGTATTTCTGGAACAAAATACACTCCACCACCAATAGTCTCTATGATTCCCTGATTTTTCACTTTTCCTATCCCATAAGCCACGCGAGACTTCGGACCACCAGAGAGGAGCCAGAGTTCTGCGAGATCTTCCCTGGTCATGAGTTTTCACATTCTCTGTGACAATTTTTTCACGAATATGTCAGAAACTGATATGTCATTTTTCTTCATCAGTACAGTATATGTGAGCCATATATTTTTGCAAGTTTTTACTATACGTTTTTGTAATATTTTATACTTGAATATTTATATAAATAGTTATTATATATAATAATTTAATACTGTGTATTATGCAGAATTCTTGGTGATCCTTATTACTAGACTGATTCCTCCCTAGTCCCAGAAATGTTGCTAGCACTCTTGTAAAGCTCTCTCAGGATGTGGTGCGTCAGAAAATTGAGCATATTATACTTTTAGAAAGATCGACTCTTGTATTTGGACATGCCCTACGTGGCACAATACCAGAGGGAATTAAGGTTCAGAGTATAGATGTGTGAAATGATTTTACGCAAGAACAAAAGGAGTTATCAGTAGATAGGCTCAGCTTTTGAGAAAGCAAAAGAATAGCAATAGTAGATGAATATATTGCGCTATGAAGACAAACTAACACGCTTAGGAGGCTTCTAGAGAAAAGGTGATTTGATGTCTACACTTATGGCCTTGGTGGTATTCTCCCGTCAAAGAGGGAGAAAATAAAAATTTTTAATCCTTATTTTCGCTATGCTTTGGTACGAGATATAGGAGAAGAGATATTTTGAAAGGAATGATACACATATAGTGAAAAGGGGGTAGAACTTTATAACTACATCAATGCCCTGGTAGTTTCAATCATAAAAAAGAAATTAAATAATTAAATTTCTATAATTCTCTTGCATATTTCCCTTATTTTCGATACAATTCTCTTGTTATTTTTTCATTTATTTTTCTATGGCAGATACCCAAGTTAAGACTCAGGATCCGAAAGATCAATCACAAACTCAAGCAAAAGCAATCGTCGCCGATATCAAAGCACTTCCCCTCACTCAGGCAGAAGAAGCAGATGTCGAGAAGACCTTTGCAGAAGCGAAGGATTTTCGCTCACTCGGCGAGAAGATCACAGCTCCGATCGACTCTATCATATCTGAGACGGCAGTGATTGTCGACTCTGATCCGATCATGCAGGTATCGAATACACTCTCCCAGATCAATGGTGAAGTCCAGGAAGTCTATAAAGAAATCATCAATAACGATGGTGCGATGATGCGTATGGCAAAGAGCCTCCCTCTCCTCGGAAGTCTCATGAAGAAGCTCGACTCGAAGTGGGATGAAGCCGCGTTTAATATGAAATCTCTCGAAGGAAAGATAGCGATGATATTCTCAGGATTCGACCAAGCATATAACTCACTCAATACCTCTATCGAACTTCAGAAGAAATTTCTCGACGGGATCGACGCAAATATAGGAAAAGTTGTCGCGTACAAAGAATATCTCGCAAAAAAAATCGAAGAGTTCCGAGCAAAAGGTACAGAAGCAACTGACGAAGCAACCAAGATGAAGTACAATATGTTCATCAACCACGTGGAGTATTTCCAGTCAAATCTCGTGGTCCTCATCGGGAACCTCGATATGGCTCGCAAGCGCCTCCTCATGCGTCTCGACGCAGCAAGCAAGCTTTCCCTCTCTATGAGCTCATCTCGTCCGATATTCAAGACACTTCTCTCCACCGCCCTGATCGAGACATCTTCTCAGAAAGCCCTCGATGCCTCTATGGCAGCGATCTCCGTCATGGGTGAGACGATCGATAAGATGTCGTCTGAGCTCACAGATAAGTCGATCGAGTCTGCTCGCAAGAGTGAAGAGCTCTCATCGAAGCCTGTACTCTCGGCAAGTGTCTTCGTAGAAAATGTGACTAAGCTCAAAAATCACTTCGACACCATCGAGTCATACCGTGCTCAGGTGAAGACCGAAGCAGATGCACAGAACAAGCTCTTCGATGAGGCAAGCGCCAAGCTCCGAGATATCAAAATCCTCGGCGCAAAAGAGCAGGAAGAGTTCGCAGCAGAGCTCAATAAATAATCTTTATCTTCCCTTCACGAGAGTGGGGGGATTATTTTATGGGAAGCTATGACTACTAAATTTACACTGCAAGAATCTGAGAAGAAGGAAATTCAAAAAAGAGGATTTTTTGTACTAAAAAATACAACTTTTTTTCGGTTTCTAAAAAGTGGCATAAGCATTTTTTTACTCAGTGGACTTATTACTGGTATGCTATCTTTAATTCTCCTATTTGCAGATAACGTATGAAGAGAATCGAGTTTAGATATTTATAGTAACTACATGTGGAAAAGTCCTTATATATGAATATTATTTTGATTATTAGCGTCTATATATTTAGTCTATAACTACTCTATATCAAGTAAGTTATTTTTTTCTGAAAAATGAATACTTGCGTATGGTATTATTTCAAGCAAGGTTGAAATTGAGAAAAAGGATGAAAACTTATCTCTACTTTCATCTATAATATGAAACATAAAAGATGCCTTAAAATATGTATATGATTTAGTTGGCATGATTTCTTTTTCTAGAAATAATCCCGCATCAATGCTTTTAGCTATAATTGGAACATGATGAATTCTTGGATTATACCAAGTCTGATTAATTTTATGAAATTTTTTAGGAATTAATGAGTCATATCTTCAGCTACTTTGATGAGACTTTGTTTTACGGATAGTTTTTGCGTTCTCACCTCTTGTTATAATACTATTTACAGGATTATTAGGAAATTACATTATTCATAAAATTAACCCTCTCTACGCCTTCTGAAATCTCTGATCTCATATTCAGTCTCTCACCCCCACGATCAAAGAAAAGAGTAGAGAGATAGAGGCAAATTTCCAAGAAGATATGGACTTCGGGAAGCTCAGAAGTGGTTTTTCTGATTTATCTGCAAGTCTCGCGAAAGTGAGTGAATATATACTGAAACTCGAAATAGCAGAGAAAAAGGCGAATAAATGAAATCTCTTCGACTCGGTGAAATATATAAATTCTCTGAAATGAGACATCGTAAAGCCACTCATAGCTCTCAGATCATTTCTCTCTACTCGACTCAGCGAGCTCGAAGAGTCAAAAGGAGAAATGAGAGAATTGCGAGTGAAAGTCGGATGATGAGAAGAGACTCTCGCTCTCCAGTCAGCTCGTACTGAGCCACTTATGGTGGAACTACGAGAAAACATCGAGAAACTGGATACGATGATCGAGAAACTTTAGTTTTTATCTGAGATATTATGCCTACCCTCTATCGCAAGGAAGATTTCCAGAAATTCATCCTTGAAAATATCACAAAAGGTGTCAGTGTGAATGGTCGACCAGCATCGAGCGTACGAGATATGCTTTCTTTTTGTTTATCCTTTATTTGAGTTGGCACAGGATTTCTTATCATAGGACTGATTATCCTTTCGAGTGAATTTTCTGGTGAAGCTATCATTTTCACTCTATTTCCCCTTTTGTTCATGGGTATTGGCATATGGAAGGCTCTCCAGCTTCGAGTGTATAGGAATCTAGAAAAATATTTCGAAGTGAAGGAACTCCTTCTCGAGAAGCAATGACTTCTGGAGAAACTGAAAAAAGATGATGAAGAAAAAGAAGGCATCGATCCACTCCTTGTCGAGGAATTCGGCATCACACTTCAGACTCTCGGAGAGGCGTATACTCACCTCGAGAAGCCTGTAAAAGTCATCAATAAGGGATGATGACACTTCTCGAAAGAAGCGAGAGCGAAGCTCGAAGAATTCATCTCTACCGAGCAAACCTGGATGGTAGGGTATATGCGAGACTGTCAGTCGATACTATGAAACTGGATGAGTCACCACGAGAGCGAACTCAGAGAGATTATCGAGCAAAATACAGAGATCCAGACTACCATGCCAGGATGAACGGATGCTATCACTCTCGCGAATACACGACTCGATACACATATCGAGAGTCTCGAGAAAGTGAGAATCCGTCTCTAAATCCTTGATTTCATGAGAAAAAAACTATAATCATCCCATGCTTACACGGACTCATACATATATACCAGAAACTCCCGCAGAGAACATACCAGCACAAGTCGAAAACGACGTGAAAGAACGAGGATTCGCTCTCTATGAGTGGATATCTCCCGATGAGCTCTCTATGAGTGTGAAGCGTGACTATCTCGCGATCGTGAAATGGGCAAGCATACCACTCGCGATCATCACCGCGATATTCGGATTTCTTGGGCTTGCTGCAGGGCCGATCGGAGTCATACTCTCTGTGCTCGTAGTGCTGGGATTTTTCTATGGGATAGTATTTCTCATACTCCTCGCGAAGCTCTCGAGACGAGCGTACCACTACACTCGTATGGCAGATGTCGTGATCACCGATGATCACTATGTCGTAGGCAAGAGTATCTTTAAGAATACTGAGAAAGAAAAGATAAAAAATGCTCTCTCATACTTCGAGACAACCTTCGAAGAGCCATTTCTGGGAACATCTGCTCTTCCCCATAGTATAGAGAGCAAGAAAGAAGCGCTCTTCTCGAATCTGAAAGATATCGCACTTGGTGGCGGAAAACTCATACAAAGTGTCGGACGATCTCGTGACTCAGATCCTATCATCCTTGCGCTCATGGCAGCAGGACTCCTCTACGGTGGGATGATGGCTATCGTCTATACACTCGGGATATTTTTTATATCTGTATTTGGTCGGGCATTCTCATGGCTTGCTTACCAGGTACTTCTCATGACCAACGATACTGAGCACCGTATACAAGAACTCTTCTCGAAGATAGACAGAGCATCGAAGTCTCTCGATACTACCAGCGATGAAGCCACACGTCTCCTCGATGAAGCAGGACGAAATGAATGGAAAGAAAACCTTCTCGGAAAGATAAATGAATCCAATGCTCTTATATCTGAGCTCGCATCGACCGCGACGAGTGATACAACGAAGCTTCGAAAAATTCTCGAAAACTCGAAATACAAAGATATATTTAACTTCTCGAAATATGGAAGCTGGGTAAAGCGAGAAATCCTCGAGCCGATCAATGCGATACTCTTGCTCCTCGAGAAAAATCGTGATACACTCAGGTGACTCATACTCTCTCTCGAAACACAGATAAAAACAACGACAGAGTCATCTCATCGTACTCCGCTCGAACTCCAGAAAAAACGACTCGAACTCCAGGTGGAAAGTTTCGAACGGATGATAGTGATGATGAAGTGATACCAAGAAAAACTTAAAGATTAACTTATTTACTATGCCCACTCCAGAAAAAGCTCCCACAGGATTCGATACATTTTTTCAGTCGATCACGAGCTCCCCAGAGTTTCGTGACTTCACGAAATCGAAGGATGATATCACCGACCTTGCAGGACTCGAGGCATCCCTTGCGAGTATGCAGGCCGATGTCGAGCGCGCATCAAGTATGATGAAGAACCTCGA
>CAYVAG010000005.1:60048-70374 GCA_964449265.1 uncultured Candidatus Peribacteria bacterium
GCCATGGGCACCCGGATTCACAACCGGGACAACAAGAACCTCGATGAGGTCATCACTCCGCGTCCAGTTTCAGGCAACACCAATCCATCGCCTAGTCCTACTACTCCGCCAAAAACAGGAAGTGCGATGGATGAGCCAAGTATAAAAGTCGAAGTACAGAGATTTTCTCGCATCGAGGGAAAGCCATTTTGATTCGAAGCAGTCGCTGGTATGGATGGCTTGAAAAAAGAGCTCACGGAAAGCTTCATCAAGCCACTTCGTTTTAAGTTCCTCGTCGAGAAGATGCGGAAAGAAAAATGAATTCCCACATCCTCTACAGAAAAAGAAGCAAAAAACAATGCGCTCCTCGAACGCCTCTATAGTGAATATGAGAAATTTAAAATCTCCATTCCCACTGGTATGCTTTTCTACGGACCTCCAGGAACAGGAAAGACCTTCATCACGAAAAAGCTCGCCGAAGAGCTCGGGTGTGGATTCATATCGAAGAATATGGGAGAGTTCGGCTCATCGTATCTTCACCAGACGACGAAGAATATAAAAGACTTCTTCACAGCAGCCAAGAAAGCCGCAGAAAACGAAGCGATCATCCTCTTTCTCGATGAGATTGACTCACTCGTATCAGCACGGACCAATAATGTCGACGCCAATAAAGCCGAGGAAGTGAGCCAATTTCTCCAGGAATTCAACGCACTCGAAGACTGTCCGAACCTCATCGTCATCGCCGCGACCAATCGTCCAGATCACCTCGATCCTGCGATCCTGCGATCTGGGCGCCTCGATAAAAAAGTCTACCTCGGACCTCCAGACGATGTCGCACGAAAGGCGCTCTTCCAGATGTACATAGAAAAGAACTGACGCCCCCATGCGAAGCTCGACTACGATGAGCTCACGAAACTCACCGAAGGATACGTCTCAGCCGATATCGAGGCTATCTGTGATGAAGTCGCTCGTGATGCGAGTCAGGATCTCCTCGAGCTTCTCGACGAGGCAGAGAGTGGGAAACTCACGGAGAAGCACCTCCAGTGACATGAGATCACGATGACATCTCTAAGAAAAACGATCGCCGAGACTCCATCGAGTCTGAAGATGGTAGATATGAGCATATATGAGAGTTGGCTTGAGAAAATTAAATAAAATCTTGATTTCTAAAAAAAATCAATATAAATGATTCCCATGTCACACTATAACACTCATACAAACCTCTGAGATGAGGTACGCTCAGTCATGTTTCCTGGAGCTATTTCTATCCCCTCTCGTTCAACTGGTGCGATAAAGGCAACTACTGAAAGAGCTCTGGGCGCTCTCGAAGATGCAAACATTCCCGTGGTAAGAATCGGAGAAAATACCTGGATGATACCACGAAAAGCGCTCTCACAAGTGAGAAATATCATAGAATGAGTCCATTCTTCGAAAAATCCTGAAAAACCAACCAAATAGTGTTGGTTTTTTTATCAGATTTTTGCATCCTAGAGAATCATATGATACACTGAAGATAACTAATATCTTCTATGATACTCCAAAATCTCTTCGATGAGGCTATCCAAAAGGGTGCATCCGACATCCACATCAAGGAAGGAGAACAGATCGTCATACGTGTCGAGTGAGATCTTGTGCCAAGTGCGATGACTACGCATCCTGATAAGATCATGATGTTCGACTTTCTCTATACCCTCCTCTACGGAAAGAAAGAGCGCATATCCTACTACAAGCGAAATATGGAGATAGATTTCGGGTATGTACATAAGAACGGCTCATCCTATCGAGGAAATGCCTATATGTACATGGGGCATATGGCTATAGCTCTTCGTAAGATTCCAGAACAGATCAAAAATCTGGTAGAACTTGGCCTTCCAAAAAGCCTCTCGAAAGTACTTCAAGCAAAACAAGGACTATTTCTCATCACTGGACCAACAGGAAGTGGGAAATCTACTACCATGGCATCGATGATAGAAGCGATCAATGAATTTCGATCAGAACATGTCATCACTATAGAAGATCCGATAGAATATATTTTTCATAACAAAAAATCTCTCATCTCTCAACGTGAAGTCTGAAGAGATACTGCATCATTTCGCAATGCTATACGCTCAGCGATGCGCGAAGATGCCGATATCATCATGATTGGTGAGATCCGTGATGCTGAGACTATGGATATCGCCCTTTCTCTCGCTGAGACAGGACACCTCGTATTCTCGACACTCCATACTTCAGGAAGTGTCCAGACGCTCTCTCGTATCATACAGTTCTTCCCTTCAGAAATAGAGAATCAGATACGTACACGTATCGCTGACTCTCTTATCGGAGCACTCGCACAACGTCTCATTCCACGAGTCGATACGGTAGGACGTCTCGCTATCCGTGAGATTATGTATGTAACTTCTGGTATACGAAACCTCATCGCCAAATGAGAATTCCAGCAGATACCCACAGCAATCGAAACAGGAACAGAAGAAGGGATGATCACTATGAAAAAATATGCTGATACTCTCAGAGATAAAGGTGTGATCGCAGAAAAAGACTACAGAGGATACTTCGTCAACGATACAAATACATATACCTAGATTCTACTCTAGATTATAGAATCTCAGAGCGTTTTCATAGACGCTCTTTTCTATAGCTTCATATCACTCACTACGGAGCTCGATGAGCTTATCGAGAACATAGCGTGTATTTGCTGGCTCATTGAGGGTTCATCGGACTATCTGCGGCGAGAGAAATGGACTATCCGTCTCGATGAGGATACGATCAAGTGGTATCTTGGAAGCTGCTTCTTGGATTTTTTGAGCATTTTTATATGTGAGGATACCTGAGAATGAAAAATATATCTCAGAAGAAAATCCGAGAAGTTCATGAGCAAAATCCCAGTCTTCAGAAAAACAGTGCATCACACATCGATCAATACTATTCTCACGCATGAATGCAATTGTCGCATCGCGAGCATCGCGAGTATGGATGACAAGAGGAAGATTATATTTTTTTGCAAGTTTCCACTGTACGAGCCACCAGTGTTTCTGATTTTCTATTTGGATTTTTGCTTTTGGAGAAAGGTTATTTATGTCTACTCGGATCTTTCATCCATCTGATCCATCGAGATAGTGGAAATCAAATCCCGTCTCCCCTATTGCTACGACAATATGCTGATTTTCTTGAATAAGTTTTTCCAATTCTAAAATCTCTCAGGCCGACTCAAGAATATCATGGTCTTGTGCTTCTTCTGGGTGATATCACACTGTCGAGTAGAAGATTCCGGGAAATCTCTCTGCAAGGGTGATAGCTTTTTTCGATGATTCCCTATCACAGCCTATTTGTACTGCCTTTGTGACATTCATCTTATGCATATTCGAAACGATATCATCGATACGAGGTTCGAGTGTATCCCAGTAGCAGTGTGAGTGAGTATCGAAAATCATGAGAGTTTATGTATAAGAGATGATAAATATTTTTCCCTCAACATCTATACAAGCAGGCATACCATCATAAAAAATAAGAGCCTCGATATCTTTTCATGAAAATAGGGGTGATATATCTCCAGTGATTCGATCTACGAGAAAGAAGAGAGAAGCCGAATCTTGGATATTCGAGAGTGCTCGTTTTTCTCTATCATCTTTGTCGATATAGCCGATACGTATAGTGTCATTGATATCCAGAAACATGGTAAATCGAGGATTCTCTCTCCATGTAGCATCCTCATATATATATGACGCGCTTCTTGTAGTAGCTGTTATGGTAGATCATAGATTGGCTGAAACTATAGGCATATCGAGCGTATAGGGGACACTGATTTTTCCATCGAGAGATACGAGGAATTTTTCACCCCTCAGAGCATGGAGCATATAGGCTGACTTAGACATATCGAGAGAGCCGCTCAGAAGAGGAAAAGGGAGAGAAAAATATGGAACAAATCCTCCACTTCATACTTCTCATATGAGAGAGCGAGAGTCGCTATTTTGCCATGCAAGTACATTGGCACCTCGCGATTGTCAGAGAGGCACAAGTTTTCAGGAGAGAGATTTCTGCGCCTCGATGATCAAAGAATCTATGAGATTGAGATCATCTCATATGAGAGTAGCCACATGCTCGAACCTTAGAAGAGATGAAAGGTCGAGAGGAATCTTGAGTTCTTCGTCGAGAGAAAGATCAAGAGAAAGCTCTTGTCTCATCGAGTTAGGACTATCTATATATCCATCGTAGTGGAGTGGTGGTATCGGGGAGAGTATACATGAACCAGTACACTGACTTTCATAGGAAAAAACCTTATCAAAAAGAGGAAAGTATGAAAATCAAAACTTTCCCGAAAGAGTGACACGAAATGAAACGTTACTCGGCGCTATAAATATAAGGGATGATTGCTTGGTATAGATAAAATACCAAAATAGATATCCTGGCACAAAAAGAAAGACTATGAGTATGAGAAGTGCGAAAATCCGGCTGCGCATAAAAACTTGCAATTCTCTTTATTATAGAGAAAATCGACAATATGCAACAGAAGTCCTGGAACATCATCGAAAAAATCCTGAAAAAACAATGAGCAACACTTCCTCTCATAGTAGATAGATGAACTGCGGAAAGATGTATGACTCTTTTTGGGCTCACCGAAAGTATCGACTGGGAGACCACCTCTACTGGAGAAAATCCTGATATCTACATATATAGAAAAGATGAAGAAAAAAAACACCTTTCTATAGAAAATATGCGCCTCTTCGAAAGAGAGATAGGAGATATCCCCTACAGTGGAAAATCTCTCTATGTGCTTATAGACTTCGATGAAGCTACTCCCGAAGCCATGAATGCGATACTAAAAATTCTCGAAGAACCTCCTGAATATGCTCGTATACTCCTCGTTGTGTCTGGGGTAGAGAGTATTATCGATACTATACGATCACGATCTCTTGTATTTTTTGAGAGAGAAAAGACCGTAAACATAGATCCAGAGACGATAGGCCTGATAACAGGATATGCATGATGAGATAAAGAATGACTTCTTTCATTCCTCTATAAAGCCAACATAAGTCAGGACGAAGCGCTAGAAATTCTTTCTCTCTCCATGAGAATATGAGAAGATACCCTATCATATGAAAAAATAGAAGAGGCAATAATTGCACTTTCGAGCATCAATGAAAACCCAAAATATATACTTGACCAAGTATTTTTATAAAAATAAGAGCCTCTACGCTCACAGTGAGCATATTCTAAATATAGATATACTCCTCCGTGCATATGGAATAATCATATACAGGATAGCTATATGTACTCAATTTAGTAAGAATTATTGTACACAAAAATGTATCAGGAACACTTTTTATAGAAATCGCTAGGCGAAATACACCACTTCTTTTGACGAGAGAGCGGTTTTTTCATATATTGATTTAGTAACTTTCCTTTGTTTATGCCTATTGCCAAAAAGAAACCCGCAAATACTCCTCTCCCTAAAGAGAAAAAAGAGATATTTTTCTCTACAGAAGAACGTCCTGGAACTCTTATCATTGTCGAATGATCTGATGGATCTGGGAAATCTACTCAACTTCTGATAGCCAAAAACCTTCTTGAATCCAATGGGTTTTTTTGCGTTCATAGCATCTGGAACTCTTCTATAAAGATCCATGAAATGCAGAAACAACTCAAGAAAAAAGATCTGCATATGCCGGCAGCAGTATTCGATACTATATATGCTTCAGACTTTATCGAGCGATACCTCACAGAAATGCGCGGCGCACTTCGTGCTGGTATGATTGTTCTCTGTGATCGTTATATGTATACCGCTCTTGCTCGTGGGTACGCTCGTGGACTCAAGATGGAACATTTGAAGCCTTTCTACGATGCATACTTCCCTGTGCCTGATATGTCTTTCTATTTCCGTATACCCGTGGAAGTAGCAGCTCAGCGAGCGATAGGACGCAACCCTCTCAAGCACTATGAAGCTGGTATGGATGTTCGCTACAGTGATAATATCATCGAGAGTTTTAAGAAATTCCAAACAAAAGTGATCGAAGGATACGATATCCTCGCCGAAGAAAACGGGATTCATGTGATCGACGGTATCGCTCCAGTCTACAAGACAACACCCCTTTTCATCGAGAAAATTGCGGACTACTTCGAGAAAAAATACGATGTTCAACTCATGGGAATCCAGCGCCGCGAGAAAAAATAAACCGTCACTTTTGCATTTTTAACTCTAGAATCAGATCTATGCGTCCAAATATCTCTAACTGTCATGCCCTTCCTGGAACTCTGATCACCTTCGAGGGATCAGATGGATCAGGAAAATCCACCCAGATACGTATACTCAAAAAACTTCTCGAACGAGAAGGGAAAAAAGTAACCATATCTTCATGGAAGAATTGTCCTATCCTCGGTGACTTTTTGAAACAAAATGAGTCTCTCAAGAAATTCGACGAGCGTGTACTTCCAGAAACCAATCTGTTCCTCCAGGCTGCAGACCTCCTCTATCGTATAGAACGTGAAGTTATACCAGCAATGAAAAAATGACATATCGTCATCCTTGATCGAGGAGTACAGACACTTATTGTACGCGGACTCATGCTCGGTATGAGTGACTATCAGCTTCGTAGTGGACTTCTCTGGTGGAGAAATTCGATATACCGAGAGCTCTTCGATAACGCTACAACTATAGAGCTCACTATCTCTCTCGACGAATCCCTCTCACGACTCAAGAAACGAGCCATGCAAGAGAATACAAGTCTGACAAAATCAGAGAAAAAATCAGAAGGAACGCTTCTTGGACTTGATTTCATCAACTCACTCGTCTACTCTCCAGAAGGAAAGAAAATGACTCGAAATGATAAAAGAAACTTTATCCGAAAGACACAATGAGATATCATCGAGACATATAAGAAAGTCTTCAAAGATGAGAAAGGAAAGGTGTTTGCTGTAAATGGTGAAGGCACGCTCAAAGAAGTAGAATACGATCTGAAAAGAAAAGTAGTAGATGCATTGTTCTAGAAAAAATCCCGCATATCGCGGGATTTTTTATTGTTTTCTCTAGAGAAGTGTGTAGTATGATGCCATGAACGTCATCGAATCTCTCGAAAAATTCCTAACCTATCTCCGCCTCCATAAAGGGAGAAGTATGCGTACTTTAGAGCAGTATGAGTTTCATCTCTGGAGATTTTTTGTGTACCTCGATCCGCGCCTCGCGAAGGATGATGAGAATATTTTACGGAATCACCGTGAGATATTTCTCGATACTCACCCAGAGAAGCGTAGGGAAAATAGAGAACTTCGAGCAGAGCTCAGAAATAAAATACTTATCCAAGTCGAAGATATATCCAAAGATGACATCGATGCCTTTCGTCTCGATCTCTCGAAAGATGATCTTTCTGTAAAGACGATCAACGCCCATATCATCACCTTCCGCTCCTGGCTCAAGTACCTAAAAAAAGAATGACTGAAAGTTCTCGATCCGACGATGCTCGATCTCCTGAAACCACCCGATCGTGAAGTCACGTTTCTGACGAACGAAGAGATTGTCCGATTTTTCGAGGCGATACCCAGAGACGACATCCAATGACTTCGTGACTATGCCATATGCGAGTGCATATACTCGACTGGTCTGCGTATCTCAGAACTCACGAGCCTCGACCGAAACGATGTGAATCTCGATACTCTCGAATTCGCAGTACGCGGAAAAGGTTCCAAAATCCGCGTCGTCTACCTCACAGAAGGGGCTCGCGATGCGATACGATCATATCTCGAAGCTCGTGAGGATGATTTTTCTCCTCTTTTTATCCGACATAATTTCTCTGAAGACAATATAAAAAGTATTCATCTCTGAGATGAGTGAGTACGACTCTCACGCTTTTTTATCACCAATATGGTGAAGTCCTATGGGCTGCAGGCAGGGATACTGAAAAATATGCACGCTCATACCCTTCGCCATAGCTTCGCGACGACACTCCTCACCAACGGTGCCGATATCCGTATCATACAGGAACTTTTGGGTCATGCCTCGATTATAACGACTCAGGTTTATACCCACATGACCAACCCGAAGCTCAAAGAAGCACATAAAAAATTTCATAGATAACTTATAGCATGAATAAAAATACAGAAGTTATACATAATGCTAGGGAAAGTTTATGTAATTGCACGATAGAGCTTTCAGGAAAAAATATGCTTCACGCCCGACCAAGTGCAAAAGTGAAAAAGATTGCTGATTGATTTGTTTCAAGAATTACTATTTCCTACAATGGTCGTAGCGCAGACGCAAAGCAAATAATAGACCTCCTGCTATTGTGTGTTCCTCATTGAGGAACAATCAGTATTAGTGCTGATTGAACTGATGCTCATGATGCAGTTGCATCATTACAAGAATATTTTATGCAGAGGTTTCCAATAGAAGACACTATCTAAAAATTATGAACTTCACTCTTCGCATCAGTAACTACATATCTCGCTATGCACCGAGTGAGAAAAAGCTTTTTGCGTATCTCGAAAAAAAGAAGTTTCAGGGGGATATAACCAATCTCCTCGAAGAAATCGGCTATAGCGAATCGCTCATGCTCGATATGTGGCTACGTACATTTCTCTCGCTCTCTCGGGGACAGAGTGAGATCATGAGAAAGCTCACTCTGAAATGATTCCCGAAAAACATGATCCAAGAAAAACTCGAAGAAACCATGGAAGAGATACGAGACTGGGGAAACTATAAAAACTCAATCTCATCTCAGATAGAAAACCTCTCTCGAAAAGGAAAATCAAACCAAGTTATCATGCTAACGCTCATGCGAAAATACCCATACTTTCGCGACGAGATCATGAGTCTAATGGAAGAAATAGACGAAAGTGCATGACTCGAAAAAGAAATAAAGCGATATCTCTCGAAATACAATATAAGCGATCCCAAGGAGAAAATGAAATTTTTCCAAGCCTTGGCACGAAAAGGATTTTCATATCGAAAGGTAGAAAATATAATCAAAGGGGGTTAGAAGTGCTATGGATCTTTCGATGATAATCTCCAAATTATCGTCCTGAAGGGAGTCATCTCGATCCAGCAGCTCCACCATTTCTCTTAAATACACATCAGAGAGCATTGAGTGTCGTATTTGTAGGATCATAACCAGGATTTCCAGGAGTAGCAGGACATGTTCCTCATTTCTGTGGAGCATAGTTCATATACCAATTATTATCAGTATAGAGACCAGGAAGTGCTACAGATTGCCCAGGTGATACTCTGTCTTGAGAGATATTAGAATATGTATCCACATCAGTCCAATCAGTTGGAACACTGTTCTTGAAAGATGTAGTTTTCTGTGTTCTAGTTGTATAAGTGATTGGTTGTCCTGCATCTATATTTACGAAAGCACCCTTAGCAAAATCTGTCCCCGCACCCTGTATGGCTGATGTTCGTGTATCCATAAGTACTACAGTGTTTCTGTTCCCAAGATCTCCAACATCTCCAGGACACTGAGAAAAGGCATTCAACACTCAAGCAGAAGTCATCATATGCCAACCACCTGCACAACCAATACAATCATCGTATTTTGTAAATATTCCACTATCGTTAATAAGTAATTTCCTATTAGCATCATTCCACTTTACTTCAGGAAAAAGTTTTCCATCTTTTATCTTCGGATCTACTCAGAGCGATATACGAGTACGATCATCTGGAACTCGAGTGATCGCAACAGTACGAAATGAGTCATAAGAGTTCTCTGATCATTTATACTTCCACACTTGGTATTTTCAGAAATCATCAGGATTGAGCCCATCTGGTTCACCGCGTAGAGCACTTACACGATCTTCTTGTCCGATGATCCCTCCAGCATATTCAAAATCAGAGAACATATCACTATAGGCAATTTTATTATTATAACTTGAGTCGGTTGATTTACATGAGATATTTGAAGGGGGAAGATAGTTTGGGAATGGCTTCCTAGGGTTAACAGGACAGGATTTTCATTCCTCGCCAAATTTCTCAAAATTCCCATTATTACAACGGAATATCTGTGTACGACATGAATTATCCTTTGCTACACGTACGATACCGATATCAGTACCATCAGTAACCTGAGTAATTCCTATTGATCAAAAAGGAGTACTCATGCAACTTTTCCCTCATCATAATGGAGTAGATGCGGTATTACTCCCTCCTCCTGTGCCTGGGTTCCCATTCCCGATCACTCCCCCGATGATCTGTCATACGATCTCATCTGCAGTATAGGCAGGAGAGAGTCAGAGTACTTCTGTGCGGATTTTGTTCCTGACAGTGCCAAGCATTTCTACTGCATCGCCGAGCCCGGCATCTACTTTCTCATAATAGAGAGTTCTCTCACTCTTGTTTGATCCTGCAGATATCGTATCAGAGAA
>CAYVAG010000006.1:0-62616 GCA_964449265.1 uncultured Candidatus Peribacteria bacterium
GAGCTTATGTGCGTAGTAAAATGTTCTTACTCACTTTCAGATAAGGTGTATGGCGCTTGATGCCTCTCAGGACAATATGACTCTTTCGTATCATTTTGTGATTTCTCCTGAAAAAAAGAAGTGCCACTTCATCCGTATGTATCCTACCCAGCCAGTGTGGTATTCTGGAAAGACTTCTTTGGCTTGTTTATGGTATCCGAGCTCCGTCGGTTCGTATGAGCGAGTAGACCAGATGGCCGTTGCTATATCTGCTCAGAGTATCGTGGCGGTATCGATAACCATACGCTCTGCACCTCACCGTTTGAGGAAGGATTCGTGGAAAAAAAGAGTTCTCATGTCTAGAGACTACCATAAGTTTACGTTTTTTGCAAAAAATGAAATTTCCTTAAGAAATGATATATGTATCTGTCAAGAGTTTCTTCGCCTATTTTCTAGGCATTCCCCTATTTTTCTCTATACTGGGATTCACTATATCGTCATTTTCCTTCTATGCCTAAGTTAAAAAAATCGAGAAAACCTATTTCTGATTTCCTCATCCCAACCATCATCGATAAGATCGGAGGACAAGAGCGAGCTTATGATATCTATTCTCGACTCCTCGAGGACCGAGTGATATTCCTCGGAGATGCGATTGATAGTGCTGTGGCCAATACTATTATCGCTCAGCTTCTCTATCTCGAGAAAGCTGATCCAAAAGCTCCTATCACGCTCTATGTCAATTCTCCGGGATGACATGTGACCGCAGGACTGGCTATCTATGATACGATGCAGTCGATCAAGCCTGATGTAATCACTGTTGCCGTCGGTCTCGCTGCCTCTATGGGATCTATCATCCTCTGTGGTGGTGCGAAAGGAAAGCGTTATGCCCTTCCTCACGCTGAGATCATGATCCATCAACCTCTCGGAGGCATGGAGGGTCAAGCGATCGATATCAAGATTGCTGCAGATCATATCATTCGTACTGGAGAAGTCCTCTACGGTATCCTCGCGAAACACTCATGACAAAAGATCGACAAAGTTCGCAAAGACTGTGATCGAGACAACTATATGACAGCAGAAGAGGCACTGGAATACTGACTTATCGATAAAATAGTCTAACTATGCTACATAATATGAGACACAGGGAGAATACAATCCCGTTGCATACAGTTCTATTTTTTAGGGCTATTGCATTACCAGGGTGAAATATTTCTATTGTTTGAAAATGAAAATTTTCCCTTTCTGATGAATGATCACGATCTGTTCCTGTTACTCGCAAAGAAACAGAATATATACTCAGAAAGGATATCGATGGCTCCTATTCTATTTTAGTTGGTCCCCCTGATATACTAGTACCGAAAGAAATAGCCGATTTTTTTTCTCGATTTTTCCAGAGTCTTTCTTTTTCAAAGAAATAAAATATGAAAAAACTCCTCCTCATCTTCATCATTCTCGCTTTCCCTACTCTTGCTCACGCAACGAGTCTTCTGAAAAATGATGCCTGTACTTACCCTGATGGTATTCACAGAGAGGAGCTCTATATCTACTGGCCAGGTGAGTATCCTCAGGTGGATGAATTTCTCAAATATCAGGGGAAGCTCTACTACTTCATCCATAATTTTTCATCGAGTGAGATGCTTGGTCGTTATAGAAAAGCGGGAAATAGTCCCTATAGTGAGTATGGATTTATAAAGAATAAGTGAGCATTTTTCGTTACATTCGATTGTGCTAGGTCCAAAGTTACTTTCTCTCCGACCATCCGCTCCGCGAGTGGTGATGTATATGGGAAATTTTACTGGCTTGACCGATGGTACCTATCCTATTCGTTTCTTCATCTTCTCAAGAGAAATACCTGTACCACATGACCAGATACAATAGTGACTGTTCCAGCATTTTCCCCCATCAGGATAGAAAAAGAGAAAGCATATCCAAAGTCTACAAAAAGTCTCTGCTATGCTCGTGGACCGTATAAATCTCTCGGTGACGGACGTATCCAGTTCGATATAGAGCAGCATGACCAATCTACTGGTGAATCCTGGTTTTCTCGATATCAGTATCAACTCGATACCAAAAAACTCAAAAAAACCCGCTAATATCTCATGAAAAAAATTATTTTTCTCTTCATCATTTGTGCCGCGCTCCCTATTTCTACTTTTGCGAGCGAGGAAGATGGATTTATCACATATCGTCGTACTCTTGCCCCTGGTGTCTCGATCACTCAGACAGATGATACCACGAGCATCGTCTTCCGTAGAAAAATCATAAAAACCTATCAGAATAAAGAATTTGCTACCGAGCTTCTCCTTCACGGACCAAATGATGACCCTGACTGCTATAACTCACTCAGACGAGATATCCCCTCTCCTCGAGCAAAAAATATTATCTGAAAAGAATATCTCAAATCCTGTCTCATTATCGATTCTCGCTTGATCCGAGGTAAATATATCCTTTTCTACGCTCCTTCTATCGAAGGGAATCGTGTTTCGATCTATGATATACGAGTAAAAAAGTTCTATCACTTCATTATCAATACGGCTCTCTCTGTCGAGCTCACACCAAATAGGTGACTTCTCTTCCTCACGAGTAACCGACAACTCCCCTGTGAGCGATCACTCATCTATTTCCAGAATGGAAATCTCATGAAACTCTACGATGACTGTCGTCTCGCCAAAAGCTCTACTCCGATCATCTCTCTGCGAACCTTCCGAATAGTGAAAGACACTATAGAATTGAGCTACTTCTCTTATCTTTCATCTTGATACGATACTATACTCGATAGTACACGATCTGAAAAAATCACCCTCCCCCTTCCATCACTCTCTGCTCATACTTCCACTCTGAAGGTGCCAACAACATTTTCTTGACTCCTCATTCCTACTATTCGCTAGATATGATACAAAATACTGCTATACATAACCTCCTCACCAAGTGAGTCTCTCGTGTCATCGATCGAGACCATCTCGAGAAACGCCTTCTTGCCTGAGAAAAACTCGTCATCAAGTTCGGGATCGACCCATCAGGAACCGTTGTTCATATCGGACATATGGTACCGATACTGAAGCTGAAGGCTTTCCAAGAGCTCGGACACAAGATCGTTCTCCTCATCTGAGATGCGACAGCTCAGGTCGGAGATGCGAGCGATAAAGATGCAGAGCGACCTATGCTCGCGCGTGCTGAGACGGAGAAAAATGCTAAACTCTTCTTGGATAAATTTGCGAAAGTCCTCGATCTCTCGAAGATAGAAGTCTACTACAATAGTGAGTGACTCGATAGAGTGAACTTCGCATGAGTGGGTGAACTCGCGAAGAACTTCTCGGTCGCAGAGATGCTTGATAGAGATAACTTCTCGAAGCGATACAAGTGATGAGTCCGTATTTCTCTCCAGGAGTTCCTCTATCCGATCATGCAGGGCTATGACTCTGTCGCTATCGCGAAGAAATACTGAGCTTGCGATGTCGAGCTCGGAGGCAATGACCAATATTTTAATCTCCTCGCTGGACGTACTCTCATGGAGGCTCACGGACTCCCGAAACAGGATATCATGACCTTCGATCTCCTCGTCGGGTCTGACGGGAAGAAGATGTCGAAGACAAGTCCAAATACTGTGGCTATCGACGAGCCACTTCACGATATGCACCAGAAGCTTATCAATATCCAGGATGATCTCATCCTCAAGTATTTCGAACTCGCGACCGATGCGACACTCGAAGAAGTCGATGTCATCCGCAAACGTCTCGAATGAGGTGAGCATCCGAATGTTCTGAAAGTCGAACTCGCACACCGTATCGAGATGATGTATCATGGGAAATCATACGATGTAAATGATACTTCCAGTATTGAATCCCAAAAACTCGACACACCTGAAATAACAATATCTGATCTCCTCAAAACAATTGGGTTCTGTTCAACCTCCTGAGATGTTAGAAATGCTCTTGCTGGGAATTCTGTTCGAGTAAAGGGTGAGATTATCACTGATGCGAAGTTTCTCGTTACTATTTCCCACGAAGGTACACTTATCGAAATGGGGAAAAAGAAAGCGAAACGAGTATTTATCTAAAAACTAACCTTTATTCTTATGAAATCTTTTGTCGTTCTCTTTGTTCTCCTCGTTGGAATTCTTTTGAGTCAGAATACATTTGCTTATGGGTGGAATACTGTTTCAAAAAAAGAAGCATGTACCCTCGCCAATAAAACTGAACCATTTCTTGAGGTAAGTGAATTACCTTGAAAAGTTGTCGCTGGTGGCAGCTATATCAAATCTAATAATACACTCTATTATACTTTACTAGTTGCTCCATTTGATTTGTATGATTGGAATACTCTAGTAGCGACAAAATCGTTTTGGGCTAATATAAAACAAATATTTATTTATTCATATGACTGTCAAACTAAAACAACAAAAAGACTTTCTCAAAACCTTATCTCATTATTGCCAAAATCACCAAAGAAAAATATTTATATAACTACCTATATAGATTGGCAAGAATGAAACCTTTTATCAGTCAAACTCGATACCCAAGAGAGCGATGGAGACTCATTTTATTTATTTGCAATAAAAGAAAAGAAATTAATTGATATACGCAAGTTTCAATGAGCTAGCTTAATTGAAAAAATGATTGCAAAAACTTTTGCGCCTAAGTATATTGATGATTCAACTGTTGAAATTATAGGATACAGCAACTCAGGTGGCATGCTTAGGGGAGTTAAATGAATTGCAGATCTAAAGACTCATACAATTAGAGAAGTGCCATATTTAGAAGAAAAAAGACCTCTACCATCCTATACCTATTAAGAATATGTCCTTCCTCACTGTCTACGTGACCCATCCATCGAAGCCAGAAGCTGCTATCATGACAAGTGCGCTTCTGAATAAGAGGCTTATCGCCTGCGCGAACTCATTTCCTATAGAGAGTACATTTTGGTGGGAAGGATTTCTCACGAAGAGTGAGGAGATCGTGACTCTCTATAAAACGCTTCCCGAGAAGTATGATGAACTCGAAGCGCATATTCTCGCGAATCATAAGTATTAGGTTCCCTGTATCATGAAGCTCGCAACGGTCGAAGCCAATGCTTCCTATGAAGCATGGATCCGATCAGAACTCGCGATCGTACCAAAAGTTTAAATTCCCTCCTAACCCTTACTTCTATGCTTGCATACATCCTCTCTTACTTCTCTGGTCTTCTTACACTTCTCATCCTCGATGGAGTCATGATATGGTTCGTCATACTTCCGACATTTAAGAAGTATATCCCGAGTTACCTGAATACCGATATGAACTTCATCGCGGCGATAGCGTTCTACCTGCTCTATATTCTCGTAGTTCTTGTCCTTGTCGTCCTTCCATGACTCGAATGAGGACTCTCACTCCAGAAAATTCTCACCAATAGTGCTCTCTTCGGATTCGGGGCCTATATGACGTATGAGCTCACTTCGATGAGTGTGATGAAGGGATGGAGCTGGAATATGGTCGCTATAGATACTCTCTGGTGAGCTATCCTTACGACTCTCATAGCCCTTGCTATGTATACGACGTATAAATATTTTATCTAATGCGAAGATTTGTAATAGTATTATTTCTTGCTTTTTTGGTAGTCTTTGACCTCACTTCGAAGTATTTTTTTCATGGAGCTTTTCAGGAGATATTCATGCAGTGTTATGATGCGAACTGTATCCATACATATTACCCTCTCATTTCTGATTGGTTCGGTATACAGCCTTCACACAATACGGGAATAGCATTTTCTCTCCCGATTACAGGCATCCCTCTTCAGATATTGACGCTTGTGTTTCTCATCTGACTCATCTGGTACTATTTTTATGAAGAGTATCCGAAACAGTCTCGACTTCTCGATATCTGATATAGTCTCATCATAGCATGAGCTCTTTCACACACCTACGAACGTATCTTTGTGGGCTATGTATTCGATTTCATCTCGGTAAAATATTTTGCTATTATGAACTTTGCAGATATATTTATCTCTATCTGAGCATCTCTCATCTTCCTCTTCTATGTCCTCACTCGAAAACATCGATAATCTCACTCCAGAGGAGCTCCTCGGTCCCCCGAAGTATGATGCTATCGGTATTCTCATGGTCTTTCTCACAGGACTCATAGTGGGAGTCCTCTCGGGTGTCATCATCATCGTTCTCGCATACTTCACGATAGGGAGATTTTCTCTGGAGACAGGCGCGTCACCGATGATCCTCGCTATGATCACGTTTCTGGCTCTTACTATAGGAAATATCCTTACCTACATCATCCGATCGAGAGTATTCCCACATATATACTATCGAAGTCGTACAGCAGTTTCTCAGATTGCGACGATGTCGATACTCCTCTATATCATATTTACTCCAGTATACCTCTTTGTATCTACTGCTGATACAGATGCATCTTCCCTCTATCCTGCTTTCTCTCTCCATATCTTGCTCAATGTCTTCACCCTGGAGCTTATCATCGGACTGATATCTCAGTATAGATATTCCCTCCTTTCTCTCTATGCGAGTATACTTTCCGGAGTGATCACTGCACTTATCCTTTTCTTTCTCGAGCGTGACTTTGCTCATTCGCTCTACTCGCTTTTTCTCCTTTTTGCATTTACGAGTCTTGCCTATACGCTTGCAGGATTTTTCGTAGCACTCCTCTTCTGGATATACTACCGGATATACCGCGCTACAGGATATGATCCTATAGGAATCCTATTTGCTCGTATAGAAAATGAAGAAAAGGAAGAAGAAAAACAAGCTACCGCTACACTTACCCATTTCTAAATCATGCACCAACTTGTCCGAAAAACTCTCGAAACATACCTCACCGAACAGAGAGTAGTGACCCTTTCTGACTTTCCCGCTGAGCTTGCAAATCTCTCAAATACTAAAGAATCGGTATTTATCACTCTCTACTTCGAGTGAAAGGTTGTTGCTTCCAGTGGGCGTATCGTCTGTCAAAAAGAGAATACCCTCTATGAGTGTGTCGATAATACACTCCTCTGTTTGAAAGATCCACGATTTACTATGAATATCCAATCAAAAGAGCATCTTCCAAATCTCCATATCCGCACCGATCGATTCACTGCAGAAAAAAGACGAGTACTTCCGAGCATAGCTAACCTCGATACTACACGTGAAGGACTGATATTGCTCTCACAGAATCTTGGTATCATGTCTGTGATTCTCCCACATATGCCCCATGTAGATACTACTCCGGAATCCTACTTCGATCTTGCATGCCAGAAAGCATGACTCGACAAAAAAAATCTGACAGTATCTGACTATGTGATATATGGATTCACGACAATTTCAGAGAGTGATTTTGATCATTAGAATATAAAAAATATAAAAAGCAATATCTATTCTTTGGTAAAAAGAAAGAAAATATGGTCTAATAATAGGGATCATATTTTTTATACATATATATGTCGTCCTATACAAATAGCTATTTCCGAGGAGTGGCCAAAATCTCACTCGTCGCACTTATATTCCAGGTGATATCACCCATTATTTCTATCTCTCATGCGGTCAATATCCAGTACTATGTGGATGCAACGAATGGAAACGATGCAAACCCCGGTACCAGTACTGGCGCACCATGGCAGACGCTTGCCAGGGTCAACGCAGAAGTACTTCAACCAGATGATCACGTCTCGTTTCTCTGCGGTGAATCATGGGCGTGAGAAACTCTCGATATCCAGGAATCTGGGAATGTGAGCTTTCCTATCGTGTTTGACTCGTATTCGGGAGGAACCTGTGGGGCGAAGCCTATCATCGGATGAGCAACTATAGGAAATGTGGCAGATGCAGAGATAGATGGACTCTCTCTTCTCGGGACAGGAGGGCCTACAGTGACGATTGGAGCTACCACCAGCAGTATTTCGATCAAAAACTCTGATTTCACTCATGGAAGTGGAAATGGATGTATCGAGGCAATAAACTCTACAGGTCTCTCCATGAGTGGAAATACATTTTCTCTCTGTAGTTATGCGTTCAGTGGTGCTGAGGTAGAATGAGCTCTTTCTTATAATACATTCTCATGAATGACAGAAGATGCTGTTCAGATTGTTTCTACTCAGGCACTCACTGTAAACAATAATATTTTTAGTAACCTCGATAAATGAGCTGTTGTCTTTGGCGTTATCACATCTGTCTCACAAAACGAAGTCAATAATACCTGTCGTTCATGAGCTCCTGGTTGTGCTGCTATAAGAAATGAACAATACTCTCCTCTTGGAAGTCTTTATAATGCGACTATTTCTGAAAATATCATAAAAAATGTTGGTAGTGGTATCACGATGAATAACTATGGTATCCGTATTAGCAATGTTGATACAGTCCTAGTCTCTGCTAATACGGTAAACAATGCAGAAGAAGCTCTCCACATCGAAGATGCGAAAAATCTCAATATCATAAATAATACTCTCGCCCTCTCTCGAGCACGATGAGTTCATGTAATCCAAAATGCTACAGGTGCTGTTGCTGGAAATATATTCCAAAACAATAGTATCATCGAAAAAAATCCAGACTACCCCTATATAGAGATGCGAGATAATGTCATAGGATGAACTCTTGTAAATCTACTCTCAGCAGATGGAAACAAATTCTTCCCTCTTTTTAAGCCCAATACCTCCTATATTCGCGCAGTAAAACATGGTGGAAATACTACTGAGTATGATAGAAAAGATTTACTGGCTTTTGATGCTACCCTGAGTCGATTCGATCTTTTTGGATATCGAGCATATACCAATACTGGAACTCCTACAGGATGAGAACTTCTGAGTAATGGTTCGTTTTCTACGGATATCTCCTGATGGAATTCTGCAGCAGAAGCATGACTCGCACCAGTACTCACGCATAACACTCTGTGAAATCACATTGGCGGATCTCTCCAGGTGACTCCCGCAGGATGATGAGTAGATCGGCTCTGGGTGACACATGATCCTGATATCAACCTGATAGCTCCAGGAAGGAACTTCCGTGTGACAGGGTATCTCAAATCTGGAAGTGGAAATATAAATATTTCAGTATTTCTTCACTCCGCCAGCGATAAGAATATCCGCTATTCTGATCGTATTGCTGAAACCTATGCAAGCGCAAGCGGTCGCACATTTTCCCTCTATCTCCAAGCAAATACTGGAGCCACTGATGCTGAACTGACATTCGAAAGCTCGAATCCTGATGTATCATATGAGATCGATGAAATCAGTATGGTCCGAGTGAACGGACTCTCGAAAAACAATACCGCAAATGAGATACACATACTTTCTAACACAGGATCTTCGCCTCTTTCTCAGAGTTGTCCATGAGGAACATGTGGCTCGTTTATAGATATCACGAGCGTTCCTACGTCTTGGCCCGCGCTTGTCTCTTGGCCGATAAGTATCGCCCCATACGCTACCAGTATAGTCACTCTCAGTGGATGAACAATCATCTATCCGCCTATAGCCTCTCTCGGATTCACTTCTGGATACCAGTGATCAAATGATGCTGGACAACCTCTCTCTGTCGACTGGTCTGTAGAAAACGGGGTTTCCCAAACACTTCACTATACTCCATATGACAATACGGGAGGAGTCTATATGCCTATAGCAACTACTGGTAGCCTCCTTTTTACTCCTCCATATGAGCCAAATAACTATGATATATCTATCTCTGCAGAAAATGATGCAGGTATATCCAGCAGCAATATCTCAATATCAGTAAATAATACAGCCCCATTTATCTTTGTTTCTACTATTACTGGCAGTGAAGATGGGGGTATGACTTTTGGAACACTCAGTGGTTACGATATCACACCAGGAGATTTTAATGGATTCTCCATAGTGACTCCACCATCACCGAGCGGTACTCTCAATTTGACCAATGCTATGAGTGGCTCAATAGATTTTACTCCTGAACCAGATATGTGTGGAACAGTAAATTTTGATTTCAGTGCATCGGATATCCGTTGAGGCGTTTCTTCGCCACTCCAACAACCGATCCAGATAACATGTATCAATGATGCACCGCTCCTTCTCTCTAACAAGACGGCAAGTGGATTTGCTGGATTACCTTTCACTATCGACATCGTACAAGATACACAATTCGAGGATGTCGATTCGCTCTATGAATCCCAGAGCTTTACTCTGAATTTTACACAACCTATGGATGGGGTTGTAACTGCCAGTGGAACTCAGTTTGAATACACTGCTAACCCTGCCTTTAGTGGATCTGATAGTTTTCAATTTAGTGTCAGTGACCAGAGTGGAGCAACGACGTCTACAGGAACAGTGAATGTGATGATCACGCGATTCAATAATCTTCCCTTCGCTACCTCTTCTGGCTATACACTTAGTGAAGATTCCGTCCTGTCTGACACACTTACCTGATCTGATGCTGATAGTGATCTACTATCATATACAACATCGGTGCTTCCAGCCAATGGTATCCTCTCTATTGCACCTGGATGAAGCTTTACTTATACGCCGAATACTAACTACAACGGAAGTGACTCCTTTGTATTCAATGTGAGTGACGGTATAGCAACCGCCACAGGACTCATAAATCTTACTGTAGATCCTCTCCCTGATGCACCGATAGTTGTGAATGATAATATCAGTCCAATCCAGGATACTCCTATATTTATCCCAGTGATGAACAATGATAGTGATGTTGATGGAAGCGCGCTCACGCTCACGTGATATACTACTCCGACTTTGGGTGGAGGTACTCTTGTCGATACTGGTACGGGATTTCTCTATACTCCTGCAGGTGGCTATGTATGAGCAGACAGCTTCACGTACCAGCTCGTGGATGACACCTCTCTTCTCTCCAATACAGCAACAGTCTCTATCAACGTCACTTCTACGAATAGTGCTCCGACTTCTCTCAATGTTTCTGCTTCAACAAATGAAGACACCACTCTCTACGCTCCCCTTTCTGCAACTGACCCCGATCTCGATACACTCACCTACATTCTCGATACTGGAGTGAGCAATGGAAGTCTGACTCTCTTTGCAACCTGAGGTTTCAGATATATCCCCACAGCCAACTATAGCGGGATAGATACATTTACTTACCATGTGAGTGATGGGTCGCTTACCTCTACTGCATCTACGGTTACTATCACAGTTACAGCAGTGAACGATATCCCTACAGCAACAACTACCAGCTATTCTGTCACTCCAAACACTCCATCGAGTAGCGGGTATACATTTACAGGAATCGTTACTGGAAGTGATATCGACGGAAACCCTCTCACCTTTACGAGTGCCACTATTCCAGTGAATGGAGTATTTACCCTTTCTTCGAGTGGGTACTTCACCTATACTCCAGCGCTCGGATATATCGGAACGGATAATTTTACCTTTTTCGCAAATGACGGATTCGCCAATAGTACTTCAGCATCGGTGAGTCTCGTAGTTGGTGTAGTGGTTGTCACGCCACCGCCTGCTACTGGTCCAGGTGGTGGATGAGGTGGCGGTGGTTGATCGTCTGCACCTATCGTTCCAAATCCTACAGTAACAGCTACTACGAATATCACAAGTATTCCTAAGGATCCTGTGAAAACTCCAGTGAAAACAGAAATTACAGATACCGAAGAAGACCTGAGTTCTGCTCCTGAAAGTAAGCCATTTGAATTTGTTCTCTATGATCCAACTGGACTTCTTTCCCAACTCCTGCTCACAAACCGTATCATGGGATCCACAGGGTGAATCGTGAGTAATACAGAGAAATCAGAAGCGAGAAGAATCGTCGAAGAGACGTTCGGAAATATAATAGATAGCTTTATGGGGGAATTCGAAGGACCATTTGTCCTACGCAATCTTCTCCAGGTATTTGTCCTACGAGCTGATGCCTCTGTCGACACTGTCGCAGTATACGATGAGGCTATAGGGTATGTAGAGAACTGGAAATTTGATGAAGATTCTCGTCTGGATAGAACAAAAAAATATGTCCTGAGAATCCTCGAAAGAAATAGAAAACACTATGAAGAACTCCTCTATAGGACGACTCTTGCTCGCTTCGAAGAAGAGCTCTCTAGTGCTACTGAGGAAATCGAGAATATAGAGTGATTTTAATCTAACTTTTCACCCTTTTTCTTAAAGTGTGTCTTGTAGTAGGCACACTTTTTTTGTATGGGACAACTTTTACATTTCGGTGCTCGTGCTGTACAGAGGTATCTTCAGAAAAGAACAAAAGGGTGATGAAGTACCGATTTCTCAGAAATACTGAAAATACGGTCTATTGCCTTATCGGTTTGTTCGGGCGTTTTGGTCGAGACGATACCGATACGATTCATGACTCTATGGATATGCGTATCTACTCACACATAGGGCATATCATAGAGCACCGAGAGGATGACTTTCGCTGTCTTGATTCCGATGCCAGGAAAGGTCTGTATGAGCTTGAGATCGTTCGGAAGGACTCCGTTATACTCTTTTGCTAGTATGGTACCAGTTTCTTTGATAAATCTTGATTTATTTCGAAAGAAATTCACATATTTTAGGTCGTTTTCTATGGCTTCGAGTGACATATCGATAACATCCCTTGCTTCACGAACCTTTGCGAAAAATGGAGGCGTAATCCTATTTACTTGCTTATCTGTCGTTTGTGCTGAAAGTATGACTGCAGAGAGGAGCTGAAAGGGGGTCTCATAATCGAGTTCGATTTTTTTCCCGCCATAGAGACGATAGATACTCTCGAGGAGCGAGCTATACTTACTTGTAGATTTCGCCATAGAGATTTCTTAGATTGCTTTTGCAGATGACTGTATCACTACAAGAAAATATCTTTCCTGGTATACGCGCATCGAGGTAGACGGGTGCAGGGATTTTTTCTCCTTCTTTTCTTACATCGAGGTAGGTTTTTAGAGTAAGAAGTTCAGATTTTATATATTTTGCGGATTCGTTTTCCCGTGAGCTATCGAAATCCTGGAAAGAGAGCAAGATAAATCAGTATGACGTTTCTATGTGTATCTCATTCTCTTTATCAAAGTAGAGAACTCGAGTGATAGTCAGATCTTTATACGTAGTTATGAGAAAATCCAGAATTTTTACTATCACTTTCGTTTTACTCTCAGAGATAGATTCCTTATAGTCGAGAAAATTCTCTTCTGTGAAAGTTTCTCCTACGAGGACGAGTCTATATTTTCCATTTTTTTCAAAAGCATTTCTCGGTATGAGTATACCATTCTCTGTCATTCCCCATATTCTATTTTCGAGAGAAAAGACCGTCGTGTCAAAAATCACTGGATAACTCAGAAGGAGTATTTTTATTCCATTAGGATAGAGTCGATCGATCTGGATTTCTTTTATATTTTTCTGATTTTGTTTGAGAGACTGAGCAAGAGCTTCTTCATCGAGGAAGACGATACTCTCACCATATATCTCCTCTACAGATCGATATGCAAGAGTGATATCGATCGCCTCGTTTCATCCCTCGATGATGACCTTCGATGGACTGATATGGAAATATGGAGAGTAGAATACTATATAGAGTGATGCGAGTATGAGAAAGCTCCCTATATATCCGAGATAGAGTCACTGTCTCGAGGTAATATCGTGGAGTGTGGTGATCTTATTTTGTATGAATCGAGAAAATGGAGATAATCTCTCTGTTTTTTTACGAAAAAATGCAAATACAGGTTTTCTCTGTCATTTTTTCTCATCACGAAAGAGGTATTTTTCTGTCTTTTCTCGAGCAATAGAAGTACGAAAATCCCTATTTCTATAGCGTTTTATGTAGTTACGAATCTTCGCGAGAAAGCCCATATTGCTGATCGAGTGAGTGGATGAGGGAGAGTATATTTCCTGTGTCTTTTTGTTTACTTCCGAGTTTATAGCGCAGCAGTGGCGTTCTTCGTAGAGAGAAATCTTTCACTATTCTCTTACGTGTTTCACTTGCTACTTTTGCGACGAAGTGAGGAAGTTCTTTTTCATTTTTCTGAGCTGATACGTAGATATCTGCATACTCATAGTCAGGAGTGATGATCACTTCCACGACAGATATAATCCCAAAATCATGATCATGGAATTCCTCAAATTTTTGTATATCTTCACTTGCGTAGGCTCGTATACTGTCTGCAAGTCGTTTTTGTCGGAGATTCATGAAAAGAGTATTATAGTGCCCAGGATTATAAGCGAAAGTGTGAAAAATGAAAATCTTTATAGAAGATTTATCTCTTCGCTCGAAAGGAATTTTCCGAGATCTTCCTTGAGCTCTCATCGGAAATCATAATCTTGTCCAAAAATAGTAAATCGAAGTCTGTATGCATGGAGCCACTGTCTCGTGAGTCCATATACTTCGAGAGTTTCCCTATTCACCTTTTCGTTCCCGTAGATCTTATCCCCGACGATCGGATATCCGATCGAAGAGAGGTGGACTCGGATTTGGTGTGTGCGCCCTGTGAGGAGATCGACTTCGAGAAGTGTGTACTTAGAAGCTATAGTTCATCTATTGCGAAATTTTGTTTTAGCGATTTTTGGATTCACGGGATCATCAGTCGTCATTTTTTTTCGGTCATACGGATCTCGACCGATGAATGACTCTATGTACCCTTCAGAGTCTTTCACGATTCATACGACGAGTGCGAGATAGGTTTTCTCTATCGTTCTTTTTGCGATCTTGAGCTGGAGTGCATGCATAGACTTATCATTTTTTGCGATGATGATAAGTCCACTGGTATCCTTATCAAGACGATGGACGATGCCAGGACGCTCGACTCAGTTGATGATAGATGAATTCTGTGGTTCATCACTGCGTATCCCAAGATTCTTGAAATGGTAGAGGAGCGCATTTACCAGTGTTCCCTTCCTGCCATTTTCTCCTGGAGTGGGATGAGTATTGATACCGGCATCTTTGTTGATAATCGCGAAGTCGTCATTTTCATAGACGATGTCGAGAGGCATGTCCTCAGCGACGAGTTCCATATCTTCCACTTTCCATGCTATCTCGATTACATCACCTCTATAGATTTTTTTGTTTTTCGTGAAACTCTCACCATTCGCAGTTATCTTTCCCTCTTCGATCATCTTCTGGAGGTAGCTTCGTGACTTTTCTGGAAAAAGAGCCGACAGATAGGTGTCGACTCTTCGGGTTTCTCGTGGGTCCGCGAGGACACAGAAATGGGAGATGGAGTAGTTATTGGATGAGCGCATTTTAATAGTAGTATCACTCTCAGATAGCATCTCATGTGAGAGGATCTGTCTCGACAGAAAGTCAAATATAGCTATTATCAGGATTATTGAACCCTATTTTTTCAGGATCGCTATAATCTAGCTGAGCGTTTCCATATACAGTGACTCCAGAATGTGACTTTTCATGTGGAGGAAGCCGAAGTATTCTTGTTATGAGCGTTGCCTCAGCGTCTCTCAGAGAGACTACGGGTATCGGTCAATGTCAATTTTCTGTTGTCATTGCGAGTCAAGCAAGTATGGTGCGATCGACTTCTGAAAATAGTGAATTATTCAGCATACTATTTTAATGTAATCAAACTAAATTACCTGTCTCTCATATCCACAGATCTCACTTACTTCGAAGAAGCGAGCGATCTCTGCCTGAGCATTTTCGACTGAGTCAGAGGCGTGGATGAGGTTGTATCGGATAGTCGTGGCGAAGTCAGCACGGATAGTTCCCATATCTGCCTGAGCCGGGTCAGTAGCACCACAGAGTTGGCGCATACCGTTCACAGCATTGTCTCCTTCTACGATAGCGAATACGACAGGGCCCATAGTCATATAGGCGACGATCTCTGGATAAAATGGCTTACTCGTAAGATGTCCATAGTGTTCAGCAAGTTTTGCTTCTGATACTTTTGCCATCTTCATGGCAACGAGCTTGAACCCTCTTTGTTCGATACGAGAGAGTACAGATCCGATGAGTCCACGGTGGACAGTATCTGGCTTCAGGATGATAAGTGAGCGTTCTGCCATAGAAAGAAAAATTATAAATAAAAATTGTGTATGGATTATAAAGAAAATCAGGAAAAAGCAAGGCTATTTCTCTGTATTCCAAAAGGGCATTACCTTCACTTTTTTATTCCCTTCGAAGCGTTCGATATTCATCGGTATCGTGTCAGTCGTATAGAAAAAGTCGAATACCTCGAGAAATGATGAGTGTATTCATTCGGCAAAAACAGAATGCGGAGCAAATGCAGAGACTTTTTTTGCTCATTTTTCTCGTGCGTATCGACATGCTTCGACGAGCGTGCCTCATGATCGTATATGATCATCGACGATGAGGACTTCCCTCCCTTCGAGATTTCCTCATTCGAAGTACATTTCTATCTCGTTCGGTCATTTTCGTACCTTCGCACAGGTCACGATCTCATAGTTTTCGAAAAATCTGGAGAATGCTTTCTTTGCTCCTGCATCTGGAAATAGGATGATAGGTTTTTCTCACTGTAATACTTCTTTCTTCAGTATATCCGTCGTCGTATGGTGGTGGATCTGAAGTGAGGGTGGGAAGTAGAAGAGCTCTCTCTCATCATGGATATCATAGAGATGGATATGTACGCGTCCAGGATGTCTCTCGCTGATGAGTCCAAATACACGAGCAAATACATGTGCTATCGAGAGCTCACCACTCGGCGTATCTCGCTCCATCGATGCTACAGGAAAAAATGGTATCACGATATGAAGTGTATCGATATGGTATCGAGTGAGACCGTCGAGAAATGCGAGCTGTCCGAAAAAATCTTCCACAGAGCGAAAGTCCCCGATATACGTCATATCTTTTCCTACTAGAGTCTCCTTATTCTCGAGAAAGATTCTTGGCCATCCGTCAGAGAATTTCTCAAATCGTACGATCTGTGCGTTGGAGAATTGTCTCTGGAGGTGGGAAAAGTGCGAGTGAAGGAAGTACATATTTTGAAAATTATTTTTTCAGTATATTTACGAAGGTCTCACTTGGGATAGAGACTCGCCCGAATTGTTTCATTTTTTTCTTTCCTTCTTTTTGTTTCTCGAGGAGCTTGCGCTTGCGAGTGATATCACCTCCATAGAGCTTCGCGGTTACATCTTTGCGGAGTGCTGATATATCTTCACGAGCGACGACATCTCATCCTATCGCCGCCTGGATCGCGATGGCGAACTGAGCTTTGGGGATATTTTCCTTCAGTTTCTCACAGATCTTGCCACCGAGATAGCGAGCGCGAGAGCGGTGTACCATCATGGCGAAGGCATCGACTGCATCGCCTGCGACACGGATATCCATCTTCACGATATCGTCCATCTTGTACATGAGTGGCTCGTAGTGGAGGCTCGCATATCCTGATGAGAGTGACTTCAGATCATCGTAGAAATCCCCGACGAGTTCCGACATCGGGATCTCATAGTGGAGGACGACACGCTTGGTATCGAGGTAGGTCTGGTTTCTGAATATACCTCTGCGTTCCTGAGCGAGTGCCATGAGGTTTCCGATGTATTCGTTCGGTGTGATCATCTCGACCTTGGCGATCGGCTCTTCGATATGGATATAGGTTCCAGGCTTCGGGAGATCTTCAGGATTCGAGATCCAGAGATAGGTGCATGTTCGTCCATCCCACTCTATGAGTTCAGGATTGGCTCGTGGATAGTCGGCACGCTTATCTCCTGTGATGAGGACTTTATAGGTCACCTGAGGACTCGTGATAATGACGTCCATAGCATGTTCTCGCCAGAGACGCTCTTTCACGATATCGAGGTGCAAGAGTCCGAGGAATCCGCAGCGAAATCCATACCCAAGTGCAGGTGATGCCTCGTGCTCGGCGACGAGAGATGAGTCATTGAGCTGGAGTTTCTCCATAGCGTCTTTCATCTTCGGGTACTCGTCGGTCTCGACGGGAAATACTCCTGCGAAGATATAGGGAGTGATTTTTTTGAACCCAGTGATCGCATTTTTGGATTCACTTGGACCAGCGAATATCGTATCACCGACACGAGCTTCGTGTATCGACTTGAGTCCAGTCACCACATAGCCGATCTCCCCTTCGTAGAGAACATCGGTCGGTGAGTACTTCGGACGGAAACACCCGACTTCGAGGGCTTCTATCTTGGCTCCGGTATTTATAAATTCGAGCTTATCTCATTTCCTGATTTCTCCAGAGAATAACTTCAAGTAGACCACGACTCACTTATAGGGATCATACTGCGAGTCGAATATGAGTCACTTCACGACTCCTGCTTCATACTCAGGTGAGTCATGAGGCTTGAGTTCAGAATCCTTCGAGAGTTTTTTCGGTTCGGGCATGCGCTCGAGGACGGCGTCGAGGATGCTCTCGACATTCATCCCGGTCTTTGCAGAAACTGGGATGATCTCTTCACGTTTGCATCCGAGGAGGTTCATGACTTCTTCACTCACTCGCTCGACATCGGCACTCGGGAGGTCGATCTTATTGAGTACTGGGATGATGGTGAGATCATTCTCCATCGCGAGATACACGTTCGAGAGTGTCTGTGCCTCGATCCCCTGGCTCGCATCAACGACGAGGATGGCTCCCTCGACTGAGGCGAGAGAGCGTGAGACTTCGTACTGGAAGTCGACGTGTCCTGGGGTGTCGATGAGATTGAGCTCGACTCACTTCCACTCCATGCGTACAGGAGTCAGCTTGATCGTGATACCACGCTCTCGTTCGAGATCCATATTGTCGAGGGTCTGAGACTGGAGCTCGCGCTTCTCGAGAGTACCTGTGATCTCCATGAGACGATCAGCAAGGGTTGATTTCCCGTGGTCGATATGGGCGATGATACAGAAATTACGTATTGATTTTGGTTTACTCATGGGCGTATCATAGTGAAAAAGGCCTAAAAGGCAAAAAAGAGTAGAAAAATATTTCCCACTCTCTTTTCTTGATAATTCCAAATTAGTACACTAGTGATCGTATCATTCTAGCAATCTTTCCCCTCAAGGTAGGAATCTTTTTTTCAAAATTAGGTTCTGGTATCCTCACACTGGTTTTCCAGCGAGGAATAGTTGGTCAGAAAACATCCTGAGAGTATATACTTTCTAAAAATTCCCTGGACGGTATAAACTTATCCGGATCTTTCGATATATTTGGGCTGTCATGCATAAATTATACGTACATTAATATTTATAATTTATCCTTAAGGAAGTTTTTGTCAATTTATAAAAAAATTTGCAATCCGAGAAATTTTCTCTAACATAGGTTTATAGATTTTTAGCCCCATCGCCATGATCATCTCTACTCGCCTCACTACATGGTCTAGTTTCGTTTCCTGCTCCATTCGCTTCTTCGCGGGTGAATTTGTGTAGCTTCTAAAAATAGAAAAACTCCAAACACCTGCACAATTGTAGGTGTTTTTTATTGTTTTATTTTCTTCTCATATGGATACTCAAATACATCATCCAGTAAACTCTTTTCAGAACACTGTCCTCAAGGCTGCCCAAAATCTCGTTCCTCTTTCTCGCACTGTTTTCTGAGATGGAATTGTTTCACGTATGGCACTCAATATCGCTTATCGCGTAGAAAAAACTACTTCATCAAGAAGATAATATCAATGCAAAATACTTTTATTGCTCTTTCTTTTACAGATCTCAAGTTTCAGAAAGAACATCTCAAAAAGGTCCTCTCAGATCTCCAGGGTACTACATATTTTTTATGAGCAAAAGATGAAAATGCCCCTGGTGTGACTCACTGTATCACGGCAGTTCGATATGTTATGGAAAAAAGTCTTGGAGTACAACTCCCACATGTGTATATAGGAAATTTTATCCATCATATGGTAGAAAATCGTATATTTGGTGCATCAGTTATTCCTCTCGATGAACATGATGTATGAGATCTTGTATTTTTTCACAGAAAATCTCTAGCACATAGAATATATATGATAAGTCATGTGTGAATTTTTGTAGATGATACATGAAACTACTTTCAGTCGAGTCCAAAAGGCGGGGAAATCGAATCTATAAATAGCGCAATAAACCGAGGAACTATAGTCGATTGTCGTCTTGCTATGAAGAGGACGGATCCTCGTTTTGACTTTACTCTTGAGAAAGTGCCACAATAATTTTCCTATAGAGACCTTTTACATATTCCCTCTGGATGGCTCCTGCTGACATATAGTTATCGAGCCCAGGGGCTCAGTTGATCTCGAGGATGATATACTTCTCTCCATTTTCGGCGAGGGATTTCGTGATATCTCAGATGATCATATCTACACCACAGAGTCTGAGTCACATGTCTCTCATTGCGCTGATCGTTATTTTTCTGAAGTCTTCGTGAAGCGTCTCAGTGACATCGATACTTTCTCCTCCTGATGAGAGATTCGCATTATCGAGAAGTGGTACTTCTTCCATTTTTTTCGCGATAGTATCAAGACTATACCCCCTTCTTTCGAGCACTATTCTCATGCGAGGATCAGTGATATCGATCTCAGTATCTCGACCATCTCGGATGAATACATCTTGTTTGATAGAGACGAGTTCTCGTATCGTATGGATACCATCTCATATCACTGAAAGTGGTATTCTTTGGTATGCTGAGATAATCTCATCGTCGAATACGACGACTCTATAGTCATTTCATTTCTCGTATTTTTCTATGCGGAGTACGGATGTTTTCAGAAATATATCTTCTACCGCTTCATCGTATTCATCTTCATTCATGAGCTTCCTCACTCATACTCACTGTGAGAGATTGTTTGGTTTTATGATCAGGGGATATCCGAGAGATCGAGCATATTCTCTTCCATCTTCTTTTGTCTTTCGTTTTCCGATATTTTTATTGAGATCTTCCCGGAAAAATACTTCTCACTCCACTACTTGGTAGCCAAATTTCTGCAGAAACAGCGCGCTATATTCCTTATCTTTGCATATTTCTACAGATCAGAGAGGATTTACGTTGAAATTAGTATTTCGAAATAAGTGCTTCTTTCCGTTCGGATATTCCACATACCCGACATACCCATACTCTGGCTCGATCCAGACAGTGAGTCAGAGTTCGTCACAGACTTCTTGTACGAGCATCGAGGCGAATGGTATTTTTTGTATATTTTTCATAACTCTCTAAAAATCCCAACTTCCCGCCATATTCGAACTCTGTGTATAGTTGATCACCGTCGTCTCGAAGAAGTTTCCTTTATCTGCATTTGGATCCTGGAGGCGGTCGAGGTGCTTGTACGGATTTTTGATCGCGTCAGCGAAGAGTGGCTCGATACCGATCATCGAGAGGCGCTGATTGGCGAGCCATTTCGTATACTCTTCTGTAGTATCACCATTCATCCCTGAGATCTTGTTCCCGAGGATCGCTTTGCTCCACGTGATCTCCTGGTCGACCGCGACTTTCGTCATCTCACGTACGATCTCTTCGTCGTATACTTCAGGAAATTCTCTTTTTATCTCTTTGATGATATTGGCGAATATCGTCACATGCGTGAGCTCATCTCGGCGGATATACGCGATCATGCGGCCAGTCGCTGGCATCTTCATGCGGTCGACGAGCGTGTCGAAGAAGGCAAACCCATTGTAGAAGTAGAGACCTTCGAGGAGGAAGTTCGCCACGAGTCCACGGAAAAATGTCTTATCTGTCGGTGCATCCACGAAGTCCTGATAGATCGACCCGATATACTTGTTGCGTTCGAGGAGGACATCGTTGGTCCGCCAGAAGTAGTAGATCTCATCGCGCTCTTCGCTCGATACCACACTCTCGAGGATCGTCGCATAGGACTGGGAGTGTATCCCTTCCTGGAATGCCTGGATCGCGAGGATCAAGTTGACCTCGGGGCTCGTAATATAGTTCGAGAAGTTCGGGAGATTTACTGTCTGGATCGAGTCGAGAAATATGAGAAATGAGAGGATTCCCTTGTATGCCGTCTGCTCTTCTGAAGTGAGTGTCGTAGAGAAATCTCGAGCATCATCCTTGAGTCCGCTGACTTTCTCTGGCACCCAGAAATTCCCGATCATCACCTGATAGAGCGATTTTGCCCACTGGTATTTCACGGCATTGAGATTGAAGAGTCCTGTCGTATTCCCTTTTATGATCGTACGATCTTCGACATTGTCCTTTCCGAGAGGATTAAAAATGGGGTTTTTATCGATAATTTTCGCATCTTGTGTCGACATATAGTGGTTGAATTAGATATAAGTATACAAGATATAGTATCTTTTTTCTAGAAAATGCAAGAGAATTTTCTACTTTCTCTCATAAAAAACTTCTTATCCCACGCAAGAGTTTTCTCTATTTTTTCGCGATAATCCTTCTCGTCTTTTTGGTCTCATCGAGGATGACTTCCACGTCTTTCTCGACATTTTGTATCTCTCTTTCCATGCGCTCATCAGCTTCTCGGATGCGCTGGAAATTCATCTGGAAGACGAGAGTCATAGCGTAGAGAAAGAGTGGTACATAGAACACTGCATAGGTCATCGTGACGATCTTCCCTGCTACCGTCATAGGTACGAGGTCACCGAATCCTATCGTCGCTGTCGTGATGATAGTGAAGTAAAATGCACTAAAATAATTCTCTCCTATCGGGTGTCACTGCTCGAAGTAGTGCATGAGGAGTGTGCCGACAAACCAGCTGACGAGAAATATGATACCGATGATGATGAGTTTACGGTGGTGGATATGGAGCATGAGATGATTATATCCGAGCGAGAGAAAAAGCAACATTTATTTTGCTAACTTTTGCTCTATATGCCTCTTATAGTAGCTTTGTATCCCTTCTTTTATACCTATGTTTGCATAGAGAGGATTTGTTCTTTCGAGGCTCTGCTGGAGAAGCGTTCAGAAAAGATTTCCCTCTATGATGGTCCGCATCTCCTCGACATCACCATCTGAGTAGCAAACTTCACAATGTACCACCTGAGAGAGATCACAGTTTCTCGCAGAGAACATCATCAGATCCAAGAGAGTGATCGCCTTCTCTGTGGTAAATACACCGAGATCAGCATCAGCAAGGAGAGTATCATCATCTCACCGAAGAAATACAGTGTATATATCATTAGTGCTATTGACTACCTTTTCTGGGTGATATACTTCGAGTTTATCAGCTCGCAATACCGTTTCTTTGACACCCTCTGTCATGTGGGGTCGGACTACTACTCAGAGTCACCTGAGGGTATACCAGATGTATTGTTCATAGTTTTCGATTGCTCTGTTTGGATCGACTTCCATGAGGAGGATGAGCTCTTCCACAGATATATCCGAGGTCTCTCCAGTCTTACTGTGTTTCACTCGGAGGATAGAGTCAAGAGTGTAGGACTCTCCTTCGGAGAAAAAGTCCACTTCCCTTTGCTCAAACAGTGTTTCTAGGAATTTCCTCACGGTTTCCTGAGCATGTGAATCGATTCGATCCCAAAAAAATTCTCGATCTTGCCTGTGTATCTCTGCGATATTTTCTCATACACTTACGCTTACTTTTACTGATCCTGAGGTTGCTGTTTCTCACATGACTTTTGGAGCGAATACCAGTATATTTGTATCTGACATAGAATACTATAAAATTATACGTCAAGTATATATTATAAAATAATATGTCAAATAAATCTTCTATTCCAGATTCTCTACCACATATTCGAGTGACTGGAGGTGGAACTTCACGGACATGCCTTCGTATTTGCGACTCACATCAGCATTGATAGGCTTCACGAGAGCTCGTGTGTCCCACTCGAGGTCTGGATACCTCGCGAGAAATGTATCGAATGGCTCGTCGATGACGAACTCTGCATGTTCCCATCCTGTCGGGTAGGGGCTTCCCTCTTTCGGTGATGGAACCTCGACACACGATATCTCTCTATCCCCATATCGTAGCTTCTCATGAAGTCGATAGGTCGATATCGGTCTCCCTCCGATCTCTTTCTCAGTGAGCAGTGTCGCTATCTCAGACATCTTCACGCGCATCTCCTCATATTCACGGATTGTCGCGACGCGATAGCAGATATGATCCATGAAGTATCGCGATACATCTATACTATCTGCCTCTATATGATTGAAGAGCTCGTCGAGAAATGCAGTATCATCGGGGAGAGAAAATGGCATGGTAATAAAAAGCAAGCAAAGAAAAATTTATCCTACGATGCGGTAGATTTTTGTATAGGAATTCATTTTATTTTTTCTTTGATGGAAGAAAAAATAATGAAATTAGTAAAATTCAATTAACTCCAGGAATAAGCATTAACAAAAAATGTCTTAGCTTTAATTCCTCAGTACAATCTTGAGCTCTTTTAAAGATAACAAAAAGTAAGTATACTCCTAAAAATCAGCCAATTACTAGCAACCAACTTGGTGGATTTTTCCTATCAAAATCTAGTAACATTAGGGGCATATATACTGCATATATGACAACTATATTTACTAGAAATTGTGTACGATTTAAATTATTTGAATAGATTCAAAGCCATTTTTGTAAAAATTTTTTCATGAAGAAGAAGTTAAATATTTATCTACAATCACTATTTTTATTGAACTAATTTTTATCTTCTTTTAAAACTCTGTGTCGTTGATTTATGTGAGTTAGCGTAACTCTTTGTAGTATATTTACCAGTAACAGAGCTTCTATATCCACTTGATCTTGCAGAAGTTGTTTCTGTTAAGAAAAGGAAAGAAGAAAGAGTGAAAACCGAGAAAATGAGAAGAGATAATTTTTTCATAGAGAAAAAGTTAATAAATTTAACGAATATATTATATTCTTTATTTATTTTTGTCCATCAAAAAATGCCCATGGTATGGGCATTTTTATTAATCAGATTGACTGAATACAGAGCCAGCTAAAGATTTTGTCTCATCAGAATACTTATCACTTAGTAAGACTCTTTGTGCTTTTTGTTCGATCTCTTCGGAGCTTTTTCATCATGATTTAAACTGAGAAAGTGCAGAGCCAGCAAGCTCTCTTTGGATTTTACTAGAATTAGGGTCTTGCATTATTTTTCAAGCAAGACTAGCAAGATTTTTCGAGGTAGTTTTGGACATAGTAGAAAATAGTAAAATAATAAATTTGACATTACCTACTAAACCAATAAATTCTTCGTGCGTTTTTCTAGGAATTTTTTCTTGGGGAAACTTCGGTACCAACTTATTTGCGTAGGTTGGTATTTTTATTTTGGAGAAAGACTATTAGCATATTTATTGAAGATTTCTTTAGCCAGAACAACTCACACAATTCTCTTTGCTCACCTCACTCGAGAGAGAGCGCACATAGTAGACTGTCTTCACTCCCTGCTTCCATGCCTTCATATAGTACGAGTAGAGCTCACGAGGAGATACCTTCGCAGGGTCTACCATCCATTCGAATGAGATCGACTGATCGATCCACTTGTAGACCGTCGAGATCATGTCGATGACATCGTTCATATCCATGTTCACGTATTCCTTATAGAACCAGAAGTTCTCGCTATTGAGCTTCGGAGCGATACGGATAGTGGGAGAGGAGAGATTGGTCTCGACGAAGTACTTCTTATAGATCGGGAGGAGTGCGGCAGTCGTCCCGACGATACCTGCGGTAGAAGTATTGGGTGCTGGTCCGAAGTGGTAGCCAAATCTGACTCCATGCTTCTTCATGTCAGCGAATATCTCTTTCCATCCGTCTTTCAGAGAAGTGTCGGTGAGATACCACGCTTCATCGTGACCGAGGAGGATCCCCTTATCGTACTCACTGCCTTCGTAGAGCTCATAGTGTCCGCGCTCCTTCGCGAGGTCGATAGAGGTACGGTAGACGTGCCATGCGAATTCTTCGAACATCTTGTCTGCGATCGCACGAGCTTCTGGTGAGTCGTAGGCGATGAGCGATGTCGCGAGGTACTCAGCCCAGCCGAGATATCCGAGTGCGACCGGACGATAGCGGAGCGAGGTACGCTCTGCTTCCTTGAGTGGATATTTCGTGATCGTCACGACATTATCCAGTATTCTCATCATGACAGGAACCGTCTCTTTCATCCCTTCAGTGGTGTTCACTTTCGCGACATTGATCGAGGCGATGTTACATGTCACCGTGTCCCCTGCCTTGTACTTGATCGCGACTTCCCCGTTCTCGAGAGTCTCTTCCGTGAATTCTGTCGGTGAAGAGTTCTGACAGATCTCGGTACAGAGCTGAGTCGAATAGATATTTCCTGCGTGCTTGTTCGGATTGAGACGATTTACCGTATCTCGGAAGAAGACATATGGCATACCCGTCTCGACTGTAGACTTCAGGAATGTCTTGAAGAGGTCTTTTGCCTTGATGACTTTATTGAGTTTGAGTTTATCATTTTTCTCAGCGTCCGTGTAGAATATCTCGAAATCAGTCCCGAAGGTATCCTCGATACGACGCCCGTAGACAGACATGACTTCGTGTGGATCCATGAGAGTCCACTCGCCATCCTCCTCGACACGCCGCATGAAGATATCGGGAACGGCGACCGACGGGAAGAGGTCAAATGCCTTGGATCGGATATCTCCGCTCTCTGTCTGCATATCGAGAAAGTCGTAGATATCGCGATGCCATACATCGAGTGTGACCGAGATCGCACCGAGACGAGCCCCGAGCTGGTTCACGGCAGTAGCCGTGTCATTCACCACCTTGAGCCATGGGATCACTCCTGCAGAAGCATTGTCGATACCACGGATAGACGACCCGCGAGAGCGGATATGTCCCCAGTACGATCCGATACCTCCTCCGTATTTCGATATCTGAGCCATGTTCTCGATCGAGTGGTAGATAGCTCGGAGGTCATCTCAGACATTGAGCTTGAAACAGCTCGTGAGCTGGTAGAAATTGGTTCGAGCGTTTATCAGTGTCGGAGTCGGGAGAGAGATCTTCTGTGTCGAGCACTGGTCGTAGACCTTGAGTGCGAATGCGAGACGATTCTCGCTTTTCTCAGGAAGCGCGAGGAAGAGCGCGACTCCCATATAGAGCTCTTGGGGGAGTTCTCGGACATTTTTGTTCGGATTATTGAGATACCTCTTCGCGAGTGAGAGGACGGTCGTATAGCCATACTCCATATCGCGAGCCTTTCCGTGCTTGGCGAGATAGTCCCCTGCCTTCTTGATATCCTCCTTCGAGTAGTAGGACATGAAGTCCTCGAAGTAGAGCTTCTCCTTCACATAGCTTTCGAAAAATGGAAGATATGAGTCGGCGGTATAGATCTCTGACTGCTTCATATTGCGATTCTTCCCTGCTTTTTTATACAGATCGAAGAGGGCGAGACGTCCTGCGACGTGTTCCCATGCGATATTCTCGACCGTCACGAGGTCGATACAAGTCTTGACGAGAAGTTTCGCGATATCGCTTGTCTTCATGTCTTCGACTATATTCTTCTTGAAAGCTTCCATGAGCTCATCGAAGCTACACTGTTCCTCATATCCTTTGCTCGCATGTTTGAACATTTTCTCGATCTTCTCGAAGTCGAAATCTTCTTTCCCTCCGTTTGATTTACTGACTTTGAATCCATTTTTCTCGAATTTCTTCACGAGCTTCTCATGTGCTTCGGCACGCTCGTCCTGCTTCGATGCACGATAGATGATATATTCTTTTGCGACTTCAAATTTATTGAACTTCATGAGATTGCGCTCGACGATATCACCGATATCCTCGACCGAGGGGATACGGTTGGTGAATATCTCTCCATAGACATGGTCGATATCCTTGATGATGAAATCAGTGACGACAGGGATGAATGATCTATCCGCATCACCACAAGCGATACAGGCAGCTTCGATAGCTTGTTCAATACGGACGCGGTCGAAGTCGACGACTTCATCATTTCGTTTTCTGATCTTGAGGGGAGCCATAAGAGAAAAATTAAAAATTGAGAATTAAGAATGAAGAATTATAGAGCAGTAGAAATGAAAAAATGTATGTTTCTGTCATTTCGACTGGAGCGAGGGACGAGCGGAATGGAGAAATCTTGCTACGAAGAGCTTTTTGAAGTAGATTTCTCGACTTCGGCTATCGCCTCCGCTCGAAATGACAAACCTGAAAACAAAAAATCGACCTATCTATTTTGTATTTGGAAACTCGCTAAAATTTCTTATAGTATGGGTCGAATCCGAGATGGAAATGAGACAAAGTATCACATAAATACACTAGATATTGTGTCATCGACTCTATCCTTTCCACCACATCTTGTCAAAACTTTTTTGAAAATTGTTCACCTTTTGTATTCGTAGACTTGTTTTTTCTTTTTGTTGACGTTCTTACCTCTTATGTCGTTCACCGAATCTTCACATTCACTTGCGAAAAATCGCACAATATATAGCCATGTCATGTGCTTCGGGACGTTCGATATTTTCCATCCGGGACATGAGTATTATCTCTGAGAATCTGCGAAACTCGCGAGAGATATGACGATCGTGATTGCACGAGATCATCGAGTATTTTCTGGAAAATGACGAGACCCGATCCACGATGAGGCTTCTCGTATGCAGATAGTGAAGGAGCACTTCCCGGGTGCAGAAGTCATCCTCGGACACTCGTGCGATATATTTGCCCCTATTCGCGAACGATCTCCTGATCTCCTCTCCTTCGGCTATGATCAGCGAGTTCCAGAAGAGAAGCTTCGCGAACTCTTCCCTACTATTGAGATTGTGCGGATAGAAGGACATGAGCCAGACAAGCACAAGAGTAGTATCCTCCGAGAAAAAATATCGAAATAATATGGATACACTTCTTATATCCCTCCTCATCCTCAATCTCCTCTCCTATGCCTTCATGTGGCTCGATAAGGTGAAGTCTGTCTACGGATGGTGGAGGATCTCCGAAAAAACTCTCTGGAGCCTTACTCTTGCGGGTTGAGTATTTGGTATATGGCTTGGCATGCAAGCACCACTCTATCATAAGGCAGGAAAGAGGAATTTCAGGATCGCCATTCCTGTGATTGCAGTGGTATGGTTGGGAATTATTATTTACCTCTCGAGATTTTACTAATAATCGAGCGCGGAATTCCTCATGATAAATAGTTCTACCTTCTCTCTCCAGAATATCTCCCAGAGCATCTTCCCTCCCTCGATACCTTCATAGATATCACGAAAAGCTTCTGCAGAGATAGTGTTTTCATCGAAAAAGTATTCTAAATCATACCACTTAATGTCTTTATCATTTTCGAAAGATAATTCCTCAGACTTGTCTGGGCTTGTTACGAAATCCAGAAAAGCATCTTTGAGTATAGCGTCTATTTTTCTTGTATTCAACCCTCCATTAGCTGTATTTGCTGTATCGAACATCGAGCTTATTTCTAGTGGATTTTCTTCTATCAGTCCATATCCATAGACGACATCGTCTCGGACATACTCATCGATATTGTCGCCATTACCTGTCCAGTTTCTCCCATCGATCATGCCGTCTCTGTGTGCACATATATACGCTACCTCTATGAAAAGTTTTTGTAAATCTTCATTACATTCTTCCATGCCAAATACTTTATCCTCCTCTCGCTTTCCAGTAAAATATACGATGCGGAGTAGGTTTCAAAAATCAAATTTCTCTCCATCGAGAAACGCGAGGAGGGTGTAAGCACAAAAAGCTTCTCGCTTCTCAAACAGAGAATCTCCCGGGATATCTTCGAGTGCCCCACCTCAGTAGAACTTTCAAAGCTCAGCACGAATAGATTTCTCGAGTTCTGATAGTCGGAAACTACTTATAGTATTTTCTATACTATCTTCTACTTTTTGCCAGAGGGCTTGGATTTCTGGAGAATATTCTCGTGGAAGTCTAATTTCCCAGTCTTGTTGTTGTTCGAGAGTTGGCATAGGTTTAGTAAAATTATGCTAATTACTCTATCCCAATACATATATTTGTCAAAAATAAAGTTTTACTACTGATCTTGTATGTAGCACTTTTCGAGAAACTCCCACTCTATACTGAAATCTTTTTGGAGAAATAGCGCGAGGACTTCTCCCCTTATTTGCAGAGATTTTTCCGATACTTTCCCGCCTACCGGTATCGCGAAGATGCCACGAAAAATACCTCTTTCTGGAAACAGGTCAGGCACGATTCTATAGTTCTCATGGAACTCTTCCCAGAAAGTTGCTATCGGAGTATCGCTCTCTTTCATAAGAAGTGAGAGTATTTTTGTGACATTATCTCGTACATATTCTTCGTATCGAGTGCTTGCGAGTTCTCGAGTGACGATTTCTGAGAAGTATATGGAAGGTTTTTTCTTCGGATTTTTATCGAAGTTTGTATGGAGTTCGTTCATAGTTTTTAGAAAAAAGGATATAAAAAATCCGCGAGTTCCCTAGATCTCTAGGTAGTCTCGCGGAAGATAATTTTGCATTTTGATAATTAGCTTTCCACGAGGGGAAGCATCATCATGACACGTGAAGATGGGATGAAATTTGTGAGAGACATTACTCTGAAGATATGAAAATAGGGACGAAAGTCAAATAAAGCTATATACTTTATAAAATAAAGTTGATTTCTTTCCTGATTTCTCTATGATAGGATCATGAAACAGAAAAAAATCATTCGCCTCGAACATCCTCGTCAGCATCATATGGTCGGCGATGGATTCCGTGTCGCGCAGTACATCCCCGGTTATGGTCGTGATATGACTCCTGACACGAGCCCATTTCTCATGCTCGACTACAACAGTCCGTGGCAGCTCCCTCCTCAGTGAGACCATCGCCCAGGAGTCGGGTATCATCCGCATAGAGGATTCGAAACCGTCACGATCGTCTACTCATGAGAAGTCGAACACCAGGATACCGCAGGTCATGGTGGTACGATAGGACCCGATGAAGTGCAGTGGATGACCGCAGGACGCGGACTCCTCCATAACGAATTCATGACCGAGAGATTCTCTCGTACATGAGGTATACAACATGCAGTACAACTCTGGGTTGATCTTCCTCGCGAACACAAGATGACAGCGCCACGATACCAGGCACTCACGAAGGAAAATATTCCTGAAGTGACTTTCGATGGCGGGAAGGCACGAGTGATAGCGGGAGAATTCAATATGATTGATGCTCGATGACAAACTATCGAGTCACAATGAGCTGCAAAAACGTTTTCTCCTGTCGAACTCTATGATATCTCTTTTTTTTGTCATCCCGAAGGGATCACTTTAGATCCTGACTTATGAGGATGAGATAGAAAAGCTCTCATAAGCGAAAGAAAAAGCGATGTCTCCGACATGACAAATCAAAAACAAATCAAAATAACTCTTCCACAATGATACAATACCATGGTGCTCGTCGTCGCAGGAAGTGCTCTAGTGAATGAAAAAACTACCCAAAATGGTGATATGCTCTACTTATCGAAAGAGGGTGAAGCAGTGACTCTCTCGTCGACTGAGGGATCTCGGATACTCCTCATGGCGTGAAAGCCACTCGAACAGCCCGTGGTGAACTATGGACCATTTGTCATGACGACTCCCGAGGAGATCGAAGAAGCATTCCGAGATTTTCGAGCAGGAAAGATGGGAGTGATAGACGCATAAAAAACCCCCTCATTTGAGGGGATTTTATTTTTTCGGATAATCGGAGAGTCGTATGAGATTATTCTCGGCGAGACTTTTGAGCATGATGATAAACCAATCATCAAAAACTGTATACATTTCTAGGAATGCATTCTTCCCTGTTCCTGTTTTTACCTGCGCGAAGGGGCATCATCAAAATGATGGTAGGTCTAGACCTCTGTCTATAGGTTTCGCATGGAATCATCCATCTTCTCAGAGTTCTTGGATTCTCATGTTCCTACTGTTTGCAAATTTACCACCTTCCATACTTAGCGCTTCTCTAATATTTATTTGTCTTTGTCGACTCAAAAATTTTTCTATTCCTTCGAGAGAAAGAATCCCCTGCTTACCTCTTACATACATGACAAGCTCCCGGGCGTTCAGATTTGGTATGATATGGGAAAGTCCACTAAAAAAAGTTGTCCCGTAATTTCTATAGTGCATATCTTCCATGAGACTTCTTTCTAGAAATGTATACGGAAGAGCAAGATCTGTATTCTGACTCATATATTCCTCCATAATTTCCTCAAATATCTCATGCCAACTGTAGGCAAGGAAGCTTACGAAAAATTCTATAGGATAATCGTTTCGAATATGGAGTTTCTTTGCAAATTTTGCAGCGAGAAAACGATAAAATGTTGTTTGGTTCCTCCATACTGCGGAGCAAAAATGATGTGTATGGTTTTTATAGTTTTCTTGCTTTGCTAATATTCGAAATACTCAAATAGATACTTGCGTTCATAAAATCTTATGGACTCATCCTATTTCCATAGCTTCTATCTCTCACCTTTGAGAGGTTCCAAGTACGGGAATCATTTTTGAATTTGATCTGATGTGAGCGGTTCTTTCGAGGAAAACCTGAAAAATACCTTGGCATAAATTATTGCTGATTCACTGTTTCAGGAGACGAAGCTCATCACGATCAATTCATAGATTTTCTAGTATTTCTGAAAACCCTTGTGGCGACTTTTTATCAAAAAAAGCAGAAAGATCTGTGAGTTCCTGTATTCATAGTCAGTCTAAAAATGCAGATACTTTCTTATAGAGCTCTGTAGTAAGGAGTTCGTTTTTATCTATAGTATTGCGGAATGGGTATTCTCTCGGCTCTCATGATGCCGTTGTAGTGATATTCATATTTTTATATATATATAAAAATATGAATAAGTCAACTATATCTTCTTCACTGGTGCGATCTCTACATTCATCTTCTTCACTCCTGTTCCTGAGAAGGCGATATCTGCGACGGCTCAGGAGATCGCGACGATCGTCCCGATACCATATTGTGCATGCTCGACTCTATCACCCAGATTGAAGTTCCCTACTTCATTTCTCACCTTGGTCACTCGTGGTGCAAATGCTGGCTCACCACCCTTGTTTCCGAATATATCATTCATCGTTTGGAATCCACTTCCTCATCAGCCGAATATGCTCTGTGCACTTCCTCTACTCTCTTCGATGTGTATGTATTCAGCTGGTATTTCTTTCACGAAGCGACTCTTCGGATTGGCGCTATAGTTCCCGAAGGTATAGCGTTCATGAGCACGGGAGATATAGAGAGCCGTTTTCGCGCGAGTGATAGCGACATACATGAGCCGACGCTCTTCCTCGATCTCGCGAGCATCCATAAGAGTACGAGAATGTGGGAATATCCCCTCTTCAGCTCCAGCGATAAATACCGTCGGGAACTCGAGTCCCTTCGCGAGGTGGATCGTCATGAGCGAGACGTGACCACTTCCATTCTCATCTTTATTCTCGTTGTTCCTATCTTGGTCCGTGATGAGCGCGATATCCTCGAGAAATGATGCGAGGTTCTCAGGATATGTCATACCATCATAGCGAGATGCCATGTTCACGAACTCTTCGAGATTCTCGAGTTTACCTTCGTACTCGTCTTCTCCGTATTCATCTTTCAGGTAGCTATCGTAGCTCGTGCGTCGGATGATCGCTTCCATAAGGGTCGCGACAGACTCGGTCTTCGATATATCTCGGAGGATCTTGTATATCATGGCGAAGGATTTCACTCCACTTGCTCCTATTCCTGAGAGTGACTCCAGGATCATCGGTTCCTCGGCAATCTGGGATATATCCATATGTTCTCGCTCGAGGATCTCGAGGAAGTTCTCGAGAGATTTTTCTCCGATTTTTCGAGAAGGGACATTGATAATCCGTTTTAGACTCATCGAATCGAGCGGATTGAAGATAATGCGAATATATGCAAGAATGTCCTTTATCTCTTTGCGTTCATAGAACTTCACTCCACCATAGACGCGATATGGGATATTTTTCCTGATGAGTGCTTCTTCGAGAAGTCGGGATTGACCGTTGGTTCTGTAGAGGATAGCGAAGTCAGAGTGAGTAGCATTGTCCTCATTTTTTATCGTACTTGCGATCATCTCAGCTTCATGTTTCTCATCGAGACCATCGAGGAGGATGATCTTCTCTCCTGTAGGATTACTCGTGAAGAGCGTCTTCTGCATCTGGTTGGTATTGTTTTTTATCACCGCATTTGCTGCTTCGATGATGACTTTGGTCGAGCGGTAGTTCTCTTCGAGGTTGATCACTTTTGCATTCGGATAATCCCGTTTGAAATTCAAAATATTGGATATATCTGCTCCACGCCATGAGTATATCCCCTGCCAGTCGTCACCCACGACGCAGAGGTTTTTCGAATGACTCGCGAGTATGCGGATCGTCTCGTATTGGAGCGTATTGGTATCTTGGTACTCGTCCACCATGAAGTACTGGAAGCGATTATGGAAGTATTCGCGAACTTCTGGTATATCGAGAATTTGGCGAAAACAGAGAAGGAGATCATCGAAATCGAGAGCATTCTCTTTCCGCATCTTTCCTGCATACGCTTTATAGACTTCCAGGACGATCGAACCAAAATAGGAATCTACTGTCGCAGAATACTCTGCTGGAGAGAGTCCCGCACCCTTCGCACTCGATATCGTCGCGAGGACTCATCGGGGGTTGAATTCCTTATCATCGATATTCTGGGATTTCATGATTTCTTTCACGGTCCTCAGGCAGTCATCACTATCATAGATTACGAAATCTTTCCCATAACCGATACGATCGATAAACATACGGAGAAAGAATGATGCGATCGAGTGAAATGTCCCGACCGTCGGAAGACCTGGGATGCGGAATGGATTGGTCGGACTGACATCTATGCCGAGTCTTTTTGCTATACGTTCGCGCATTTCTCGGGCTGCCTTGTTCGTAAATGTCACACAAAAAATACTTCTCGCCTCGATCCCGAGATCGTGAATCATATGTACGACACGCTCCGTGACTGTATGTGTCTTTCCTGATCATGCTCATGCATTGATGAGGAGAGGTCAGTCGATCTGTTCTACAGCTTCGCGTTGTGCGGGATTGAGATTGGACATGGCGAGAGTATAGAAAAATACTCGAAAAAGTCGAGAAAATTTTGAAAACCTATATATTTGTACTATACTTGATTCATATATTATATCGTTCTATGCGCACTGCACTTGCCCTTGTTTCGAGTTCCGCGGATCTCCCCTCTCTTCATTTTTCAGAAAAGGACACACTCGAAGCATATAGTATATTCCTAAAAGACTTGAAGATGCTTCTCGAGAATGACTTCGCTCTTCAAGAACACTATAGAGTATCAAGCATGAAATCCTCTCCTGATGTGAGAGATGGATTCCTCGTCATTATGGAAACTCTTTCAAAAGTTCAACAAACACTTTTTCCCTATGTAACACGTTATAGTCCTGCTCATCTCCTTCCAGAAAAGGTATCCCTGCGTGTCCAAAAAATCTGACAATCAAGATGAGATTCTCGGATCGATGTCGAATATGAGAAGATGGATCACCTCCAAAAAGAAATAGAAAATTTCAAAGTATACGGATTTGATATTGATGTGATACGATTATTTATCCCGCATCATACAAAGCTTACCAAGAGAAATGCCAAAACACTTGCAAATATTGTTTTTCGTAAGATGAAACCTATATTGCTCCTGAAGGAAGTATAAGGATATGGAGCATATTTCCTCTTGCATTTCCTCTTCTTTCCGATATACTTGCCGTTAGTAGTTCTTTTCTTCTCTTCTCTTGGATCTCGTCAAACTTTTTGGCTCGCGTTCGCGCGTCAAGCTCCTCGAAAAACTGGTTATCGAAGATACAGTATCCAAAAATGGTGTCTGATTTTTTATCCGTGAACTCTGTCGTGATACTGATGAGCAGATCAATGCTGTCCGTCGTGAACTCATGAATCTCGAGCATCTCGGCATACTCAAATCATACGAGCAAAATAAGAAAAAGTACTACTCTATGAACCGTACGTCTCTGATCTACGAGCACCTTCGTGATATGTTCCTGAAGTCATACAATATCATGACTCCGATAAAAGACTTCTTCAAATGAAGAAAAAATCTTGATCTTGTCACGATTTCTGAAGCAATCCTCGACTTTCGTAATGAGACGACCAATAATATTGTCGATATATTTATCATCGGTGAACTCGATAAGATTGAATTCAATAATTTTCTGGAAAAAACCTTCTTCGGAAAAAAAGTGAAGTATGCGATCATGTCTCTCGAAGATTTTACTAATCGTCTCGAGTATAATGATAAACTCGTCCTCTCGATTCTCGCACAGAAAGGCAATATATTTCTGCGCGATCGCCTCGAGATCGAAGGAACTGTCGAGAGTAAGCTCAGGGAAATGAACATGTTTACGAAATAATTTTCCTCTATGGAATTTTCTGAAATTGTCTCACCTCTTGCTGAACGTGGAAAAAATACTATTTCATGAGCAATAAATGTAGTATGAATAATGAGTAGTTTTGTGGTCGAACTTTTAGTAGATAGAAAAGAAGAGCCTATGAAGACTCCCCCGAAGACGAGCGAGAGTATACAACTTATTTGATTCTAGAAATATTTCTCGAGAAATGCTTTTGCCTTCTCGAGATTTTTTGTCACTGCCTCGTCATCACCAGCTTCGAGTGACCTTGGATCGATATCGAGTGCGAAATGACCAGTATAGCCTGCTTCTCGCATACGTATGAGGAGACTCTCGAGTGGCATGGAGCCATCTCATGGAAAGAGTCCATCCGTTTCTTCTGTCTTATCAGAAAGATAGGTCAGTCCGATCGTAGAACCCAGAAGGGTGAATGTCTTCATAAGATCTACTCCACTCTCAGGCTCCACATGAGCGATCGAAAGTGCGGTATGTTCGGTGATTTTTTTGATCGTCTCAGGTCGGGCATCTCCGTACTCAGAGATGATGAAGAGCCATGTCTTCGGAGGCGCATTCACTATATTTATCACTACATTCGGATGTTTCATCATGAGTGACTTCAGTGCTTCTCCGAACCAGTCCTTGTCTCGGTCAGTACGGTGTGGTGGATGGAGATTTAGGAGAGGGATACCGAGATCATCAGCAAGCGTGAGGAGTGTGTCGACTTGTTTCTTGGTCATCTTTCTTTCGGGAGCGGTGATGCTCTCGATACGCAGATCATGGCGTGTCATCAGGGTATCGAGATATGCCTCATCGAGAGTATCGAAGAGGGTGAAGTCTACAGAGAGATCGAGTCCAGTATATCCTGCAGACTTCGCGAGGGCGAAGACCTTATCGAGGCCGTATCATGAGAGTGAGCGAGTAGAGAGGAGCATAGTTTATGAGATTAGAGAGTCGATTGCTACTTGTACTTGGTTTGGTTTTTTGAGTTCTTCATTTTGGAATCTCTGGAACAATATTCTTTTTATCCTTTCTAAATCTGGACGCAAATATATCCCCTCTCCATCAAATAGCGCAAAAAGAAGATCTCTCAGATCATCACTTATCATCATTTCATCACTCTGTAAATAGAAATTATGCCACTCATTCTCCGTTCCCTGTGCAAAAAAATATCAGAGAACATCCTTTTTATCACTATATCTATCTTCTCATACTGGTTTTCCGTAATTCAGAGTAAGGTCTACTCGAAATACTCGAGCTACAATTTCTATATAATCTCTCGATAGTTCGAGTCCTTCGGATGTACTTCGGGGCGATAACATAGTCATAATATGGAGTATAGCAGTTTTATAAAAAAAATCCAAATTTCCTCTAGAGTGTATGTGCGATATCTCATCGAACCTGATCTATGAGTGAGTCTCGAAATTTTTTTCGGATTATATTTCCGATATTTATACCATCTTTTTTATCGAGTTGCTCAGCGCATGACCCCTGGAGTACATAGTTCATAAGCATAAGAAATTTTATATCGAGAAAATTCGCATAGTAAGATATATTACTACTAAGAAATTCCCAGTCCCTTTTCTCAGGATAGTAAAGAATTTTTCCTATAAAATTCTTCTCTCTAGGATTACTTTCCGGAGTGATTTGCACATTCGCAAAATCGGGATCATGTTCTATTCCAAATATTCTTTCTATAGAATTCCAGAGAGATATTTTCTCATTAAAGGCTTCTGTGATAATTTCGTTTGGCATAAAAAGTCTATAAATATTAGTTTCTGAAACTTCCGATACGATACTCCGTGAATCGAACTCGCTTGTGATCGATGATATACTTGATCGCTTCTTCATTTTTGTTCAGTCTTGCTTTTCCACTTTTTAGCTCGAGAAATACGATCTCACGCAGGTGTCACTCCGAGAGTCAGTCGAAGATGATATAGTCGCATCACTTGCCGGTGAATACCATATCTTTGGGTGCGTAGGGGAAGTCTGGAAGTGCTGGAAGGATCTTCTCATAGAGTTCACCCATGATCTGATTCTTGGATCCTGTGATCGCAGATTTTCTCACGTTCCTGTGCTCGAAGAGTGAGAGTATACGCATGAGTGCCATACCGAGTATGAGCCCGAGAAGTACTCAGGAGATGAGGGTAGTGATATCCATGATTTTTTTCTTGTTTTCTCTAGCTTTTCTCATAATATCCTCATACTTCTAAAAATCAAATTTATGCTTCGTGTTCTTGCTTCATCTGACTCGACTCTTCGTGATGCTATCGTCTCTGCCCTTTCCCTCGAAAAAAAAGAAGATACTCCTCATGTCGTGACGTATAGGAGAGGAGAATGGATTTTTGTATTTTTTGCACGGCCTATCGTTCCTGAAGATATGACATGGATTGCAGAGTCTTTCCTCCCTGATCGTGTATATCTTCCTTATTTTGGCTATAGTGTCGATGTCGTCCATGAGATAGGAGATGTGATCGTGCCCAATGTTTTTCTCTCCTATGATAAGTCACTCGATGAAGAAGAAATCACGAAAGAAAACCGTGATACGATACCCCAAAATCCTCGATTCCTCGAAATATTCGACGAGCAAAAAGACTATTATGTCGAAGATTTCGGACTCTCTGTCGGGGGTATCATCGTAGATATGGCTCCAGAATCTCCATCGGATGAACTCTCTGGAAAGATGATGCTTGCTTATGAGGGAGATGTCTATGTACGAGAAATCCTCTCTGGATCTGTAGATGCTGTGATACGAGAAGAGAATCCGACCCTTATCCTCGTCGGTATCGCTCATGGAAAACCAAATTCTCGATATCCTGAAGTGTCCCCCGATGCTCTCACAGCACGTAATATCCTGACGACGATACGACTTATGGAAGAGGAATAGATGTAGCCAACTGCTCGAAAAAATCTCCGAGAAATCGGAGATTTTATTTTATCACACATGGCTGGGGTACTAGGATTCGAACCTAGGGTGGGGGATTCAGAGTCCCCTGCCTTACCGCTTGGCGATACCCCAAAAGATGAGAGCGAGGCGAATTTTATAGAAACTTCCCTATTTTGCAAGAGATTTTTTTGTATTTCCTTTTCTCGCTATTCATAATTCAGTCTTGCGAGGAAGATGTCTGAAATCATCTTTCTCTAGGGCATTTATTATCATATCATAGTTTGAGTGTTCTCAAAATATTCGTAGATTATCAGACTTAGTATTTTCCCAGAGATGGTTTTTCACACTCAAATAGTCTGATCATTCTCATCATACAGCTACAAGCTCTAGTATCCTAGCATAGATAACTGTAGCACGTTCTCTCATCGTCTTGTAAGTCACTCATCTATCATATCATTTTTCTATCTCTATTCTCCTTTCTATAGAGTATCTTGCTCGTTCGAGATGGTAGTCATTTGGCCTTTCTGTGAGAAGCATGATGATATGTTCTTTTGCTGCGTTTAATACGGTCTTACGTACACTTACTCATTGTCCAGTGACATCACTGAGCGCATCATCTATTCTCTTTTGTATCTTTCTCATTTCTTGGGGCAATACTCTACTGAGCCTTTCTCATTCTCTGAGAGTTTGTCTGAGATAGTCCATCACTTGCCTGGTAAGTTCCTCTACTGGTCATACTGGAACTTTCTTTTCACGAGTATTTCTAATCCCTTCACTTCAGAAATTCAGGGGCATTTGTCTGACGTTTGGATGTGTTATAGAATGACGCATAAGTATACTATATATATCTTATCAATTTTATCAATATTATTACTTACTTGGTTGTATAGAGATACCTTTCGGATCAAAAAGCTCATCGAAAGCGCCAAATGGATATGCCGAGCCTACTCCTATGAGAAGCATCCCTATGAGGGCGATAGCCGTGATCGTGCCATTCCCTCAGAGGTACTGGTTCGCCCAACCCCACTCTCCAGTGAAATTATAGATCTGATAGCGATATCGTAGTATAGCTATCCCGACGCCGATAAGGATGAGTCCAGTGAGAAGTTTCATAGTTTAGCTGATAGATACGAGTTTGGATTCGAGCATTTCTGGTATATCGAACTTGAGTCGCTCGATGAGACGTTCGTAGAGATAGTAGTCCTCTTCATCACCCTTGAGCGTGAAGTGATCGACGACTTTTCCATTTCCGAGATTTTCTGTGGAGAGGGATTCGATATTGAGTCCTGCTTGGTAAAATATCTCTGTCACCTGCCTCAGAAGTCCGCGCTTATCTGCGAAGATCACATCCATCTCGATCGTGATACCCTCGACTCTTGTATTGCTCCATCTCGCTGGGATACGTCTTGCGAGAGAGACGCGATCCATGTTCTCACAGTTAAACTTGTGTATAGTCACGACTCATTTTCCTATTGCTCAGACGATACGGTCGCCTGGTTTTGGACTACAGCAGAGTGCCATCTTGTGTGGGATATTTCGCTCTTTTCCTATGATGACATGCTCAGCCTCTTCGTGTCATATTTTTCATTTTGGTGCTTTATCATCTTTTTTTATGGTCGGTTTCTCTTCGAGAGAGAGCTCTTTGAGTCTAGTATCATTGATTGCTTTTAGTACACTTCCTGGTTTGCGAGAGAGGTTCCCGAGTTGTACCAGGACGTCTTCTTTTTGTTTCGTATCGAGATTTTTTCCATCGAGATTTTTGAGTAGTGAGAGCTCTTTATCGAGTCAGCGTCCGTAGTTGCGTTCTAGGTATGAGTTGAGGATAAACCGCCCTTTTTCTATAAAAAAACTACGCTCCTCACGGTTAATAAATTGTCTGATATGATCACGAGCTTTGGGGGTTTTCACGAATGAGAGCCATGTCGGATTTGGTTTTCTATTCACATCGGTCACGATCTGTACACTCTCACCGTTATGCAGAGCATAGTCGAGCGGTACGACCTGGCCATTTACCTTTGCGATCGTGAGTTCATTTCCCACCTTACTATGGATAGCATATGCGAAATCGATGGGAGTAGCTCATTTCGGAAGTGTGATGATGTCCCCTTTCGGAGTGAAGACAAATATCTGGTCAGAGAACACATTCATATCCATCTCTTTCATGAACTCACCTCCTTCGAGAGAATTTTCTACTATTTTTTTGATCGTCGCCACCCAGTAGCTATCCTGAGATTTTACGGATGCTCACTTTTCTGCATATTCGAAGTGGGCTGCGACTCAGATCTCTGCTTGGATATGCATCTCTTCTGTACGTATCTGTATTTCTGTCGGCTGAGAACGAACTTCCGGAAAGAGTCCCACGACGGTCGTATGGAGTGACTGATATCCGTTCTCCTTCGGGAGGGCGATATAGTCCTTGAACCGTTTTGGCATAGGGACGAAGATGTTGTGCAGCACTCAGAGGACTTCGTAACATCGTGGAATATTCTCTGTGATGATACGTATCGCAAAGAGATCATAGAGATCTCGAGTATGACTGTAGGAGTATTCCTTTCGCTGGAGTTTTTTGTAGATGCTGTAGGGGGCTTTGATACGGTAGGAGATATCGATGATAGGTACACTCTCTGGAATCATCCTACGTATGATCGTCTTGGCTTCACTGACGAAGTATTCCTGTTCTTCTTTCATGGCGTTGAGCTCTATCGTGATGGCATAGTACTCTTCTGGGTGGAGTATGCGAAAACACTCTGTCTCGAGCATCTCTTTCATACGAAATATACCGAGTCGATCTGCGATCGGCGCATAGATATTGAGCGTCTCCAGAGCTATACGTTCACGCTTCTTGGGATCTGGATGGTGATCGAGTGTCTGCATATTGTGCAGGCGATCCGCGAGTTTCACGATGATCACGCGGAGGTCCTCGACCATGGCGATGAGCATCTTACGCAGACTCTCGACGGTGCGTTCTTCACCACGATACTTGATCGCAGAGAGCTTCGAGAGACCTTCACAGATAGAGGCGACCTCTTCTCAGAATCTTTTCGCGATCTCCGCTCTATCGAAGGGAGTATCCTCGATCACGTCATGGAGGATACACGACTGGAGGGAGACGAGGTCTGGTTTCAGATGCAGGAGGAGGAAACATGCCTGGATCGGATGCGTGATGTATGCTTCACCACTCTTGCGCATCTGTCCGTGGTGTGCATCGCGCGCGAACACATAGGTATCCCAGAGTGTCTTCTCGATCGTCTCTGGTGGTACACGCTTCATATACTCCTGCACTTTCGCTATGAGCTCATGCATGAGTCTCTCGGCTTCTCTGTAGTCTACTTCGGAGATGATAGGAGTAGTCTCTGACATATGGCTATCATAGCAGAAAAGGTGAAAAATGGAAAAGATTTGGTGTATGAGAAATTTGTAAAATATTGACTTATAGAGTTATTTTATATAATAAATTTTATTATTCATAAATTCAAAATTATGTCTCTATTTACCGCTCACCAACAAATGAATCAATTATCAATGAATCACAATTCGGGAAGAATAGGGGGTGACACATCTTTTATAGATTTTCGTGAAAATGTAAAAAGAGCTTTTAGAAGTAGTTTATACCGATTAAATAGGGATACTCAGTGATGAGTAGGAGCGAGTATATCATACTCAGAAGTGGAATGGATAGACTCATTTAGCAATGATGAACTTGAGAAACTCCTTGCTGAGACACCAAGTGCTAAAGTTCATGGTAAAGAGTGGGCTGATGTAAATGAGCTTGGACTAGTACTAGCTGAGAAATATATCTTAAGATATAAAATACGTAAATATGGCTCTATAGCTATGGCAACACTCCTAGTAGGACTCTGAATAAAATCCTGTGTCGATAGTGATATAAAAAGGACTGAAGAAATGAGAAAAATAATCGCTTCCAAGCAAGTCGAATGTGATAAGATTCTGCAAATCTCATGCCCAGTAGCATTTGATAATATTTATGTGCAAGTCAGACCTCTGATACAATGAGAAATTCCTCAATCCTGAACTTCAATGAATGCTCTCTATATCAGAAAAACCTCTCAAGGCACGTGTGAGACTGTAGACAATCAACTTCACCTTACTAAAAAGTTTAAAGAATGAAAAAACTACGTTACAAGAACAGTTTGATCTGAAAAACTCCTTGATCCTATATTGCCCTACTCTCCACAGATGCAAAAATGTGTAACTGACTGGAAAGGGTAAAATAATAATCTCCGAACATATTCGGAGATTATTATTTTTCTACCCCCTCAGATTATACCCCTTCTCTTTCATCTTCTCGATCACCATATTTTGTACCGAGAGCGCCTCTTCATCCGATATCGTCGCATCGTGGTTCGATAGTATAAATGCGAAGCTCACACTCTTCATCCCTTCACCGAGCTTCGAAGTATCCTCATACACAGAGTCGACATGGACTCACTCGATCCATGGGTGCACGGCGTCGATGATACGTGCGACATCTCCTGTCGGAGTGTTGGATTTCATCACGAAATTCAGCTCTCGAGAGATTGTCTGGTATTTCGATATCGAGTGGAACCGTGTATCCCGATCCTGCATTTCTACTAGGATCTCCTCATAGTCTCCCTCGAAGTAGAGAACTCCCTCAGGAAGTCCGAAAGAGGTCGCGACGCTCGGGTGGAGTTCGCCGAATGCGAGGATAGTCGCGTCTCACTCCATATATGCACCAGAGATGCCAGGATGGAAGAGTGCATGAGTCGTCCCCGTATGTACTGGCGGGACGAATCCTATAGCACGTTCGAGGTAGGTCTCGAGCGTCTTTCTGAGCTCTTCGAGCGATCCTCCGACGAGGACTCAAGCGATCTTCTTATTCTCGTTGTACGGCTTTATCGTGATGTTTTCGAGGAGAGCGTCACTGAGGCTTTCTGTACTATTTTTCGAGTACATTTTCCCGATTTCGAAAAATCCGAAATGATCCGAATACTTCAGATTTTCAGCAGTCGCCATGAGAAGTCTTGGTGCGAGAGATCGTCGCATGTGGGTGTATTCTTCGTTGAACGCATTTTGTATACCGATCGCATCGTCCATATCCGTGAGTCCGATCTGACGATCGAGTGCCTCACTCGTGAACGAGTATCCGTAGACTTCATGATAGTTTTTCCCAGCGAAATGCTCGAGAGAGAGATCGCGAAGGGCAATCTCATGGTTTTTCTTCGCGATGCGGAAATTCGCAGAAAGCGGAGTGAGAGGGGTCCGATCGTATCCGTAGATACGAGCAACCTCTTCGGCGATATCCTCTTTTATATTCACATCTTTACTCGCTCGCCACGATGGAACAGTGATTTTCAGAGATGTATCATCCATGGTATATCCGAATCCAAGTCTCTCGAGGATAGCGTGGACTTCTTCTTTTGGTATCGCTATACCAGCCTTCATATCGATAAAACTATAGTCGATATCGATCGAGATATGGTTCACGCGAGACTCGTCGAGATACAATGAAGTTCCTGTCACTTGTATATTTTTCCCGAGGAACTTCATATATTCGACGACACGAGGGAAAGTCGATCATGCGAGAAGTGGATCGAGCGATTTCTCGTATCGTGTGCTCGCATCGGTACGGATACCGTGTCTCTGAGCCGTGAGGCGCACCGCAGTAGCATCGAAACAAGCAGATTCCCAGATGATATTTTTCGTCGATTCGCTCACGGCGCTCTCCATGCCACCGATCACTCCAGCGATTGCGACAGGTCAGTTCGCATCCGCGATGACCATGTCATCAGGAGTCAGCTCGTATTCTGTATTATTGAGGGCGAGGATTTTTTCTCATTTCTTTGCTTGGCGGACAGATATATCTCCAGTGATCTTATCCGCATCGAAGGCGTGCATCGGCTGACCGAGCTCAGTCATGATGAGATTGGTGATATCGACGATATCCATCTTCGGTGCGAGTCCTGCACGTTCCATCATGAGCGATATTCCCCATGGTGACTTCCCTACTCGTATCCCTTCCATCTTCATGAGGTGGTAGGAGAGACAGTTTTTGGTTTCGATATTTGTAGTGAGAGTATTTTTTGTACTCAGTTTCTCAGGAATATACGGCGTAAATAAAAGATCGAACACGGCACCAAATTCTCGTGCATTCCCGACGACAGAGAAGAGATCAGGACGGTTCGTGATGAACTTGTTGTCGATCTCGAAAGTGATATCCTGAAGTGGGTAGTTGTATATTTCTCCATTTCTCCCTGGGAATGGAAGTGTGAGGTCAAAAAATGATTTCCCGAGACTTTTTTCTAACACTTGCTCATCCCAGTCTTGCTCGAGGATCATGATTCCTGTCGACTCCTCAGTCGACATACCGATCTCATCAGCACCACAGATCATCCCACGACTCATCATCCCTGCCATCATACGTTCTCCGATATGGAAATCTCCAGGCAAGGTAGCTCCGACTATGGCGACAGCGACATAGCGAGCATCTACGATATTCGCGGCTCCTGTGAGGATCGTCTCTTCTCCGTGTTCACCGAGAGCGACCTTCACGATCGAGAGCTTCTTGCTCTCTGGGTGTTTTTCGCACGATATGACTTTGCCGATCACCACCTTATCGATAAAATGCTCCTCGATCCCGTCTATTTCTGCTGTATGGATCGAGTATTCGTGAGCGAGAGACTTCGTGTCATGCTTTTCGAGAAGTTTCGCGAGAGGGGTGTAGAGAGATATCCAGGAAAGGGGGATTTTCATAGGGGAGAGATAAGCAGTATATGTCCAATATATAAAAAACCACAGAGAATGCAAAAGGATGTGAAAAATTTTGTATTTTTGCCCCAGAGTGATATACTTGATTTATATAAATCTCCATTTTATGAATATTTCTCGGATTAGCTCTATTCTTCTCATTACTCTTTCTACGATTCTTTTCGCGCCTATTGCATCATATGCTGCTTGTGACGATCCAGGACAATCACCATGTGAGGAATCCGTGCCAGTAACTCCAGTGACAACTCAGACTCCCTGACAAGATTGATCAGATAATATCCTCGGTATTTCTACAGAGAGACTCCGAAATGGTGATATCACAATAGCTGATATCCCCCTCATGATCGTCTCGATCATACAGTTCCTGCTGGGGCTTGCAGGATCGATCTCTGTCGTCGCACTGATCTATCATGCCGTGAAGATGCAGCTTGCGAGTGGTATCACAGGCGACAGCTCGTGAGTCGATAAATCCAAAAAATGAATGAAATGAGCGCTCCTCGGATTCGTGGTATCTATGTCTGCATGGTTTCTCATGACCAAATTTATAGAACTTCTCTCATCCAATACATAAATGATCACTTGGCAATTCGCATCTCAAAAAGACCGACCTACACACTGGTATGTGGTTGCACTTATTGTTGTCCTCTTTCTTGTGATATATGGAATATTCGAAGGCATGTACCTCATGTCTATAGTTGCGTTTCTCTTTGCGTGAGTCTATATCCTGATGGAAAATAATGCTACCCCCGTCACTTCTGTCGAGATTACTGATAGGTACATCTCTTTGGGAAATGTACGCCATGAGATGAGCTCTATAGAGAAATTCACCCTTCTAAAAAATGGAGACGACTACGTCATGCTCAGACTTTTCGTAAAAAAATCCCTCACTCCTACTGTCGATATCCCACTTACCGAAGAGGTCGATGCCTATGCACTCAAGGATTTTCTCGACGCACTTCTGCCATTCGATGCCGAAGCAGACTGGAATAAGAGTGATAGACTTATCCATGCGATGAAGCTATAATTCTTATGATACGGATTTCATACAGAGCTCTCGTGTTTCAACTAAAAGCTTTCCGAGTATGTTTGATCACTCAAGAGTGTCATGAGTGATTCAGAATGTGGTGTCATTCCAATATGTTAGCTCTATTATATCTCGTCACTTTGTTTTTATGAGTAATTTCCTAAGCGAAGGATTGGTAAAAAATTTTTCTCTAATAGCATTTCTCATATATTCTATACGTTTATCTAAATCTTCCTCCATTTGATCTTTTAGTAAGTAGGCAACTTGTTTTGAAAAATTTCTTTTTGTAGAACAGAGTGCTATCATTTTTTTTATCGTCGGATCTGAAAATCTTTGAGCCATATAATATGCCTCGCTATCCCAGTATTCATTGGAAAGACTATCTATTATGGGATGGGTTAGTCGGGTAAAGTTAGATCACTCCTCAAATATCATGCCGACATCTTTATGAGTTACGCCGTATCTTTCGATTTGCTTAGGATGCAAGATCACCGCGGCTTTTTTGAGTTCATCAGAAGAGTATTTTCTTGAATTTTTTATACCAGATAGTTCCATAATATATTTTATATGTTTATATATAATTTTGTCAATATTTTTCTGTACATTCGCCTATTTTTCATTTTTACTTTTTCGTCTTTCTCCATATACTCGTGAGCGATTAACTCCTGATTTTTATGTCTTCCACTTCTTACGATAGTAGTAATATCCAGGTCCTCGAAGGTCTCGAACCCGTCCGCAAGCGTCCTGGTATGTATATCGGGTCTACCGATGAGCGTGGACTGCATCATCTCGTGTGGGAGATCGTCGATAACTCTATCGATGAGGCTATGGCAGGTCACGCGAAGAGCATCACTGTCACTATGCATGCCGATGGATCAGTCTCTGTAGAGGATGATGGGCGCGGTATCCCAGTGGATCTTCATGCGAAGACTGGAAAATCAGCTCTTGAGACTGTCATGACAGTACTCCATGCAGGTGGTAAGTTCGGAGGAGAAGAGAGTGGATACAAGGTTTCTGGAGGTCTCCATGGAGTTGGTGCCTCTGTGGTGAATGCCCTCTCGACCAAGATGCAGGTCTGGGTCCATAAGGATGGAAAAATCTACACGCAGTCATATAAGATCGGAGTTCCTGATGCTCAAGTAGCAGATACGGGTGAGAAGACCAAAAAACACGGAACGATAGTTCGCTTCTGGCCAGATGCTTCCATGTTTACGACGACAGTATTTGACTATGATACTATCCGTACGCGTCTCAGACAGCAAGCATATCTCACGAAGGGTATCACGATCACGTTTCTCGATGAGTTTACTGACTCACGATATCGATTTTTCTTCGAAGGGGGGATCGAGTCGTATGTTCACCACTTGAACCGTGCTGCAGAGCCTATCGGTGAAGACGTATTCTACGTCGATAAGCAGATCGACCATATCCAGGTAGAGATCTCTCTCCAGTACAAAAAAGACGACTACAATGAAAAACTCATATCTTTCGTGAATAACGTCATCACTCCAGAAGGAGGAACCCACGTTATCGGTACCAAGATGGCTCTTACCCGTACGATCAATAAATACGCTCGAGAACAAGAGATCCTCAAAGAAAAAGATCAAAATCTCGCAAATGAAGATGTCGTCGAGTGACTCACTATCATCATCTCTGTGAAGGTTCCAGAACCTCAGTTCGAAGGACAAACTAAGGGAAAGCTCGGTACCCCAGAGGCGAAAGGTATAACAGATCGGGCGATGGGGGAAGCATTCTACGATTTCCTTTCCGAGCATCCGAAGACAGGACGTGCTATCATAGAAAAATGTCTTCTCGCAGCTCGCGCTCGCGCTGCAGCTCGCAACGCTCGAGATACTATTATCCGTAAGGGAGCACTCGAAGGATCAGGACTTCCAGGAAAACTTGCTGACTGTAGCTCGAAAGATCCATCGAAATGTGAGCTCTATATCGTAGAGGGTGACTCGGCAGGAGGAAGTGCGAAACAAGGTCGTAACCGTGAATTCCAGGCTATCCTTCCTCTTCGTGGAAAAATCCTCAATACCGAGCAAGCTCGTCTGGATAAGGTATTTGCCAATGGTGAAATCAAGAATCTCATCATCGCACTCGGTACCTCGATCTCTGAATCATTCGACTACTCACGCCTTCGGTATCATCGTATCATCATCATGACGGATGCCGACGTCGATGGAGCTCATATCCGTACGTTGCTTCTGACATTTTTCTTCAGATATTTCAGACAGCTCGTCGATAGTGGACATATCTTCATCGCGAATCCTCCTCTCTATAAACTGACAAAATGAAAAAATGCATGGTATGCCTACTCTCCAGAGCAAATGGCTCGTATCATGGAAGAAGAATGACTCAACTCAGAAGCTATCCAACGATATAAGGGTCTCGGAGAGATGAACCCAGAGCAACTCTGGGAGACGACTATGGATCCTGATCAGAGAAAGATGTTCCGTGTCACGGTAGAAGATGCTGAAAAGGCAGATGCCGTATTCCGTATGCTCATGGGTGAGGATGTTCCACCACGCAAGCACTTCATACAGTCCCGTGCGACGAGTGTAGCGAATCTCGATGTATAGTTTCAATATATAAAAAAATCTCTCCGAATAGGAGAGATTTTTTTATATATTTCTTAGTATTTTTACTATCTTCTCAGTCTGATTTCTGATTGTACTCGAGACATCTCTTATCGGAGTTTTATGAAGTAAGGCGTTCTTTAAGGTAGCTAGTGTTTTGTATGTGGTTGCAAGGTGAAATGAAGTCTCTCATACTTTTTTTATATGGTCTTTCGATGGATTGTCTTTCAAGACCCTATTTTCCAAAAACCACTCTATTGTACTCTTATTAGATGATTCAATAGTAGTGACTCCATTTTTTATGATGAGGTTAACGGTTTTTGTTCATATAAAAATCACTATATTCCCTGTCTCTAGTTCAACCCTGTAGGTCATTTGAGTACTTTCCACTGAGTCAGGAGAACGGCTTGTCTAGTTATAGTATTCATATAATATTTTTTAAAAATAAAGAAAGTAAGTTTAGTTTCCAAGAGGAAATGTGACACTTACTCACCCCACTATTCATTTTCCGGGATAGAAATTTGATTTTTCTATATACACTCCAAGTCGAGTAGTTCCAATATTTTTCGATATAGAACCTCAGAGAGTGTTTTCTCCTGGAATGTGTGGATTGGTGCTTTTTGTATTTTTGTATCGGACAGAGTATTCGGTATCAGCGACGATATATTGTACTGAAGCCTTGATACTTTTTGTATACTTCTCGAGTTCTCCACCGATATTCATCGAGAGATATGTTCCATCATGAGTTCGGTGATCTATGCCGATAGTGGCACTGGGGGTTGCTAAAAAGTTTGTGATACCTCGTTCATCGATTTTGAGCTTATAAAACGTATTTGGTGTGACATCCTCTGGTGCCCATGTATATTTGTTTCATCCCTCGAGAATGAAGGTAGTCTTCTCTGAGAGGATGTATCCTATTTGGAACATGCTTCTCGAGATGATTTCTCCTGTTTGTGGTTGTCGCCAATTCCCCTCCGTTGCCTGGGCACTCACGAGTATGTTTTCACCCAATGCAATCTTCCAACTTTCATTTTTATAGAGAGTGTTTTTCCACTCTGCACCGATTTGTATTCATTCTTGTCTTTTGATCTTTTCTCCTCTGACCACTGAGCCGGTGGCGTGTAGGATAAGGCTGTTTTCATTTTTTCGATATTCCCATCCGATTGTTACATGAGATGAACTTACTTGTAGGTTATGGAATGCGTCGTTTCATGCTCCGATTCGTGCGAAAATCCCTTTCTCGGTTTTATGAGTGATTATCACTCGTTCTCCAGTATTTCGTATTTCTACTTCAAGAGAAGATCATGAGGGTATAAGTGAAGGATTCGCAAGCCAAGATGTGAGTATATTTTCATCAGGAAAGAGCTGCTCGCGTGTCCAGAGAGATCGTGGGGTTCGTATGACACCTTGTATCTGCCCATAGGCGTCGATGAGATAGTGGGCAAATACAGGATTCTCTGTCATATCCAGGGCTTCAGATAGGCTTTTTGCATGAACGAGACTATCCTTCATGATGACGAGGTAGTTCGAGGATTTTCCATCCTTTCCTGGTATATGGACTATTCATCCGCCATCTCATCGATCGGCTCACCCGAGCGATACAAATCCTATATCTACACCAAACCGACCTCTCACTATTTCTACAGCTCGTCCGAGGATGATCTGCGATATACGTCGCATCTCGCGAGGATCACGAGACATGTGTTCCCACTGTGATCGTAGTTCAGGAGGAAGGAGTCATACGATCGAGGCAATACGATCCTGGCTCGATGCACTATCCTGATTCCCTAGAAGAGCGAGAAGTGCGAGGAAGTTTTCACTATCGAGACCATCTCCTATGTTTGTGAAAAATGCCCCTATCCTTCAAAACTCTCTCTCGATACGAGGATTATTTTCTCTGAGGTATGTCTCTGGATTTTTCGAGAGCAGGGTTTGTATTCGTCTAATTACTGGCGTAAGTTCTCTGATATTCTGAAGTTCGAGAAATCGCAGGAATCCGAGAGTATCTCCTGTTGGGTACGTAGTATTATATATTTGGTAGAGCTTCTCTATTTTTTCTATGATATCTTTCTGAAGGGATTCCCCTGTTTGGTAGTTGTAGAGGCGAAAGAGCGAATCTAGCATCTCTTCTTTATCATTATATCTATATATTTCTCAGTGTGCGACTCACGGAGTTCTCAGTATTATGCTGACTTGTCATGTAAGTTTTCTGGGTATTGATTTTTGTACTTCTTCCCAGAGACTTGGAAGAGTATCAGTACTCGGAGGCAGATCAGCTATAAATGGCATAATACAAAATAAGTCGCATAAATATATCTTAAAAAAACTCTTTTGCAAAAGAAAAGAGAATTTTATCGAAAATATGGTATAAGTTATATTCTATTACTAGATTCCTATAACGCAAGAGCGTCATTCATTTTAGTCGAAGGTCCTCCCAGGAATGACGAAACAATCTACTCTGTGATATAGTGGATGGTCATATAGTAGCGTCTCTCACCTGGTACGATGATGATATCCATCCCGATCTTCGTGAAGTACGGCTGTACGATGCTGCGGTAATGGGCATCGTAGGACTTCCCTTTCTCACTCATGAAGAAATCATAGGTCGAGCGGATACTCGCGATGAGTTCATCGGTACAGTCACTTTGGCTACACGAGTAGTATCCATAGCCGACATTCTCTGTATTTTTTGCTCTATTGATCACCTTCGGATTGATCCCACGAGCAGAGAACCACGCATCGATCACGGGAAAATCGTAGTAACTATCTCATGGATTTCTTCTATGGTGATTCTGTCATTTTCCCTTGGCGAACTCGATATTCCAATCATGAGCAGTCGAGTCGAGTCGAGTGTCCCACGTATAATTTTGGAGAGACAATGCACTTCTCGTGACATTGTACCAGCTCATCCATGTAGAGCGTACACGATTCATATCTACTCATGGAATATTCGATGACACAGAGTAGGTAGGAGTAGTATTGCTTGGAGTTGTATATGCAGGCCTGACTACTGTGGGAGTAGGCGTGAGAGGAGTTTTGATTCCTGCTTTTCTTCGTGCCTGGATTTCTCTGAGTCTGAGTTGATTTTTGAGTTTTTTTTCAGCTATGAAGTTCACTTTATCTATCCCCTCCTGCCTCTTCATCTGGGTCGTGAGAGATGGAACGAGCATGACAGTTGCTCATACACTTTCGGTGAGCATCACAAAGATGAAGATGAGAGAGAGTATTTTTTTCATAGTATTATTTTAGCACAATTTATTGACTTTTGCAATATTTTCGTATAAAGTACAAATATATTTTCAATGTTTTTTATATGAATCTAAAAATTCCCCCACGGGGCTCATGAAATGGAGACATGCTCGAGTCAGAGAGGTTTCATCATAAAGGATTTCCTCCATGAGGACAAGCGCATATAGCTCCATCGTCGCAGGAGCTCAGCCTTCCTCCTTTACAAAATTTTCGTCTCCCTCCCAAAAACATTCCACGAATCCCGTGAAGTTGGTTCACTCTTGATAAAACACCAGAACTTACCGATAAAATACTTTCATGAGATACTTGGGCGGAACAAGAAGCAAAACGAGCAGCCATGATAGCTACTATAAGAATGGAATGGCATAGATGTTCACAAGAAGTTCGGATTGGCAGAACGTTTTTTCAGGATTTTCCCACACTCGTCGTTCAAAATATAACACTCTGAGCATTTGTCATCCAGTATTCACATATATGGAAGAATATAGTTTTGCGCTGGTGAGATGCTCACGGAATGTTCCTATATCTAAAAACTCTAGAACTTATAGAGTCCAGACAAAAAAATAAACATACTCTTATAGAACATTCTCGTCAATGACTCGATCCACTGTATTTTACTATACTACAATTAGTAAAAGAGGCTCATGAAAAACTCCCCTAAACCTTAGGAGAGTTTTTTCTTCAGTATTTCTGTGAATATCTTCGGATTTCCCTGTCACTTCGATGCTTTCATCGCTTGTCCGACGAAGAAGCCGAAGAGCGCTTCTTTTCCAGACTTATATTCTGCGACTTGAGAGGCATTATCCACGATGACTTGGTCGACGATCGCTTCGAGTGCACTGGTATCGTTGGACTGGCGAAGTCCGAGTTTCTCTACCCACTCTTCTGCGGTTCCTCCTTCGAAGACGAGTTTCTCTACTACCGTTTTCGAGTTCGTACTTGAGAGAGCATCGGTATTTACCATTTTTATGACGTTCCCGATTTCGAGAGCTCATCCCTTCACGTGTGAGAGGTCGATCTTCTCATGGTGTACTTCGAATATCGCGAAGAGGATAGTGGTGATATAGGAACATGACTTCTTCGCATCTCCAGATGTAGCCACGAGTGCTTCATAGAAGTCGCTTATAAGTCGATCGCTTGAAAGTATGCGTGCGTCATCTTCGATGAGTTTGTATTCGTCTCTATACTTGAGTCTCCGATCCATAGGAAGTTCTCCGATATTTCTCTCTTCGATATACTCACGTGTGAGGATCAGTGGCGGGAGATCGGGATCTGGAAAGTAGCGATAGTCCATAGCGTCCTCCTTCGACCGTAACGGTGTCGAGTATCCACGCTCATCACTCCATCCGCGAGTTTCCTGGTCGAGCGTTCCACCAGTCTCATAGATCTCGACTTGGCGAGCATACTCGACGTCGATGGCACGAGCGATGGAGGCAAATGAGTTGATATTCTTGAGTTCTACACGATTGCGAAGCCGAGTCTCTCACTTCTCACGGATAGAGATATTCACATCACAGCGGAGCTGTCATTTCTCCATATCGGCATCACTCGCGCCACACCAGCGCATGAGCTTCTGGAGCTCTTCGAGATAGCCTATGACATCTGCTTTCGATCGGAAATCTGGCTCAGTCACGATCTCCATGAGCGGAGATCCTGCACGGTTATAGTCACAGAGAGTCTTCCCTCCAGCGTGGACGAGCTTTCCAGCGTCGTTCTCGATATGCGTATGATGGATACGAAAAGTCTTGACGATACCTTCGACCATAGCACGGACTTCCCCACCCATCACGATCGGCTCATAGAGCTGAGTGATCTGGTATCCCATAGGAAGATCCGGATAGAAATAGCTCTTACGATCGAATATACTTTTTTCCTGCACTTTCCCACGCATCGCATGACCTGCTCGTACAGCGAGGTCGACTACTCACTCTGAGAGTGTAGGGAGCATGCCAGGAAATCCCATACAGATAGGACAGACATTCATATTTGGTTCTTTGGCGAGCTCGAGCGCGTTCGCACAGCTACAGAACATCTTGGTATTCGACTTCACTCGGACGTGGGTCTCGAGTCACATGATGAGTTCGTATTCTTTCGGCATGATAGAGATGAAAATATGGATCCATGATATGAAAAAATGAAAAAAAACAAGAAAATCTTCCCTATAAGAGAAAATAAAGACCATGAAAATATATTCTGAAATAGAAAACCTTTCTCGTCGAGAGAAATTGTATTGCTTTTCTGATACTCGCGAAGTTCGTATATGAGAAACTGTATCATTTTCGTATACAGATTTTCCTTTACTTATTTTTATATAACTATATATTGTGTTTTGTTATCACGTATAACAACTATATATAGTTTTTCCTGAAATTTATTTACGATAATATATGTATTATGGCTCTTTATAAAATACAAAAAAGGAACGGGACTATCGTTACTTTCGATCGAAAACGTATCGAATTTGCACTTGAGAAAGCAATCGAATCTGTAGGATGATCTGATTTTTCCCATATTCCCGTACTCACCGATGAGATTATCGATATAACTGACTTTCGCTATCCTATAGAACTTCCGACAGTAGAAAATCTCCAAGATATCATCGAAGAAGTCCTGATCAAACATGAACATGATAGTGTCGCTAAGGCATATATCCTCTACAGAGAAAAGCGCAATGAAGCAAGAATAGATACCGCTGTCATGCTCGATGTGGACCAGACTATGGGTGAATATTTGGATCGTTCTGACTGGCGAGTAAATGCAAATGCAAATTCTGGGTATTCGCTCGGGTGACTGATCCTCAATACTTCAGGAAAAGTAACTGCAAACTACTGGCTTTCTCATATCTACCCGAAAGAAGTAGGAAATGCACATCGAAACGGAGACTACCATATTCATGATCTTGATATGTTTTGTTGATATTGCGCTGGATGGAGTCTCCGCCAATTGCTTGAGGAAGGATTCAACGGAATGCCAAACCGTATCGAATCAGCTCCACCGAAGAATCTCCAGGCAGCAGTAAACCAGATGATCAACTTCCTTGGCACACTCCAAAATGAGTGGGCTGGTGCACAGGCATTTTCCTCTTTTGACACGTATCTCTCACCTTTTGTCCATAAATATGAGCGAGAAATCTGTGCTGATATGGCGAAGTACCGTATGGAATTCGATAGTGAAGCATCGAGACAAAAATATGTTGATGATAAGACATACCACTATGTTCTACAGCAAATGCAAAATTTCGTATTTGGACTCAATGTTCCTTCTAGATGGTGAACACAAACCCCATTTACTAACATTACCCTTGACTGGGCTTGTCCTGAAGATCTCACTGATAAAGCACTTCATCTCGGATGATACGATGCGTGATCTTATGAGAAAAAATTCGGTGAACTCGATAGAGAACGTATGATTATCAATCGAGCACTTATCGAGGTCTATTCGGCAGGTGACTATCGGGGTAGGGCCTTCACTTTCCCCATCCCGACATACAATATCACCGAAGATTTCCCTTGGGATGATCCTGCTGTCGATCGTATATTCGAAATGACAGGAAAATATGGACTTCCCTACTTTCAGAACTTCATCGGCTCTCAGTACAAAAGAGTCCGTGATGAAGCGGGAAATCTCTCGAAAATCCCTAACAATGATGCTTACAAACCAGGAGCAGTACGTTCAATGTGTTGTCGTCTCCAACTCGACCTGAGGGAGCTTCTGAAACGAGGAAATGGACTTTTCTGATCTGCTGAAATGACAGGATCACTCGGAGTTGTCACTATCAATATGGCTCGTATCGGCTATATCTACTCTGGAGATAAAGAGGCATTCAAAAAACAAGTAAAATACCTTATGTGACTTGCTAAAACATCTCTCGAAATCAAGAGAAAGGAATTAACCAAGTGGCTCCAAAACGGACTTTATCCCTATACATATAGATATTTAAAATCATTTCGAAATCATTTCTCTACTATCGGACTCAATGGTATGAACGAAGCAATACGCAATTTCACTCACTGAAAGGATGATATCTCTACTGAGAACGGAAAGGAATTCGCACTCGAGATCCTCGACTTCATGCGAGATATCCTAAAAGAATATCAGGAAGAGACTGGAAATATGTACAATCTCGAAGCCACTCCCGCTGAAGGTACGACATATCGATTTGCTCGAGAAGATCAGCGACAACATCCTGATATCATCCAGGCAGGCACACAGGAAAATCCATACTATACAAATTCTACTCAAATCCCAGTAGACTATACGGATGATGCTTTCGAAGCTCTCGAAACACAGAACGAACTGCAATGTAAGTATACATGAGGCACAGTTCTCCATCTCTACATATGAGAACGACTCGATGCCGATATGTGTAAACGATTTGTCCGGAAAGTTATAGAAAATTATCAACTTCCCTATATCACGATCACTCCGACATTTTCGATCTGTCCGAAACATGGGTACATTACAGGAGAACATGACTACTGTCCTAAGTGTGACGAAGAAATCGGATACAAGTGAAAAAAATTCGATATCCCACTTCGCTCGAAGTACACTGCAGATGTAGAAAAACTCCAAGAATTCGCAGAGGTTAGTGTTTAATTTCTTATTTTTTATTTTTATGCAATCTTTTCTCGACACACATGGAAACACAATATCTCGAACAAAATGTGAGATATATACTCGTGTTATGGGATACTATCGGCCAGTGACCCAGTTCAATAATGGGAAAAAATCGGAATTCTATACGAGAACATGTTTCGATGGAAATAAGGCATCCCAAGAATAGTAATCTTTTTATGATATGATACTTTCAGGACTCCAAAAAAGCACACTTATAGACTACCCTGGAAAGGTTGCTGCTGTAGTATTTACTGCTGGATGCAATCTCAGGTGTAGATACTGTCATAATCCTGAGATGGTTTTGCCTGACCAGATTATACATCACCAAAATGCTCAAATTCCAGAGAAAATTTTTTTCCATTTTCTTGATAGACGAGTTGGTATCCTCGATGGAGTATCTATCTGTGGGTGAGAGCCAACTATTCACCACGATCTTCCTGAGTTTTGTCGAGCAATACGATCGAAAGGATTCTCTGTGAAGCTTGATACCAATGGTCGAGATCCTGATATGATAGCTTATCTTATCGAAGAAAATCTTGTGGATTATTTTGCTATGGATATCAAACATACATGGGAATGATATCCCTCTTTGGTATGAAAGCCGATTGATAGAAAAAAATATGAACGAAGTATAGAGCTTATACTCAAGCGAGCGAAAGACTATGAATTCCGCTCCACGATAATCTGAGGAGTACATTCCGATTATGATATTCAGAAAATGGCTTCTTACATAGGATGAGCAAAATCATACTACCTTCAGAATTATCGAAGCAGCGTGACGCTTGATCCTAGCTTTTCCTGATATGCTTTTTCTCAGAGCGAACTCCACTCTTTCCGAACTATCGCACTTCAATCAGTAGAACACTGCTCTATTCGAGAGTAGTTACTGACTCAGGACTTCTTCTCAAAGACTATTATTTGGATACATTTCTAGTACTTCGAGAAAGTTTTGCACCATCCCAATAGTTACCTGAAAATCAGGTACTCATATTTGCCATTCACCGTGTGTATTTATAGTTTTTGATGGCTTATCGAACCAATGGAAGTACACCCCTCATGATAATCCTTCCACTCCTATCTGAAAGTACCGATTCTGGAAACCAAAATTTATATATTCATAGATATTATCTCATTCACCAAAAAACTGAAAATCAAGGTGTACTACTCACTTGTTTCTGAGCATATCTATTATTGATTTCTTGGTATTCTCGACACTAAGATTTTCTCCTACTTGGTCTGTAAATACTGGTAATTCAGTTGGCACTCTCCATTTTTTGCTAGGTTTTTCTTGTATTTTTCGCCAGATCATACTTGTTCCAGTGACTCATGTGAGTACCAAGATAGCCAGCATCCATCATTGTATCCAAGTTTCACCATTATCAAGTGACACTTCTACTCCTTCGTTTTTTGAGATTTCGCAAATATTTTTTCCATCGAGGATGATTGAGGACTTTATCGCACATACTTCTTCTAGTTTGAGAGATTGTCTCTCGAAAATCTCTCATGCATGAGAAGATGTGACACTTACTCCTAGGGTAATGGCCGTTCCAAGAGAGTGTAAAGTTTTTTGGAGAGGCATTTATTTTTTCGTAAATCTTGGAACAGGATCAAACGGAGCAGTGAAAGACTTTCATCTGAGAGATTGCATCCTTCCTCATCAGTCTACCTCAGCAACACCCAGTACATTGAAATCTTTATCTGTCATATATACATTTCTTCTCACGGGAGTATCTTCCGATGTTTTATCGAAAACATAATATCATCCATCGGATTGTTTCACATAAGCGTACTCTATGTTGTTCCAGTCTTTTCCATTGTATTGTGAATACGGACTATTTTCCATATGCAGAGGAGATGACTCTCGAGATTTCTTAAAAATACGAGTGATATGTTCTCGATCCTTTTCTGTTATTTTGAGTGTTTCTCGAGCCTCTTTTACGGTGTAGGGCTTCTCATCTTTGTGGGTTTCTATCTTTTCTCAAAGTTTCCTCAGTATCAGTTCTGTTGTTCTTTTTCCTGGTATACCATCTGGTATAAGTCCATTCGATTTTTGGAATTCTTGGAGTGCGATACGAGTTGATCGTCAGAAAAATCCATCTACTTTTGTATTTCTCCCAAATAGAGTGAGAGCTCGCTGATACAGTGCCATCATCTCGAGTGTATTTTTCTCTCATGGATTGGAAAAATCAAGATCAGAATAGCGAGTTAGAGCATCTTGTACTTCTATGGGTGTCATCATTTCTACGACTTTTGCCTGCTTCTCGAAAGGCTCAGAGAGCTGGACCTTCGGTCATATGTATGCTTCACGAGATGGGAATTTTAGTATCGGCTTTTCCATAAGATATCCTTGTAATAAATTATGAATATATTTTATATTAATTTATACTATATGTCAATATTATTTTCTCTATTTACTCTGAAAGAGTCTCCTATTTCCCTTGCATTTCTCCTAAATCCTCTAGAATAATGAATAAGACTATTTCTCACAATATTACCAATTATGAATACTCTTCTTTTTTGGATAGTGATCTATCTCGTCATCTCTATCTCTATCGGTCTCTATGCTTCGCGTCGAGTGAAGACGGATACTGACTATATCCTCGCTGGACGAGGACTTCCCCTCTATATCGTCATCGCGACGACTTTCGCCACTTGGTTTGGTTCTGAGACGGTTCTCGGGACATCATCGACATTTCTCGATGAGGGACTTCTCGGGATTCTCGCGGATCCATTTGGCGCCTGACTCTGTCTCATCCTGGTCGGACTCTTCTTCGCTCGTCCTCTCTATGATGCCTGAGTGAAGACACTAGGAGACTACTATCGTATAAAATATGGTCGTACGGTGGAACTTCTCGCTTCTCTCATGATCATGGTCTCCTATATCGGCTGGGTATCGGCACAGATCGTCGCACTCGGACTTATCGGAGATATACTTACGGAGAGTTCGAGCCTTTCCTTTATCACACAGATGGAGTGGTCACTCATCGGAGGGGTTATCGTTCTTGTGTATACATTTTTCTGAGGGATGTGGTCAGTGGCACTTACGGATTTTTTCCAGATGATCATCATCGTCGTCGGTATGGTGATAGCGACTTTTTTCGTCACTTCCCTTCCCTGAGCCGAAAGTATGGGTCATGTCGTATCTGAGGCTTACAGTGCTGGGAAGTTCGACCTCCTTCCTGATGGATTCTCTCTCGTGGCTATCATAGGGATCATCTCTGCTGTACTGACGATGGGATTTGGTTCTATACCTCAGCAAGATGTCTTTCAGAGAGTCCTCTCTGCTCGTTCTCGCGAAGATTCGCGAAAGTGAGGCATCCTCGGAGGATCGTTCTATATCATCGTCGCATTTCTCCCTATCATGCTCGGGTATGCTGCCTTTATGGTCGCGCCAGACCTCATATCAGGTACGACCGATACTCAGCGAGTCCTCCCTATACTCATCCTCGAGTCTACCCCCGTATTTGTACAAGTCATGTTCTTCTGAGCTCTTCTCTCGGCGATCATGTCGACTGCATCCGGGACGCTCCTGGCTCCATCCGCACTCTTTATGGAAAATATCCTCCGCCCATTTCTTCCGCGTATTTCTGATAAAAAAGCACTCCTCATGACACGTGCTTCAGTAATCGGTTTTTTCCTCATCATCGTAAGCTTCGTATCCTATAAGTACTATCATGAGGAAGCGCGCATATTCGAAATGGTGGAAAATGCCTACAAGATCACTCTTGCTGGAGCTTTCGTTCCCCTTGCCATGGCGCTTATATGTAAAAAAGTCCATACGATCTCTGCTCTCCTCTCTATGATCGTGGGTATCGGGACATGGGTGATGTTCGAGTATTCTCTCGGATTCGAGGAGATATACTCCATGCCGCCACACTTCTTCGGATTTCTCATGGCGATCGTAGGATTCATGGCAGGACAGACACTCTATAAGTGGATCTGAGGAAAATCACTTGAAGGAGTAAAATAATATTGACAATTTATTTATATTAAATATATTTATATGTGACTTATAATTACTAATTCTCTATAGTTATGTGGAAAAATCAATGAGATATCTGGCCAGAAGATCATAACGGACATGAGTTTCAATGACGTTGAGATAGGGCAAATTCTCGAGCACATAAACACAATGAGTTTCTTCGATACTTTCAGTCGAATCCAGAAGCAGTAAATAATCAGATTCGATCTATCGAATCTTTACCATTTGGAAAACAGATTCTTCCTGTCGTTGCTCTCTTTTCAGACAAAGTAGGAACAGCACTTGCTCTACGTCAGAAACAAGATTAGACTACGAGAATATTAAGATCAACTCTATGACCACCATGGAAATTGCTTATCATCCGCACCCCACTCTAGATACGACGAATCCTATCAAAAAATTAGGAAATATTCCTTTTGGAAAGAGAATATTGAATATACTTCAGTGATTGAAGAATGTGCCACACTATAGAAACACTCAATACTCTCTTATTGCTACAGAGCTTCAAGATGTTTGATTTGTGTATGACAACCTGCGAGTGAGAACGCGCGAACTTATAGAAAGAATATATCTTATACCAAATCACTTGGTATTTGTACCAAGAACGGTAGGAAAATCAAAACCGTCTTTCTATTTTTCTTGAGCAGTACCAGAGCATACTGATTCAGAGGTTCCATGAACATATGGACTTATCATACCACTCCTTGGATCTGATAGTTTCACTTTCCGAATCAATAAAAAACCTACTGAATTAGAAAACTGAGGTATATATGTATTCGATCATACACAGAAGCATAGTCTTGATCCAGGAGATTATGATGACTGGCTCCAAAAAAATGCTCAGCCATACACAGCAATAGTCGGTAGTATCCAGCCAATATAAAGAGGAGTTTTTTCTTGCTTTTTCCCAGCTTTCACTATAATAGTCCCGACTTCTTCTCGGAAAATGAGAGGTAGGTCGGGATTTTTCGGTGCTACGCACTGCCTGTTTCCCCCTCGAGAAAGGGAGAAAACCACGTGCGCGTACGCTAAAATCTCTGTAAGGTTTATTTTTTACTTTTTTCTCACTATGGCAAACGCTACTCTCATACAGAGCATGCTCGAAAACGCAGTCCACATCGGACATAAGCGTGAATACTGGTCTCCGAAGATGCGTAACTATATCTATGGAATCCAGAATGGTATCCATGTATTCGATCTTTATAAAACTGCAGAAAAACTCACAGAAGTGAAAGCAGTCCTCGAAGACCTTTCGTCTCGCGGTAAGACGATCCTTTTTGTCGGAACGAAGGTTCAGACCAAAGATCTCGTCGAAGCACTCGCTATCGCTACCGGACATTTCTATGTCAGTTCGAAGTGGGTTCCAGGACTCCTTACGAATTTCGGAACTATCAAAAAACGAATCAGCTACTACAACGAGCTCGAATCATCTCTCTCAAACGGGATGCTCGAAGGTCTCACGAAAAAAGAAGTATCAGTAAAAATGAAAGAA
>CAYVAG010000006.1:62626-64415 GCA_964449265.1 uncultured Candidatus Peribacteria bacterium
CTCGAGAAACTTAAGACGGCATACGTCGGTGTGAAAGATATGAAGCGTGCTCCAGATGTCGTCGTGGTCGTCGATGGTCACTACGAAGATCTTGCTCTTACAGAAGCTCATACTATGGGTGTCACTACTATCGCCCTTCTCGGTTCTACCGGAGATATCGATAAGACAGACTATTTTGTTCCATGCAATGTAAACTCGATCAAAGCTCTCGCATTTGTCCTCGGAGAACTCAAGGCATCTATCAAGGCTCGCAAATCTGATGATAAAAAGCCTCTTGCTGGAGTTCCAGCAAAGACAGAGAAACTCGCTCCAAAAAAAACAGCGATGGGATCATCAGAAACTCCAGTTGAAAATCCTGTGGAGGCTCCAGTTGAAGCGTAATCTAGGAAGACTACGCTCATAAAAATATTTTATTTTTTCTCTTTTCATCTATGGATACTCCTACTCCTTCAAGTGTATCAAGTCAGGAAAAACTCGCTGCCGCTCTCGCATCGTTTCTCTTCTTTGTTCCACTTCTGATGAATGTGAAAACTCCATTTGTCGTCAAATACATGAAACAAGGCTTTGCTATCAATGTCGTAGAAGTTATCCTGTCTATAATAGCGTCATTTCTCTGGATGCTCTCTCCGATACTCGGACTCGTGAATCTTGCCCTCTTTATCACATCTATCGTCCTTGCTCTTCAGGCATTTGCTGGAAAGGATTATATGATTACATTTCTCTATGAGAATGCAGAGAAGCTCATCCAGACTCTTGGAATATCGAATATATTTACTCCTGGGAAGTAGTTTCCGTGTTTGTTATTTTTGCCCTTGGTGAAGCTGTCTAAAAAAACTTGGAAAATTCTCCACTGGAGAGGATGACAATTTTAATTTCTAAATTATACTCAATATGGTGACCCCTCAAATGATAAAAGAACTCCGTGAAAGAACTGGAGTCGGTATGTCTGACTGTAAAAATGCTCTCGTAGAAGCCAATGGTGATCTCGAGATTGCGATCGACCTTCTCCGAAAGAAGGGTCTCGCGAAGGCTGCGAAGCGTTCTGGAAACGAGACGAGTGAAGGAAAGATCAAGATCATCACAGAAGGAGGTGCTACCTATGTAGCAGTTGTATCGTGTGAGACAGACTTCGTTGCTCGCAACGAGACATTCGATGCGATGCTCGACCACTTCATCTCTATCCGACAGAACTCTGACTCTGATGTCGAGGCTATTGCTCAGGCAGATGAACTCAAGGCAAGTGAATACACCCTCAAGGTCGGTGAGAACATGGTCATCCAAGCACTCACGAAGATCGAAGGTGATGTCATAGCAAGCTATGTCCACTCGAACTTTAAGAACGGTGCTGTCGTCGTGGCAAAAGCCGGAACTGATGCTGATAAGCTCAAGCAAGTTGCTATGCACGTCGTCGCCTCTGCTCCACAGGTTACTTCTCCTACTGATATCTCCGATGAGGTCGTCGCAAAAGAGAAAGAAATCCAACTCGAGATCATGAAACAAGACCCGAAAAATGCAAGCAAACCTGCAGAAATCCTCGAAAAAATCATCGATGGAAAAATGACAAAGTTCCGTGAAGAGAATGCTCTCCTTACCCAACCATTTGTCGTCAATCCTGATATGAAAGTTGGTGATTTTATCGGAAAAGATGCAGTTGTAAAATTCTACAGATACTCTATCTAGTCTCCCTCTTCCTAGGTTTTTCCTAGGAGATGTAGCCCTGTCGTACAGCGGTTAGTACATCGGTCTCCAAAGCCGAGAACCTCAGTTCGATTCTGAGCGGGGCTGCCAT
>CAYVAG010000007.1:0-3038 GCA_964449265.1 uncultured Candidatus Peribacteria bacterium
TTTATCAACCAGAGTCGTATGAAGATCGGAGTCATGTTCGGAAATCCTGAGACGACCACAGGAGGAAATGCTCTCAAATTCTATGCTTCACAGCGCCTCGAGATTCGTAAGAAAGAAAAGCTCGAATCAGGAACTGGAGATGAGAAAGAAGCATTTGGAAATCGAGTGAAAGTGAAAGTCGTGAAAAATAAAGTCGCTCCTCCCTTCCGTGAAGTCGAGATCGACGTCCTCTTCAACGAAGGAATCTCTCGAGCTGGAGAAGTGCTCGATATTGGATCAGATCGTGGGATCATCAAGAAGTCATGAGCGTTCTACTCCTACGGCGAGACCAAGCTCGGTCAAGGTCGAGACAATGCTCGCATATTCCTCAAGGAAAATGCCAAACTCCTCACAGAGATCGAGAAAGAAGTCCGCAAAAGCAAGAAGTGAGATATAATAGCATCAAAAAAAGAGAAAATAGTCGAAGAAATCGACGAATAATTTGCACGAAATAGAATCTATGCTATAATAATGGCATAGACTCTATTATTATGTCTGAGACTGAAACTACATTTACAAACCTAGCTCGCCGATCCCAAGGACTGAGTCCCATCAGAGAAACGATGATGGCAGTTCTCGGGGTATTAGGGATAGGATCGACTCGGGTTGATATAGATGCTATCATTAGCCAACCAACTCTTGAAAGCATGACTACCTGACTCCAGACTCATTTACAAGTGCAACAAGTGATACAAAGTACCCCTTCCCCAGCTAATGATAGTGAGTATATAAGTAAAAAGGCTGCATAATTCCCTCTTGAAAAAACCAAAAATCTCTCCATACTAAGGGAGATTTTTTATGCTTCGCACTACTTTCACCCTCATCTCGAAACGAGCACTCACACACGATGTCTACGAGCTCAGTTACTCATGTAGCGAGATGGTGAGGGAATTACCAAAACCAGGGCAATATGCGATGTTTCAGCTCGCGCCAGGACTTTCTCGTGCGTATTCTATAGCATTTTTCTCGGATACTGGATTTACCCTCATCATCAAGCGGATCGCAGATGGAAAGTGAAGCCCGATGATCTGTGATGCAGAGATCGGTACGGTGTTCTCAGGGATGATCCCGCTCGGACACTTCGTACTTCGAGATACCGCGAACAATAAATGTTTCATCGGTACAGGAACAGGATTTGCTCCCCTCTACTGTCAGATGATCGCATCGAGTATGTCTGAGGATAAACCTGAGAAAGTCACATTTATCTTCTGAGTACGAGAGAATCATGATACTTTCTATAGAGATGAGATCACTATTCTCGGAGAGAAATTCTCTGACTTCAGCTTCCTCCCCTACCTCTCACGATGAGACCTTCCCTGATATGAGAAGGGCTATGTGACAGACTGGATCACGAGTGAGAATATAGCTCTATACCAAGAGTTCTACATATGTGGATCTCCTTCGATGGTCGAAAGCGCTCGAAATAAGCTCGGAGAGCTCGGAGTAGTAAAAGAGCAGATATTCTGGGAGCAGTATTAGTGAATAGTCGTACTTAAGGGGAGCTCTGTTTGTATAATAGACTTATCTGAAAGAAGCATCACTATTTCTCACTTCCATCACATTACAAAAGCCCGGCTTCATGGGAATAATTCAAGCACTTCGATAATCTTCCATAGGAGTTCATTGTACCGAGAGACCGTAGCTTCTATTTGTTTAGAGTTACTTTCTTTGCCAAGAAGTGGTTGGATAAGATCACTACAATTTTTGGCATGTGTATGGAGAAATGCTATGATTCTAATCTCAGTATTTCTCTCCGAGATATCAGGATCTTCATAATCCATAGAGGAAAAAGTATCTATGAGTACTTGGTCTCGAGATTCTGTATCTGGATGAAGGGCTAGTTTTTTAATATAATCCCAGTGTTTTCCAATGGCAACAAAGATTTGAGGTAGTTTTGCATCTTGAGTGAGTAGATCAAAGTAGGATGCTTTTATCTTATCAGCTATTTCATCTATAGAAATCTCTAATTTTGTATCTATTGAATGACTCATGCGTTTAAATAGATCTTCTATGTCTGGTGAGTCGATGGCCAGAGAATTACCATCTCGTAATTTTTCTAGGGCTATAGTGATAGCAGATCTATAGTCCATACTCATTCAAGTATATTGCATACTATATCAGGGTTGATTCTGTCATTGAGAAAGCGTAAGAAGGAGATATTTTTGAGCATTGAGAGTATCTCACAGTGCTAAGTAGCACCCTATAATTCCAGAAAGTGCAATAGGTGATGATGTTACAGAATAAGCTTCTTGATAGAGTTTTATTGCTCCCTTATAATCGCCTATATTTTCTCTGAGATTATCAGCTGCATCTATAAATCATTCATATCCTCAAAACTGCCGAGCAGCAGCAAGAAATAAGTCATTAGATGCCTCAGGTATGTCTCATTGAAAAAGTGAAATTTTTCACAGATTTAAACTCGGGTATTTAAAGTCTTCTGTAGAACTTGTGATGGGATCAAGAGTAGCCCGGACCTTCTTCATGTGCTCGAAAAATCATCTTCCCTTACCTTCATCTCGAGCAATATAGTGAAGTAATTTTACAAGTTTTGTTTGTTCTCATGTTGTAAGATATCCTGCAGCATCAAGGATGGCATAGAGAGTACTTTGATCGTCAAGAACACCTGGATATCAAGCAAGGTAAAAAGCGGCAGTTTCCTGATGATCATAGGCAAGTACTGATCCAAATGCGGTAGCATCCTCTAGGTTGAGGTCAGTGAGGTTATAGTCATTTATAATATTTTTGATAGCAGGAGCACCCGTTGTTTCATCAAAAACAGAGAGGGTAATATCATTTACAAGCAGTTTTTCTATAAAAAAGAGTGCTGCAACATCCTTATTATCTTTGAGAAAGTGTGGATACTCATCTGGATTCGAGAGTATCCTCGCAAATCTCTGTATAAAATATCTATAGGTGATTCCATATTTCTGATCAAATCTCTCTCTCATATTCATATAAATAGCACGTACCCGTGATGAAAGTGACTCATACGTGATGAC
>CAYVAG010000007.1:3138-12149 GCA_964449265.1 uncultured Candidatus Peribacteria bacterium
GATTCTCTATATTTTCATATACTTCTGGTTCAATATCCATACTATCTCGGAAGGCAAATTGCTTCCAGTATTTGAGGTAGTTAGGAGATATTACCTCTTCACAAAGATCGAGAAGTCATCCTTGGCTAAAGATCTCAAGCATCTGACCAAGATGAGTAGTCAAATAATATCCAATATCCTTTCTGGATTCAGAATCCTTTACATATGGTCTAGGTCCTCATGGCTCATTATTTGTATCCTGAAGAGCAGGAACTGACCTCTCGGAAAAATATTCAAATAGTCACGTTCTCGCATGGGGATCGGAAACGAGGGTATCAATATCAGTAAGATACGGTTGAATAAATCGTGGAGAATGGAGACTGAATATACTGACCTGCATAAGCCAAAGCCTGTCTTCAAGGAGAATGTGATATTCTTCACATTCATCTGGAGATATTTCAGCCGGTTTTATATCCAGATTTTCCATACGAGTACTGATGGCACGTACCTGGTTCACGATATATTCTTCTGCATTATTTGTGAGATTTTTTATATTCTGAGAAGGGTACATATCATTGTAATCTTTCGTATATTCATAGAGAAATATTTCTAAATCTCTCAAATCGTTGTCATTCTCTACAGTTTGACGAAAAAAGAAGAAGGGCTTAATAACGTTTTTACCATGAAGAGTGAGGAGTTGTCTATGGTATTTAAATGCCGACTCTTGATCGCCTAAATGAATAAGAATTTGGATTTTCCTATAGGATAGCTCTATGCTCTCTTGTGTATCACTTCATTCTTCTAGGATTTTAAGTGCGCTTTGATATTCTCCATGACTTATATAGAGGTCACAGAGAGCGAGCTTAGCAGCAGACTCACCTTTATTGATGGCTTTTTTATAGAATTTTTTTGCTTGATTTGGTCGACTATTTATATGAGATTCAAAATCTCCGATAATAAGATCAAGGCGAGGATTCACTTTATAAGACTCGTGCTTCTTGACAAGGTTAAGTACAACGGCTACTCGGGAGATCACAAAAGATCGCACTTCGGCTGTATATCGTTGTGGTGAAGATATTGCAGTAGTTATTCTGTTATACACTTCTTCAAAAATATCCCATCAAACTACGTGACCATCCTTTGCTAAAGTCTCGATGAATGAGAGTGCTGAAAGCTCATCTCTTCGTTCTGTAAATACGAGTGGAAGGCTCTGTGCAATATTAATAGTATTGAGTTCATCCGATGGTAATTTCTCTAAAATAGTATTTATGGTCGCTGCTCGAATGGACTGCCTTGCGTTGTTGAGTCGTGGAATATAAGAAGCATCGATCGAATCAACAAGCTCCCGAGCAGAAGATAATATATTTTCAGAAGCCATACTTATACATATTTAATATGATATGACTATACTCATAATGCGTTTCTTTGCAAATTCTTCTTTCTAATACTTCCCTATGAAATCCTGCCCATCCTTCCCCCACTTATCCTCATCAGCACTCTCATCGAAATTATTCATGACATCCTGCGTCCAGCGAGACATCGCATAGAGATTGTCATTGAGACTCATATTGCGCCAGTCGATGATGAAGTCATCGTCCGAATTCTCTGCCTCAGATCCGCCGATATAGTACGCCATCATGACCGAGTAGCCCTGCTCTTCGGCGATTTGGTTAATCCGCTTGATATATTCCTGGACTTTATCAGTGAAGTCCTCTCGTGACATGCTCGCCATAAAAAGAGAAAGTTAATATACACAAGTATACCCAAAAGAGGAATATTTCCAAGAAAAATCCACAAGAGAGATTACCCCTCATGGAGATAGAGAAAGTTATGATCAGGGATAAATGTGAATGCTGGAGTTCTCTTATTCACCTTCCCCACCTCGAAGACAGCATATTCAGAAGCTACTGTATCTATCAGTGTGAAATAACGAGTCTCACTCAGTTGTCAGTTTGTTCTTTTGATTCGTTGGAGATAGAGAAATTTGCCATCACAAGAAATCACTTGAAAAAGCTCTCCAATACGATGTCGTTCTGGTATTCCTCATGTGATGATATTCCCTTTTCTTAGAGACCTGAGGTCATGCATATCTATCTGCTCGAAAGACTGCATAGATGCTCAGAGTACCGCCATGACGTCAGCATGAGCCCGATCCAAAAATCCCCTTGAGAGACTCTCTTTATGATCGTGTGGATGTCGAGTGAGTGTGAGTCATTCCATGATGAAATTAGTCTATCATATTGCTTAAAAAAATACAAATTTTTGAGGCTGATCTATATATTTCATTGTGAGTGTTGCGCCAGGATCGTATGGCTATTTCTCTGTATCTGCACTATAGCTTCACGTAAGATGGTGCGAGGATTTTTGTAGTCAGAAAGTCATATATGAACCATACTTTCTGGTACATGATCGCCCATTTCTATAGATTTTAGCTGAAATCCACTATAGTAACAATCTATAAGTATAAGAAAAAGTTCATGAGAAATAGAATTTGGATTTGGGTCACTTGACTCTCACATAGTCGTTATAATATCTCCGACCCTGGTAATCACGAGCGTTCTCATCTTCACTGATTCACTACCTGCGATTCTCGTAGCGATCACACACCCAAGTTCTGGATTTACTGGGACCAGAGAATGCATCATGATATCCATCTCCATAGACTCTCAGAAAGTAAAGATAGCATGAGGAAGCTTTCGAGCCTTCTCTATAATAGCGTGGGCATGTACCTGGTGGACACGAGTATGTCTCGATAGAGTATCTGGATATGCTTCGTAGGTCATAAGGTATATATACTGGTTATAGAACTAAAGTCAATAAAAAAATCCCTCTTTCGAGAGATTTTTCGGGAGAAATACTAGGGATTTCTCTTATCGTTTCTTCCATATTATCATATCCCCCTTGCGAGTCGTGATCGTGAGTGTATCTGAGCCTACCATGAACCGTGCATGGGCAAATGCCATAGCATTTTCGACCTTCATGATATCCCCTTCACAGTACATCATCGTCGAGATAACACGGCGGAATATGAGTCTATCTCTGAACACACCATAGCCTCCACTCATACTATTGCATATTTTCGCATGAAATCGGTTTTTCTCGAAATCAATCGTCGCAGTCGATCCAGAGAGAGATTTTCCATTGAGACTCTCGAGATGCCAAGTATCAGACTGGAGAGCAGCACGAGGGCTCATCTTCACTGGAGCAGATTCACAGGCTCATGGAGTCACGTTGGTCGCGCCTCTCGCGGCTGCCATACAGCTATTCGAGAAGGTCTCACGTACCGGATAGCATGGAGCCGCGAAACACTGTAACTGTACCGATCCACATACGGGTGCATATTCCATCGTACATGCTGTCGGCTCTGCTGCACTCACTGTGAGTGCTGAGAGGGAAAATCCTATGAGAGAGAGGAAAAAATAGAAAGATCTCATAATAAAATGGGTAAATGATAAATTAAAGCTCTGACCAAGCATCTGTAAGACGAGTATACGAAAAAATGGTGACAAAAGAAAAGAAAAACTTCTCTGAGGTGGGGGGATTTATTTCTTGGCACTAAAATAAACCTCTGCATCTTCTCAAGTCCGTATGTCCCCCCTTCTTATGGCATCGAAGTAATATTTATCCATCATTCAATGTGTTTGCTTATCGTAAAGTGATATCATTTTATCTATTTTATTTCTAACTATTCATGGCCTATTTCATTCTTGTTGATTTAGTACTACGGCTTCTTCGAGCATTTCCCATCATTCTAAAGAGAAAAGGTTTTCTCCGATAGTAGCCATATCCTCGTCTGTATTCAGAACACCATAATTAATACCTGTTCCCATTACTGAATGAGATACGTACTCTGTTTGATCAAGTTGATGTTCACCAAATTCTGCTTTCCATTCGCGAGAAAATTTTCAAATTAATCCATGAAATAACATCATATGAAGTAATTCATGGTGTAAACAATCTCCCAGAGAATCATCTAATGAAGGTGCTATATATATTGTTTTCGCTCGTCGTGATGCCATTCAGCCAAATGAGCTTCCTTGTGACTGAACATCTCTTTTAGCATAAGCTTCCTCTAGAGCATTGCGTATAGATTTTGGGAGATTTTTGAATAGAGAACCATTATTCTCATCTTCATTATCTATTGGACTTCAATTAAAATCATGAATTATAATTTTATCAATATGCTCTTTTATAACTTCTTCTGGATAAAAACGGAGTAAATTCGAAATCTTCTCTTGTATATATACTATATCTGGTGGCATCACTAGTCCACTAAAATAGTATTGTAGATTCGGGTGTTTATCGGTAATAGGAAGAAGTGATGCTATCGGGTAAGCATCTGTAAGGAGTAGTCTTTTAGGATGAGAGTAATCTCTCCATCTCTCGAACTTACTCATTATAGTTTCTCTTCATACAAGATTTGCAATAACTCGATCAAGCATGTATGTTCAAACTCATCAAAATACTATCGGTGCAGATACAAGAAACATGGCTCCTTCAAGAGGAAATCTCTCTATTATATTGAGTAAATCAGTATTCTTTCATATAAGTCCCCCTATAGGTACACTGCCTAATCAAAGAGAGGATAAACCTCATAATCCTCATGCTACTAAACGCAAGGCATTGGCGACTTTCTGAGACGTCTTAATTATAAGTTCTTGTGAGTTTAGTTTATAGGGTATTGCTTCCACAAAAGATGATGAGTTTTCGTACTGATTTTTCATACTTTAATTATAACATACATAGATGATTTTTGTCAATTTATCCGCTAAAAAAAACCTCCTTGATTTCTCAAAGAGGATTTTCTTTTATTTCTTCTATTTCTCCTCTACCTCCGCCTCGACACTTCCATCTTCATTTTTCTTCTCTTCTGCCTTTGCTGGATCTCCTGCATGTGAGTAGATCGCTTGTCCGACCTTCATCATGACATCGGAGAGAGACTTGGTCGCTCATTCGAGAGCATCTTTATCTGCATCAGCATTCGCGAGGACAGCCTTCAGCTCTTCGAGTTTTACTTTTGCCTCTTCTCCATCTTTTTCTTCATATTTTCATTTATTCTCCTCGAGGGTCTTCTCGGTCTGGTAGACCATGGAGTCAGCGTGGTTGCGAGCTTCGATAGATTCTTTTTTCTTCTTATCGGTTTCACGATTGGCCTCAGCATCTTTCACGAGCTTCTCGACTTCGTCGTCGGTCATACCGGTACTTCCCTGCACCGTGATCTTCTGTTCTTTGCCTGTACCCTTATCCTTCGCGGTGACATGGAGGACACCAGAGGCGTCGATGTCGAGAGTGACCTCGATCTGTGGGATACCACGAGGAGCATTGGCGATTCCTGAGAGGATGAATCTTCCGAGTGACTTGTTGTCACCTGCCATCTCACGCTCACCCTGGAGGATATGGATTTCTACACTGTCTTGGTTATCGGCAGCAGTCGAGTAGACCTGAGATTTGCTGGTTGGGATAGTCGTGTTGCGCTCGATCATGCGCGTCATGACACCACCGAGCGTCTCGATACCGAGAGAGAGTGGAGTCACATCGAGGAGGAGGACATCCTTCACATCACCCTGGATGATACCAGCCTGGATAGCCGCACCAAGTGCGACAGCTTCATCTGGATTGACGGTTTCGTTTGGTTTTTTCTTGAAAAATTGTTCTACCTTCGATTTGATCATCGGGACGCGAGTCGATCCACCGACGAGGATGACCTCATGGATCTGGTCGACCTGGAGTCCTGAGTCCTTCATCACCTTGCGGCATGGCTCGAGTGAGCGCTCGACGAGGTCGGCGATGAGCTCTTCGAATTTCGCACGAGTGATCGTGATATTCATATTGCTCGGGACTCCGTCATTCATCGCGATAAATGGCTCATTGATCTCAGTCTGTGTGCTCGATGAGAGCTCGATCTTTGCTTTTTCTGCGGCAGAGCGGACACGCTGGACAGCCATAGCATCCTTGCGCAGGTCGATCCCTGTCTCTTTCTGGAACTCACTCATGACATATTCGAATATCTTCTGGTCGAAGTCATCACCACCGAGGTGTGTATCACCATTGGTCGCGAGTACTTCGAATGTCCCCTCACTTCCGATCTCGAGGATCGAGATATCGAATGTACCTCCACCGAAGTCGTAGACGGCGATTTTCTGATCTTTGTTCTTATCTGCTCCGTACGCGAGCGCTGCTGCTGTGGGTTCATTCACGATACGCTTCACATCGAGTCCTGCGATTTTTCCTGCATTTATCGTCGCTTGGCGCTCTGCATCGTTGAAGTAGGCAGGTACGGTGATGACCGCTTCTGTGATCTTTTGTCCGAGAAATTTCTCTGCATCTTCTTTCAGTTTCTCGAGGACTTTTGCTGAGATCTCTTCTGGACGGACGGGTGTCCCGTTCCACTCGATCATACAGCCACCGTCAGAGCCTTTCGTGACCTTAAATGGGACACTCTTGAGTTCTTCAGTGACTTCTGAGAACTTGCGTCCGATGAAACGTTTTGCGGAGTAGATCGTGTTAGCAGGGTTGGTGACGGCTTGGCGACGTGCGGGCATACCGACGATAGTCTCACCCTTCTTCGATGCGACAACCGATGGAGTCGTGCGTCCTCCTTCTGCATTCGGGATGACTTTCGCCTGCCCCGCTTCCATGAAGGCGACACATGAGTTCGTAGTTCCGAGGTCGATACCGATGATTTTTCACATAAAAATAATAGAGTTAGAAGTTAAGTTAAGAACCGTAGGTTCCTGTCATTGCGAGGAACGAAGCAATCCATGCTCCGATACTCGAACTTGCAAAGCATTTTATCAGAATTTTTTCTCCTGTCAAAACTTTTTTAGCACTTTTTGTGTGAGAGTGCTAATTTTGATTTTATAAATAAAAACTTGAAAAAAGGAAATAGGGGATATACTATATTTCATGAGTCGTACTTTCCACTACAACCTTTGATTAGAGAACCAGAAAGCAATAAAGGAGAGGAGGATATTACGAAAAAGCAAAAGGCTCCTAGGAGAAACCCTAACAGGATATCCCATACAAGCCTTTTCATGAGAGCATCATATAGAGGCAATTCAGATGAGAAGTCAGCTTATTTCTCATACTATAGATCACTGGAATTCCGCTGTGGAAGATGCATTTTTTGAAGGGAAACTTGATCGCGAATTTTGAGAGCTTTGTAGTGAGGATATTACTCCTTATACGGATAAAACGAGGGAAATGGTAGATAAAGTATTACAGCATAACCCCACATTTACGCCACTTTACCTATGAGTTGCTGATGTTCCTCTGCTCAGCTATAGACCAGATACGAATTACCCGATTACCGATGAAGAGCGACATAGGATACGCATAAGAATGTGGTGAATACTCTACAGTCTCTATCCACCAAAAGAAGAAATAGAAAGTATACAATCTGTTCACGCAATCGTAAGTAATATATCAGAACAAATCAGGCGAACAGAGTGATATATTCATACCACAGCCGATCTCGTTACTTCGGGTTTATATAAAAAACTATAAAACCTTACACCCTCAAATTATGAATCTCACTTCCTATCTTCAGAAATCCGAGAAGACACTCCTCTACTTCTACCCGAAGGATAATACTCCTGGCTGTACGCTCGAGGCGCAGGATTTCACTCGAATCAAGTGAGACTTCGAGAAACTCGGCATCCATATCATCGGTGTATCGAAAGATACTGAGGCAAGTCATGAGAAATTCACGACTTCCTGTGGTCTCGGTATCGATCTCATCTCAGATACTGATGGGAGTCTTCACGAGCAATTTGGAGTCATCGGGGAGAAAAAGAACTATGGCAAGGTCTATATCGGAGTCATCCGTTCCACATTTCTCCTCGATAAGAATGGGAAAATTCTCAAAGAATGGCGAAATGTAAAAGCTACAGGACACGCGGAAAAAATACTCAAAGAAATCACCCAATTATAATATTATGAATCCTCAATATAAAAAAGCTCTTGAGCAGCATATTTCAGATACTGTAGATCTTCTAGAAAAAGTAGTGGATAAAACAATATGGAGAACCTCTCTTCGTATTCATGAATGTATTATGAATACGAACGATACCGATGCAGAAAATCCTTTTCTACACGATAGGTTTCAGTTTCTCTACTTTCTTTTATTTATGACCTCTCAGGGGTTTGTACAGATGACAACAGGAAGAGAATTATATATGTCATGAGAGAGATTTGAAGAAGCTCTGAATGAGCCAGTACTCTACGAAGATCTAGAGGATTTATGAGGACTGAGTGCAAGAGCCACTTTGACAGAAATTATCGCTCTTGAGTGCCAGAGAGCAGGCATGAATTTTGATGAAACAAAACAAAAACTTTCTTCGATAAACCCCTCAAATATTGGAGTATTTTTCGAGAGATTAAAGCGAGATGGAATCCCATGAGCAAATATTTTCTATAAATTCCCGAAAGGAACTCATGAAGAGAAAGGTACTGTATTGCCCGAACTTCCTGTCTGTGTGGAATAAAAAAAATAAAACTCCTTTCGGAGTTTTATTTTTATCTTGTCATAACATAGTATTGTCATGACCCTCTTCGTATAGCACTGACGACAGTATTGAACGGTGTTTGTTGGATAGTTCCTGTGAGTCACGCCATACTTCCTGTATTGAAATTCCCGCCATTTGGATTCTCCATCTTCGCAAAGAGGATAAATTCATTTGCACTATTTGTAAGAAGAGATGATGAGCCGTACGCATACTGACCAATCGTACTACATCCGTTATCGTTGGTGCCGAGTGGATCAGCGGAAACCGTTCCGTATCGACTCAGAGCTGTAGTATCGACACATCCTGCCGCGGTACTCGAGGGATAAAACTCTTTATCGAGGAAAAAGTTGTTGATCATCTTTGCTGTAGAGTTCAGATGAGATACTCTCGCGACATCACGACCACGCTTCTGGTATGCAGTGAGGCTCGGAAGGAGAGCAGATATGAGTATCCCTAGTGCTGCGATAGCGAGGATGATCTCCATAAGAGTAAATCCTCGACGAGAAGATATTCGCATAAGCTATA
>CAYVAG010000007.1:12159-49595 GCA_964449265.1 uncultured Candidatus Peribacteria bacterium
TAATTTAGTTAAGCAAAAAGTGGAAGCGGACCAAAACAAGGTAAAATTATTAAAGACAGTATACAGAGAAATAGATTGGGGTCAAAAGAATTTTTTGGAAGTCGAGAAAATATCGATATACTGAAAAATCATTTTTCTCTCTATGTCAGATATCTTCAAGCTCCACTCTCCCTACAAGCCCACTGGTGATCAGCCAACTGCTATAGCGAAACTCCTCGAAAGTCTAGATTCTGGGAATCAATACCAGACACTCCTCGGAGTGACGGGATCTGGGAAGACTTTCACGATGGCGAATATCATAGCGAAGCTCCAGCGACCCGCACTGATTCTCGCACATAATAAGACTCTGGCTGCTCAACTCGCACAAGAGTTCAAGGAATTTTTTCCAGAAAATGCTGTTCACTACTTCGTCTCGTACTATGACTACTATCAGCCGGAGGCATTCGTCGTGAAGACATGAGCGTATATAGAAAAGGAGGCGACAATAAACGAGGAAATAGATCGCCTTCGCCATGCCGCCACAGAGAGCCTCCTCACGAGAAAAGATGTCATCATCGTGGCATCAGTATCGTGTATCTATGGTATCGGTGAAGTCGATGAGTACGAGAAACAGTGTCTGCGGTTCAAAACCGATGAAGAGTATACGATAGAAGCGATTATCGCGAGTCTCGTGAATCTCCAGTTCCGTCGCTCGACTGCCGACTTCAAAAGTGGGATGTTTCGCGTGATCGGAGATACCCTCGAGATCTGGCCGAGTTCGAGTGAAGAGATCTGGCGACTCGAGTTCTTCGGGGATACTCTTGAGCGTATATCGAAGGTTGAGTACCTCACCTATAGAACGATAGAAGAGAAAAATGAGATCGTCATCTTCCCAGCGAAGCATTTTGTCACATCGAAGTCCGTCGTCGAAGAAGTCCTCCCGAAGATCAAGGCAGAGATGGAAACACAGGTCGAGTATTTCCAATCAGTCGGAAAACTCGTCGAAGCTGAGCGTATCAAGATGCGAGTCGAGTATGATATGGAGATGCTCGCGGAAGTCGGCTACGTGAATGGGATCGAGAACTACTCGATGTATCTCTCGAATCGAAAAGTCGGAGATCCTGCATCGACGCTTATGGACTTTTTCCCGAAAGACTACCTCATGTTCGTCGATGAGTCTCATATCACGATCCCGCAGATCGGTGGGATGTATGCAGGAGATAGAGCAAGGAAGGAGAATCTCGTGAACTACGGATTCCGACTTCCCTCAGCCCTCGAGAACCGTCCGCTCAGATTTCCCGAATTCGAAGAGAAATCTGGACAGACGCTCTATATCTCTGCTACTCCGAGTAAATTCGAGCTCGAGAAGAGTGAAGTGATCGCTGAGCAAGTCATCCGTCCGACAGGGCTCCTCGACCCACATATCACTATCGAAGATATGGAGTTCATGGTGGACTCGATCATGCGACATATCAGCCAAGCACGATCTCGTGGTGAACGCGCTATCATCACAACTATCACGAAGAAATCGAGTGAAGACCTCGCAGCCTATCTGGCTGAAAATGGGCTGAAAGTCCGCTATCTCCACTCAGAAATCGAGACGCTCGAACGGCTCGAAATACTCCGTGACTATCGTATGGGTGTCATAGATGTGATCGTCGGTGTCAATCTCATGCGAGAAGGTCTGGATCTTCCTGAGACGAGCTTCATAGGAATACTGGATGCCGAAAAAATCGGATTTCTCCGCTCGAAAACTTCCCTCCTCCAGATCATCGGACGTGCAGCGAGAAATGTGAATGGCTATGTCGTCATGTACTCACATGGAAAGAAAGAATCTATCGCCATGCGCGATGCCATCGATGAAACCAACAGGCGAAGAAAAGTGCAAGAAGACTACAATACCAAGCATGGGATCACTCCAAAGACGATCATCTCAGGGATCAAAGAAATCGGTATCCCTTCGAAGAAAAAAGATGCCTTCGACGGTGGACATATCGCGAATATAGAAGTCTACATCAAACGACTCGAACTCGAGATGGATGTCGCTGCTGCGAACCTCGACTACGAGCGGGCAGCAGAGATACGAGATGAGCTCATGAGCGCGAGAAAAAAACGATAAAAAAATCTCTCCGAATTGGAGAGATTTTTTATGGACAATTATCGCACAACTCGACTCACGCTATAGTTATTGAGGTAACTCGAGAGGAGCGGTGGAGGATTCACGAGTGCTCGGTTCGAGTAGGAGAGGATGACTCCTGTCGTAAGGATGTCATAGGCATTGGTTCCACGGACATAGAGACGGGACTGGAAGAGTGGCGTCGCATTTCCATACATACTTCCATTGAGTCGAAGGATAGCAGTAGTCGTCTGTCCATTCGATATGAATCTTCCAGTGACTGCCGTATCGACTCATGGTATAGCTACGTAGACTCAGGCAAGATTGGTGATTCACTTATTGTTCACTGATCCATCTCCGTTATCGACGATGATGTTTCCCGTTTTCACGATAAATGCCCAGCTTGATGTCGTGTCGCTCGATCCGTAGCCTATGTTACATCTGAGGATGAGATTCCCTCCTTCGACGATGAGAGTACGAACTCAGGTAAGAGTAAATACATTTGCTCCACTTGGGCAAGCGATAGTAAGATCACCATTTTTCAGTGCGAGGATATTTTTGTTTCCATTGACAGCGAGGGCTTCGAGATCTGCGATGGTCGAGACTGTGCGACCTCCCGATGTTGGTATAGAAATATTGATATTCGCGGTACTCGATGATCCGATACTTCCTGTAGTTGCCGTAGTCGTCGTGGCTCTTCGAGAAAACTGTGCGAGGAATTCACTCAGTCCTGTATTTGGGGTAAAGTATCGTGAAATGCTTCGGTTTACTGTACTCGAAGTTCCTCCAACCATCACTCCTGATACTTTCACCTGGAACTTCGCAAGATCGATCGCAGCATTGGGTTCAGTGATAGGATTTTTATTGAAGAGGACGATATTGCTCGTAGAGCCGATATCCCCTGATCCGAGATAGAGATCTCGAAGGCGTACTGAGACCGGTCCTGGATAGGAAAGAGACGTAGTATCGCTTCATCTCATAAGTGTCACCGTATCATCGGCAGGTCCTGAAACTGGGATGCTTCGGTATGTACCATCAGAGAGTCTCTCCTGTACATATCCACCATTTATTACCACGTAGCTCGATCCATTGAGAGAGATCGGAGTATTGAATTTCGAAATTCTCTGACAAATAGTCTTCTCGGCGAGAGATCCTAGAGTAGACTTCAGACAGAATTCTCTGTCAGCAGGAACGAGAAGTGGTACAGCATAAGTACTATCGACATCGAGACTCACTACGTCAGCAAGAGTGAATACATTGGAATTATGACCGACTATGATATTGTTCTCAGAGAAGGGTTTTCTCAGAAATGTACTCGAACCGAGAATATTGGTAAATCCTGGAATAGATATCGTGAGCTGTTTGATCGGATTGGCTCCAGGTATCGTAGTAATCTGGAGTTTGCAAGATTTCGAACAGAGTGAACCAGGGGCATCACTATTGGCATTCCCGAGGTCACACTCTTCTCCAGCAGATGATCCGAGGACACCATCACCACAGTTACCAGTAGGGTAACAATAAGGCCCACTACATCCACCTGGACCTCCACATGATATGGTATTAGCAGCGGCATTACAATCAGTGAGAAAACTATAACAAGTATTTCCAGGATTATAGCTGTTACATGCTGCGAGGCTACTATGAACTTGTGTAGAACAAGAGTTGATTCCATTCACACAAGTTGGAAGATAGTAAGTAGTTCCTCCGCCATTTGATCCTCCTGGCACATGGAAGTATGCGGGATCAGAGTTCGTAGTATCGAGAGTACAGTATGTCGTTCCATTGGATGGAAGAGAACCATCAGCATTACATCGACCTGTTTCATATGGATTATCGACTGCTGCGATATTGAGGACAGTAGCATTGGCTCCTGCAGTGATCTTCACTGGGATGAGGATCGTCGTATAATTCGCACCACTCGCGACGATATCGCTCGTAGTACATTTTACTGTAACTATGGTTCCTGAGTAGGTGCATGACCATCCACCATTGGTCCATCCAGTTGATGTCGAGTCATAGACAACTCCGGCAGGAAGGATATCCTGAACCGTAGTGATTCCAGTAGAAGATTGTGGTCACTTATTGGTGACGACGATACCATAGGAAAATGTCGTATTCGTATTTCTATCTCCCCCTGGCGCTGTCTGCGCATCATCGGTACCTATATATTTTTTGAGACTGAGGTCAAATCCTGTTCCTGTATTTACAGGATTGAGAGCGATCACAGCAGGATCGCCATTGTATTGATCTACTGTACAGGCGGTAAGTCATTCGGCTGATGGGACAGTGTTTCCTCTCAGGCACGAAAGACTAGGGTTCTCATTGGGATTATGGACAAATGCGATATTGGTAACAAATCCCGAAGTAGCACTGACAACAAGAGGAATGTCGATAGTATCGAACGTACCTCCTGAAGGAACAATAGCATCAGAAGTACAGATAATGTCTCGATCGCCATTGCGATTTCAGAGGTATTCACATCTCCAAGACCCGGTAGTCCATACTGTTTGGTTTCCAGCAAAATCGACACCAGCAGGAAGATCATCATATACTGAAGTGGTTCCACTTGTCGATGCAGGTCCTTGATTAGTCACAACTATTTTATAGCTCGTTGTAGCACCGTTGGTTTTGGTGATCGCTGTAGATTGTGTCTGAGCATCGGTAGCAGGAGATATAGTATCGACATATTTCTTTATCGATAGATCGAATCCACTAGTATTCACAGAGGTTACAGTCACTTTCGTCGTACATGCAGTATTGGTGATGGCATTATTCACGGTACATCGAGCTGTGTATGTACCAGGAGTGGTATACGTACATGTTCCTGTTGCGCGGTTGAGAACTTGTCCATTTCCACAATTGATCGAGATAGTGGTAGCATCAGTCGTAGCACAATTCATACTCGATGATACTGGCACGATACCAGTTGTAGGAGTGGCCGTGAGTGAGTTACATGCTGGTTGGGGAGTATTATTGATTGGTTCACAAGCATTATTACATCCGAGAGTTCACCAACCAGTATGACTAGGATCGTTTGGATCACAGAGCTCATTTCCATTTCTTATACCATCACCACAAAGAGGGCCAGTAGGAGGGGTATAGTTCGCAGTACAGTTATCTACAGGAGATGGTGAGAAGTCATCAGGAATATAACAAGTCCATGTATAGTTTATCGTCGATCCTACTGTCGTGGCAGTAAAGTCTCGAACCGATCCTACTGCACAGTATCACTGAGAGAGAGGAGCTGTCTGTGTTCCTGTTCGAGAAGGCTCACATCGTGGAGGTTGTACTACTGGGGGAGTATAGCTCGCACTACATGCAGGACTCGTACCAGCAACATTGGAACAAGTCCATGAGTAGTTTATAGGATTCGTGCCATTTGCAGTAAATCAGACTACACTTGCATCTGCTGGACAGAGATTTGGAGAATTTTGAGTGAGCTGAGTATTATTAGAAGTATTAGTCGGTCCACATACTGGAGGTGGAGTGACTGCGACTGGCTGACATGTCGCACTACAGCTTGATCCTACTTGACCATTCTGAGCACCGAGATCACAGAGTTCACCATCTCATGCGTCACGTACGCCATCGCCACACCAAGTTACTTCATAGGGCTGACATTCGCTATGAGAATATGGTCAGACAACGTTTTGCCCTCTAAGTTCATAGAAATTGATACTATAGATTATATTAATAGCATCTGATCTTCGTAAGGCTCCTGCTGCAGGAGTTGGAACAGCATATGCATTCGATACAAACATAGGCACTCCATATGATCATGCATTTACGATATATCCGGCATTTACCATATTCGTTGTCCATACAAACTGTGGAGATCATCCTCAGTATATACTAGAAAAGTTGATGCTATCAAGTCCTACACCAATATCATAACTTCCACGGTTATTAACAGCGTCAGTAAAATACTGAGTACTTCCTGCTCGGATTTGTACCGATGGAAAATTCTGATCACAGGTAGCGGCGTACGTACTTGCGAAAAATGAAAGAAGAAAGAGAGCGAAAAGTGTTCTCATAAAAGTGAAGAGTTAACGAAGAGGCGATTGATACACTGGATCTGGAGGCTGTATAACACCAGAAGGAGTGAATCCTCCTGATATAGATTTTTGTATAGATATCGTCGTATTGATCGTATCTTGAGAGGTTTCTTTCTGAAACATGTAAGCTCCTCAGCTAACTAAAGCTAAAATAAGGATGAGAAGAAGTATTTTTTTCATAAGAAATTATTTATCGAGAGAATCTTTAACATTATCTGCAATACTGATGGCTGCACCGACTCATGAAAGAATGTTATTTGCATTATTTGTAGGACTTTCTACATTTCTTGGAATATATCCTGAACCAGGTGTTGCTGGTACAGTACTTGGAGCTACGGGTGTGGTAGGTGGTTTAAAGCCTGTGCCAGGTGTTGCACTGATATTGCTTCCAGTTCCTGGGTTTGTGGTCGTATTTCCTGTGGTAGTACTGACATTTGTATTTCCTGGGGTAGTAGTGACATCTGGTTTTGTATGTCGAGGCACGATGTTAGAGATAAGACCTGGAACTGATACTCCTATTGCACTCTGTTGAGTCTCGATCGTCGTTATATCGAGCGCGGCAGACGCATCCATAGTAGCGACCAGAGGTACTCATTGTTTCTTCGGTGCAGTGACAACTCCCGGAGTCTGGAGTTCGAATACTGGATAGACGATACCATGCATGCGGTTCATACAGACATTTCCTGCGACCATAGCACGCCCTTCGAATATCTTGGTACCTTTCCCTTCCTGGATTTGCAATCCTGGTACTCCGAGACGACCTATCTTTCCGTCTTTGAGATATTCGCTATATTTTTCGAGATTGATAGTTCACTTACTCTCTCAGAGCCATGTTACGAGCTTCTCATACTGTGATTTTACTCTGGCTTTCTCAGCAGCGACGATCTCAGATTTATAGCCTACTTCATCGATCGGATAGTATTTCTCGCTCATGGCGATAGATCCATCGAACTTATCGACACGATGATATCCACCGAGAGGACTGGCGAATACTGAGAGTGTCATTTCCTGTCATGGGAATATCTCAGATGCTTGCTTAGCAGTATATTGTTTTCCTTTTTCGATAGTAAATAGATCCTCGGAAACTTGAGTATCGATACCCGTCTTCTTCGCAATCTCTTGTTCTGCACGAAGTACTTTCGCATTACGGATCTTGTTAACAGCATCCTGAGTAGGGCTATCCACACTTTTCGTCTCCTTGGTTCCATACATATAGGAAGTCCATGTACTCGCATTCTCGATATCCTTCTCGAGCATCTTTGCCAGAGTAGGAAATTTTCGTTTTTTTAGAGCGTCGAGAGCTTTCTGGATCTCTCATTTATCTCAGCTATTTATGGCATCAATAAGAGAGTTAAATGTATCCTTATATTCTTTGGGAGGATGTCCTACCACATTATAGAGCTTCTCACCGATGGCACTCTGTTTTTTTTCTTTGACTTCTCGCATATTCTTCACTTCTGCAGTCGTCTGTGATCGTGATACGACATCTGCCTGAGCTACTACCTCAGTTCCAGCCGTAGGCTGAGGTACTCTGTCAGAGAATGAGACGACGTACTTACCATCCATATACGAGAATCGTATATCTCCGACATTTTCTCGAGATACAGAGTAAAGACCTTTATCCGATTGAGTCTTATCGATAATGACGTCAAGCGGCTTGTCATCACCAGCAAGTTGGATTTTCGTAGGAACAATATGAATCCATTTTCCATCTTTTCTTTCTATAGATACATTATTAGCAGTGAGCTCTTCTGGCGATACTACTCTCTTTGTGAGTTCACGCTCGACCTCATTGGCAGGAGATTCTTTTGTGGTTTGTCTACTCACGAGAATCTGGTCTCGACCAGCTCCGATGAAGAAAAGTCCGATATTCATCTGCCAGTTTGATCCTTCTACAACATACCCCCTTCATTGAATATAGGATTGTATAAGCGCTTTTTGGATTTTTTCTTTTCCTTCAGGAGTGTTTATGTCTATTCCTGCTCACTTCGCTGTCTTCTGAAGCTCTGGGTATTTGGTAGCAAATTCACCTGCATCCATCTTCATCACTCCGTCAGCGAAGGTGAGGATAGATTTCTTATAGTCAGCTACACGCTCTTCACCGAGAGTGAAACTGAGTTTGCGACCCATGAGAGCATCTCCGATCCATGAGAGTCACTTTCCGAGACGACTGAGAAGTGTTGGATTAGTATCTTTTCTGATTTCATCGATATATGACTCTGCACGCTCAGTCTTGGCTGTATGCCCGACGACTCCCATGCCCTGTGTGACAACGGCTACACCAGTAGTCACAAGTGCTCCTGCGATATTTTGCATCATGGGAGACATACCAGAGAGCGAGGAAGCTTGTATCTCAAGTGGCTTACCCTTATTGTTCTTCACCTTCTCACTTATACTCTGCATGAGTTTCTCTGACTTACCAGAAAGGAGCGCATAAAGTCCAGCACTTCCTGATCAGAGTTCCTGGAGAAATGCAACCGACTGAGCCGTCTTATCAAAGAGTTTTTCCCTATCGATACGCTCACCTGGATCTTCACCAACGATACGAGAGTAGATTTCAGCTTCTGTAGTTTTATTCACGAGAATAGCATGGGAAAGTGCTCGATCGAAATCAACTCGTAAAAAATTCGCTCGTCTTCCTGTCTCAACGGCGATAGCTCCTGAGCGTGATACTGTAGGAGGTGTGTCAGGAAGCGCTGATACTGTAGAAACAGATATGCTTTTTAATGCAACATTACGATCATCTGAGGCTTTCGCAGTTCCATCATCGAGACTCTTCTTAAGCGCACCGATTTTTTCTTTCTCATCAGATGTATATTCACTTCATGCAAGTGCTCTATCGAGCTCAGACTGGAGCGCCTCTGTTTGTTTCTTATTTTTCTTATCCACGCCTTCGAGAGACGATCGTATCGATCACATCATACGTGCCTGTACGATAGAGTCTTTGATATCTCGGATATCCTTGAGTCGCGCTCGGATATCGCTGAGAGTAGCATCCTTATCTGGATTATATTCTGGAGTGGACGCAGGAGTATTTGGTGCGAAGAGTACACTCACTTTGGCGAGATGTCGGTTTCCAGTAATCGTAAACATAAATAAAAGTTAGTTATAGGAGGCGATTTCTCGCTTATCCTACGTACGATAGCACATTTTTCATTTTTTTGCAAAATAACGAAGAACTTTCGTGATACCATATATACTTTAGATCATTTTATGAAATAAAAATACTTTGTCAACTATGTATTCCCTATTCACGGAAACTTCACAAAAAAACCAATCCGCTTGGATTGGTTTCGAAAGTTATAGAGGAAATTAGACTCTCTTTCGTAGAGTGAACATCATCCCAAATGCGATGAAGAACGCTGCAGCGATAAGGAGAAGTGTCTCAGGTCCAGTCTCAGTCTTCGTGATCTCTTTCGGAGGAGTTGGCTTCGTCGGAGTAGGCGTAGGAGTTGCTGGGGTAGGAGCATCGAGCTTATAGGCGACACACTCGTAGTGTGTATCAGGAGCTCCTTCTGTAGCTGTACGGACATCGATTGTTCGAGAAACTACAGGAAATCGAAGCATACCGACGAGTTCACCATTTTTACGATCTGTTTTCTCGAGGGTGTATCCAGCACCGATATCTGCTTCGAGGAAGCGGACTTTTGTATTTGGCTGGAGGAGGAACTCTTGTTTCGCAGTCGCCCCAGTACCCATACTCGTCCATGCGACATCACTCGCATATTTCCAGATAGCAGCTTCACTCACAGGAGTAGATACCCACGTACTATTCCCAAATTTTACCATATTCGGAGTTTTTTGTTCATCTTTCATCGCCTTGAGAACATTGGTTGTAGCGTTGGTCCAATTATCGAAAAGACCAGTCATACGTGTTCCTACTTTCACCATTCCACCATCGAAACACTGATCACAACTATTGGCAGCAAATGCAGAGTTCGAATTACAACTGACAGACTTATATTCACCGAGAGCGGAACCAGCGAGAGCGGAAATAGTAGGAGCAGGAGCAGCAGTAAGGGATTCAGTAAGGGCCGTAGCAACGACAGAGTCTGCAGCCGCTGTAGTTGTACCACTCACGGAAGTTGTCCCAGTGTCTGCATGTATGTACGCAAGAGGCGACAAAATCATGACAGCAACCATAGAGAGAGAAGCGTATCTCATAGAAATGGGAAAATAAAAGAGTAAATATACATCGGCATCATATCCTCTCGCCAAAGTTTGTCAAAAAAAAGCTTGTATAAAGGGTTATTTTGAATACACTATTTGTACATTTGTATTCTAATTAATAACTCACTATGCTTACGAATCTTCAACAAGAGCTTCATAAAGCGCTCGAACACTATAAGAATGAACTCGCGAAACTCCAGGCCTGACGCGCGAACCCAGCAATCGTAGAAGGGGTCTTTGTGATGGCATATGGTAGTAGTCAACCCCTCAGAAACGTTGCTGCAGTATCGACTCTTGACGCTCAGACAATTTCTATCCAGCCATGGGATAAGTCGGTGATCAAAGATATAGAGAAAGCTATCACAGAGGCAAATCTCGGACTCAATCCGAACAATAATGGTGAATCTATCCTGATCAATATACCAGCACTCACCGAGGAACGCCGACGTGATATCGTGAAACTCGTCGGGAAAGTCACAGAAGATGCAAAAGTAGGAATCCGAAATGTCCGACAAGACTATAAGAAGAAGATCGATACTGCGAAAAATAGCAAGAGCGAGAGTGAAGATATACTGAAAGCCTACGAAGCCGACCTCCAGAAGGCAGTCGATGCAGCAGTAAAAGAAGTAGAAACGATCGAAAAGCATAAGGAAGAAGAAATCATGAAGATATAATTCATAATGGATAATGGATAATGGATAATGTGGGACATCGTATTTTTTCAGGAATACCGCATAGCAGTGCAGGATTGTTTTTCATGCGCGAGAAGATAGCAGAGTCTGGACGATATCTGATCGTCGTCGATGAGAAGAAAACCTATGAGAAAATACGAAAAATAGGAGAGCTCATGACCGGAAAAAATATAAAACCACTCTCACACATAGGAGAGCTCTTCGCTCTCGAGTGAGAAGAAGATATCGTGGTACTCATACATACGGAGAGCCTCGTGACAGAGGGAAATCTCGAAGAAAATAGAAGAAACACGAGTCTCACGATCGCACGAGGAAAGACGCTTTCTCAGAACGCTCTCATCGAATCAGTCCTCGCCCTCGGGTATAGCCAGAGTGCTCATCCTGGTGAGTCATGCACGTACAAGAGAGAGGGCTCGACGATACGTCTCTGGCATGAAGAGAGTGAATACATGATCGAGTATTTCGATGACGAGATCGATGGTATCATCGAGAAGCGGGGCGACACAAATACACACTGTGAATCTATAGTACTTGCGAAGGTCATAGGAAAAACTGAGGTAAGAGAAAAACGGGGAAAAATCAATCCTCTTCTCTTCCCTCTTTTTGCTTCGTGGTCAGGGATATTTCTCTCTAGCGAGTTTCTCGAAGGAAAAGATGCACTGAAAGCATGATTCTCGAGCACACTCGAACTCTCATCGCTCTCAGTTGAGGAAAGCGAAAAACTCGATATATCGAAGATTTCGATCGAAAGTCTCGAAGACCTGAAAATATTTCTCGACGCAGAAAAAAATATCACCATCTATACTCGCTATGCGAAGCGTGTTGCCGAATTTCTCCATGATAACCAATTCGAACATATCACAGTGCGCGAAACGAGAGAAATGGTCGAAAGCTTCGAGATAATGAAGAGTGAGGAATGAAGAGTGAAAAGTACACAAAAAAAATCACCAAACCTACGAACTACCATAATCGGAGATGATATCATCTCGAAGATATTTCTCGAAAATCGTGTACGAAAAGCGAGTATCCGCAACCTCGATCTCCTCCTGCATATACGAGAGTGAGATCTCATCGTCCATCGTGAACACGGTATCGGAAAGTATATCGCCGTCGTGAAGAAACGAATCGGACTCACTGAACGAGAATATATGGAGACCGAGTATGCGAGTGATGCTCGTATCTATGTGCCACTCACCGAGCTCCATCGTATCACGAAATATGTCGGCGAAAGTAGTACACCCCTCTCCTCTCTCGATGGAAAAGAGTGGGAACGAGCGCTCTCGAAGACCGAAGAAGAAGTCGAGATCATCGCACGGGATATTCTCGAGACGAGTGCACGGCGAGCGCTCGAAAAGGGTATCAGATTTGGAAGTTTTCCTGCAGAAGAGAAAGCATTCGAGAAGGCATTTGCTCATGAACATACCCCTGACCAGCGTTCGATCATAGAGGATATCCGTGACGATATGGAAAGTGATATGCCGATGGATCGACTCATCTCAGGAGATGTCGGGTTCGGGAAGACCGAGATCGCGATGAATGCTATCTATAAAGCAGTACTCTCATGAATGCAGGTTGCTGTGATCTCTCCTCTTCTCGTCCTCGCAGAAGAGCACTATGAGACGTTCGAAGACAGGCTTGGAGCTTTCTGAGTGCGCATAGCATCGCTCACACGCATGACCACCGCACGCGAGGAGAAACATATCCTCGAAGCCATGAAGTCATGAGATATCGATGTCGTCGTCGGAACGCATAGGCTCCTCTCGGAAGATGTACGATTTCGCCGACTCGGACTCCTCGTGATCGACGAAGAACACCGATTCTGAGTGAGCCAGAAAGAGGCGATCAAACGCATGAAGGCACACATCGATATCCTCTCGCTCTCTGCGACACCGATCCCGAGAAGTCTGAATATGGCACTCTCAGGACTCAAAAAAATCTCACTTCTCACGACTCCTCCTCGTGCGAAAAAACCGATCGAGACCATCATATCCCGCTGGGATGAGGGAGTGATCGCTCATGCTATAGAACGAGAGGTGGAACGCTGAGGACAAGTGATCGTCCTGCATAACCGTATCGCATCACTCGCCTGAGTCGAGGAGGATATACGGGAGATGATGAAGAATAGCGGAAAAAATGAAAAGAAAATCAAAATAATCACCCTTCACGGTCGCATGACAGGCGAAGAGATCGAAGATCGTATTCATGCGTTCAAAAAATGAGAGTATGACATCCTCATCTCGACAACAGTCATAGAAAATGGAGTGAACTTCCTGGGGGCGAATACCATGATCGTCTCGGATGCAGAGGAATTCTGACTCGCGCAACTCCATCAGATCCGAGGGCGGGTGGGGCGAAAAGATATAGCAGGAACCTGCTATCTCATGTATCGAAAATACGAGCTCTCCGGTGAAGAGCGTGAACGACTCATGATCCTCGCAGAGAACTCGTCTCTCGGAAGTGGCTGGGAGATCGCGATGCGAGATCTCGAGATGCGTGGAACTGGCGACATCCTCGGATTTCGGCAGAGTGGGAAGACCAAGGAGGTAGGGATTTCTCTCTATTTCCAGCTTCTCGAAGAGAAAGTCGATGAGATAAAAAACGGAAAGAAAAAAGACGAAAGATGCAAGATAGAGCTCGACTTCTCGTATGCTATCGATGATGAATTTTTTGATTCTGAGCTGGATAAGCTCTCGTTTTTCCGAGATATCGACTCGATAGAGACGCTTCCTGATCTCGAGTATGCAGAGAATACCTTCCGTGTAGAGAGCATGCCAGAGAGCATGACCAACCTCTTCCTCTCACTGAGATCCAGCATCGTCCTCACTGGGTACAGTGTGAAAAAAGTCTCTAAAATCGGAAATAACTATCACTTCGATTTCCATGAAGGCACTCGTCCTGACGATCTCAGGCGGTTCATGGACCGCTTCGACAAAGGGGGAGATATGATCATCGTATCTATCACGAAGATCCGCATCGAGACAGGACTTTGGAAGGGGGTGAGAGGGTTTCTTGAGAGTATTGCAGGATAAAGGGTAATCTTTCTAAATTAGGTTTCTAAATTTGCTTCTTTCTTTTGGTGAATTTTTAGAGTCTGTCGATGAAATTTTCGTAAAAAATCTGAAACTGTTTGAGTCGAAGGCGAGTTTTTCAGGTTTAGAAAATGAGTCGAAACAGAGTCAAAAATGAGCCAACCAAAAGAAGGACTTTTTTGGAGATTATCTGGCGAGAAACGAGCCCGATAAGATCCTATGCAAGGCTGGTGCTTTTAGTCATAAAAGTACGTTCAGAAAAATCTAATCCCAATTGGAGAGATCCCTCGACTCCATTTCATTGCGCTCGGGATAATTATTTTGTATCCGATCATTCTTAGAACTCTCGGACAAAATAATTATTTATGTGTCATCTTATACACTCCCCCTTCCACTGTCACCACTCACTTGAGGATATCCACACACCGCATCGCCATGACACGTGACGGAGCATCGTCTGCCATATTTTTTTCGAAAAGCTGTCCCGCTTCGAGGTACTTCCCTGTGAAGTAGAGAGTAAGCGCTTCTTCATAGTGAGTATATTTACTACGATCGAGAGTGGTATCACTACTTTTCGCGATAAGCTCGTAGATCATCACTCACTCTGTCTTTCCCTTCACTGCGACTTTATCGAGCGCACGGAAGATATAGTCGTCTTTTGCTGCTAGATATGTCGGCTCTGCGACGATGATATGGGTACCGTATTCTTTCGATGTCGCTTCGAGACGAGAGGCGAGGTTCACGGTATCTCCGAGGACTGTATAGTTGAACCGATCATAGGACCCTATATTCCCGACCATCACTTCTCCACTCGCGATCCCCACACGGAAGTCGACTGCCTCGAGACCTCGAGCAGTGATCTCAGTGTTGAACTCTGGAAGCGCTTCTCGCATAGCAAGAGCAGTCGCACAGGCGCGTTTCGCGTGATCAGCGAGTGTGAGAGGAGCACCGAAAAATCCCATTACTGCATCTCCGATATATTTATCGAGTGTCCCCCCGTGACTCGTGAGTATACCCGTCATGCGTGTGAGGTACGACGACATGAGCGAGAAGAGATCCATCGGAGCAAGTTTCTCTGAAATGGTCGTGAATCCTGCGATATCCGAAAAAAGGATCGAGAGTTCACGTGACTCTCCCCCAAGGTTGATCTCTCCTGATTTCTCTGCGATCTCTCCTACGAGTGTCGGGTCGACATAGTGCGCAAATGCCGAGGTGATCATGCGTTTCTCGCGGTCGATGATGAAGAACCGATAGATGAAAGTGGTCGGAAAAGAGAAAATCCCAACAGCGAGGAGCACAGGGAATATCTCTATGACCAGAGCGTGCTCGAAATAGAGATATCGACAGAGAAATATAGTAAGAACCAGTGCGCCGATAGCAATAAATGGGCTCACAAATTTCGGAAGGAAGAGATAAAGAACTATAGTGAAGAATGCAAGAAAAAGAAGAGTGATGAAAAGGAGTAAATGCGTAGTATCTATATCTCGCAGGATACGATTCTGGAGAAATCCATCGAGAATATGTGCATGGGACTCGACTCCATCGATCATAGTACCAGATACTGGCGAGACGAACTGGTCATGAAACTCCGTACCAGATTCTCAGATAAAAATATACTTCCCAGAAAAATTAGTAACCAAATCAACCTTAGACATTTTAAGAACCTGAATTAGTGATGATCCAGAATAGGTATTTGGTAGACCAAAGTAGGGAGTAAGTTTCACCGTATCCATTGACTTATTTCAAAGCAGTTGCTCTACAGAAGGCTCTCTACGAGATTCTATAAAATCTCGTTCTTTCTTTGTTAAGTAGTTAGGAAGATTAAATAGTGTATGAGCAAGGTTGAGGAAAGAATCATTTACTCATCAGTCATAGTACTTATCGCCCCGAAATTGCATAGCCACGGATCATTGAGGTACATCTGAATAAACTGGTAAGGGAGATAACCCACAACCATTCTGATCACATCCTCCCCGAGCAATCACTATATTTCCATATTTCTTCATAGTCAAGGCAAATGCTTGCTCATCTGGATCGACATTTTGGAAAATAATATCAAATGCTACTCATTTTACTCATATACTTTCAAGTTTTTCAATCAACTCTATCCAAATTGACTTTGATATAGTAAGCATTTTCTGGTCACCTTTTGCTTGCAGAGCATTTAAGGAGCTTTCATCGATCTTGATGATCGCGATATCTTTCGATGGCTTGAAGTCGTATGTATAAAGCTTCGACTGTATACCCGTCTCTCGATAGATGAAAAAATGTGTGATTGGAACAAGAAAATCTGCACCAAAAAGTCGCACCAGCCCAAAAATGAGAGTAAGTGTGATCACCCATATTGCGAAAATGTGCTTGAGATTTCGAGTGAATTGCATATGATTTCGCTTAAGAGTATCTTATCATGTATTTCTTTTTTATGCAAAAATCCTTCGTTTCCTGAATCATCGCATGAGTGGTCATCACTCTCGTGAGCATATCGACGGTCGCACACGCGGCAAATGGAGGACTCTTTGGCGATATCCTCGCGAAGATCCTCGGGATCACTCCTACACAGGTTCTCAGCTATACTGGGGACGGTACCGTGGCGAATGCACAGAAACTCGGTGGCGTCGACGCAAGTAACTACCAAAAAGTCGCGCCAAATCAATCATGCGGTGGAGGAAAGTGTGTCGCAGGATTCGATCCGAGTGGTAATGTGATCTGTAGATAGTTGCAAAATCTGGGTAATTCGATAAAATCTTCCTATAATGTAACTCTCAAAACTATGAAAAAAATGTATAAATGAGAACTCTGCGTCGATAAAGACGAGGCAATACGTCTCTGAAAAATCGAAATAGCTCGTGAAGCTGAGATTCTGCGGACAAATCTCAGAAATGCAAAACTCTCTGAGAAAATATATGCGTAATATCATATTTTCTCCTACTTCTCGATCCCATGTAACTCAATACAACAGGCGATATCGTGAGTACTATGAGGAACTCTACCGAGATAGTGGCATCTGGGCGGAAGATCAGATCATAGAAGGCTATATACGAGAAGCAAACTATCGCGAAGAAGAAATATATACTCTTATAGAAAAACGCCTCTGAGAAAATTATGACATCATAGAGTCATCCTCAAATATTGTATGGATTCGTTGGCGGTCGAGACACATATTCGTGAGCTACGAAGACCATGATACGGATCGTATCATCACTCAGATAGATATTCGATAATCTCTAATCTAAAAAATATGCGCAAACTTATCATCCTCATCTGTGCTCTCCTCGCTGGAGGAGCTCTCTATGCTCTCGTGCCCGCTCTTTTTCCAGATACTCCCCGCTTCCCTCGCACACCCACTTCCGATGGAACCGTCGGATGAGTCCTCGAAAAGATCGTCGGGGGCATCATCTCAGATGCGACAGATGGTACCGTAGCCAATACAGCTAAACTCGATGGCACGACAGCAACTGGGTATCTGAAAAATACTGATTGTGATATCCAAGGAAAAAAATGGATCGGAATAGATAGCGACTGAAAAGCTCTCTGCGGAAGTGTGAATCCTATCCTCGCTGACTACGGAACCGTGAGTGAACAGGGTTGCCCAGCAAATATCTATCATGCTACAGGAACCAACGGCACAACGAACACAGGCGACACCCTGAAGTCCTGAGATATCGTGAAGACAGGAGCGTGTGGACTCACGATCGCATTTGCAGATCTATCGATCCTCCGCCTCGATGCTGATACGACGGTCTCGCTCGATGTACTCGCACCAGCTGCCCCTTCGACACAGACGATCGCAAGTGCTATACTCTCGAATGGTTCTCTCTGGTGACGCATCCTCACTGACACAGGATCCTACTCGATTGGGACAGATAAGATCGTCGCAGGAGTCCGTGGTACGAGTATCGCAGTCAGCTCTACTGGTAACACTGTCGCGATCAATCCAGCATCTCCATCGAGCGGAAAAGCCTGGACGATCAACACCACTCTCGGATCCACCGATACTGAGGTCGCTATCGTCGATAGTACCAATATGACTCCGGACAATCCCTCTGCCACTGTCTACTGTCGGGATCCAAATAGCCTCGCGCAGATCCTCTCACCGATGAGCCCAGAGAACACCTATCGCATCCCTCCGACTGGATGTACGAACACCCCTGCTATCTCCCCAGATAGTGCACCGACGCTCTATAGTAGATCTCCGTGGATCCGTAGAAATACCCAAAAAGATCTGAGCTATATGTACCGTCTGATGTCCAACCCTCCTATAGGTATGGTCACGACTCGGCTCTCGAAGATCGCACAAGAACTCACTCTCTCATCACCGCCTGATAACCCGATGAGTCCTGAAACACAGAATATCTGTGAAGTCTGAAACAGATGGTGGACCTCTCGATATGGATGTCAGGATAAAAATCTCTATGCCATAGCAGACTATACTCTCACTCCAGCTCCTGGACTGACAGGTCCTACGATCGTACAAGACAACGCAACACTCCTCTACTCTGGATCATCGAACCTCTCACCACTCATGGCGGGTGGGAACTTCGCGAGAAATACAAATGGTCTCGAAGTAACGCTCTCAGGTCAGTATATCCAATATCAAGACTCTCTCTTTATCAGTCAGCTCGCAGGAAGGACGATAACGATAGAAGTAGCTCCTCCACCAAGTGCATCATCGAGTGTGCCACCTGGAGTTCTCCTCGATCTATGAAGTGTATGCAAAATCAGCTGGAAAAAAACAACGCAACAATGGAGTAACTGAGGTGGTCTCTGCCTAATTATCACGAATACTCCTACAAAACTCATTACACAAATGCCACCCACGGGGTTAATGCAGTTTTATATAGGAAACCAACTAAATGGTCTTTTACCTATATGAACTACTATAAAAAATATAACGATACAATAATAAAAAATCCCCATCTGGGGATTTTTTATGCTTCATTTTCTATGATGATATTCAGTGTTCGGTCAAGCGTCGGTGTATAACCAGGTACACGTACTTTGACTGTGACTGGAAATGTTTTTCTAAAACCTATCCCCCCTACATCCACATCATAAACAACAGTACAAGAACCTGACGGAGAACAGCTAAGATTGGTTGGTTGTCCGATATCATCTAGAGCAGGAAATCCGATAACTCCAACTACTTGAGATCCTGCTGGAAGTCCAATGAGAGCATTGAGATTAAATGTTATCGGATTGCCACCATGATCAAGAAGAGGTCAGACATTCGCAAGTGCTGGTCATGTAGGCATATTGAGGATGTTCACTGTTTGACTATTACTCGCGACGGATGATCCAGCACTATTTTTTGCCTTCGCAGTAAAGGTATATATACCATCAGCGAGCCCACTCACTGTATAACTACATGTCGTCGATGAGCCGAGAAGAGTCGATCCCTGGTAGAAGTCATATCCCGTAGCGCCTGCCACTGCTGGACACATGAGTGATACAGTATTACCAGAGACACTCGCAGAGAGTACTGGAGCAGGAGGGAGGGTGACAGTAGGTGCGAGGGTCGTTACGACGAGGAGACGATTGATTCCCACTGTCGAGAGAGTATTATCTGCATTTCTCCTGTTCGCTGTACCGACGAGAGCGAGAGTATAGGTCGCGCCAGGAGTGAGTCCTGTGATCGGACGATCTGCTCCTATGATCCAGGAGGCGACGACTGTATTATTCACATCACGGAGAGTACAGGCACCAGTTGCTCCATCAGCATCAGAGATACCACACTTCGCGAGGAGACTATGTGTCGTGATGGTAGTTGCATCGAGCGTGACTCTAGCCGGAGCATCCGATGCGATATCAGTCATAAATGGTGTCGATACCTTCACTGGTTTCCAGGACAGAGATCCGTCAGGAAGCATCTGAGCTATCTCAGCGGTAGTGATCGCATCATATCATGCTCCTGGAGTGAGTTTATCGAAATGACAGTTTCCATCCTTATCTGGAGAGATACTCTGATTTCCGACAGTACAAACTTTATTTCGGATACCATTTTTATCCTCGATATTGTACTGGAAGTCGACACTCGTATATCCGATCTTGGTGACTTTCGGGGCAAGGACATCTGGAGCGACATCAGCATATACTACTGCTTTCACATCTGTCCATGAGCTTCTCTGCGTGTCTCACTTTACCATAGTATTCACTGAGCGTATGCTGAGTGTATGGGTTCCTGGAGTGAGCACAGGAGTCGTCCATGGGGAGCTACAAGTCACGAGGTTTTTCCCGTCGATCGTACATTCATAGGTCCATGGAGAGATCTTATCGAAATCGATAGTCACCGATCCGTCTGGATTGATCTTCGTAGATTTCACATTGACACTTTCTGGCATCTTCGCGGCATCACTCATCTTCTCTGTCGACTGACGTGTAGTCACCGATACGACCTCACCGAGTGCGGCGACTGAGCCGACTCCGTGAGACATATGGTCAGCAGCAAGCGAGCGGACAATTCCCGCGAGGTCGAGAGCTCCTCACTGTGGTCGAGAGTAGCGAGGAGTTGGACCAAATGTATAGGAAATTCCTGCACCAACTCGATTATCATTTTTCGCTACCCCTGGAACCTTTATACTCGAAGCTTCTATGTACCCAGAGAGGTTTTCTCTGATTCTCGTCTCATATCGAGCACCGAGAGTATAGCTCCCACTCGATGCGAGTCCCGAGAGAGACCATTTCGAGTCACCCTGGAATTGCTCATATTTCACTCCTCCGACTGCCTTAGTTCCATTTCTGTCTTTCACAGCTCCCACAGTCAGTGTGAATTCTCCATTTTGTCCTATGTGAAGGGTTGCACCTCCACGAAAAGTCTTTTTTTTATCTCCGTGGAATGATGTCTGAGTCGTGTCGAAGTGTGTCGTGGTGATTGTACGAACGAAGGCTCGAAAGTCCTCAGTGCGAGTATCGACAGAGTTTGCATAGGTCGTATCGAGAAGTGTTGTCTTCCCCTCTGCTTGCATGTACTCGACGAATGCTCGAGCCACTACAGAGTCACGAGGAAGTGCATATTCCGCACGGATATAGGCACTCTTTCCTTCGATATCTTTATCAGCAAATCTCTCATTACCAAATGCCTTTCCAGCATCTTCTCGAGCTGATCCAACTCATGCGATGAGAGCAAGTTCTGGAGTGAGGCGGAGTCCTGCGGTGGCGAGGACGCGGAGCTCATCTGGGGTCATGATGCCATTCGCTGCTACAGAGACGCGATCGAGATTCCACTGGACACCTGCTTGCCCTCCCTGTCCGAACTTCGAGCTCACACCACCGAGGGTTGTCTCGATGAGTGGAGCGCGTGACTCGCTCCGAGAGGAGAAAGTCTCTGGCAGACCAGTAGCTCTCTGATCCTGGCAGTCGATGACTCCATGGATAGCACTCACAGTGGCGGTCTGATTATCAGCACATCTCCCATCTTTCGGAGGAGCGGCATTGGCAGTTCCGAGAGCAGTCGAGAGGGCGGCGGCGACGAGGATTTTCTTACTCATAGAGAGAAATTAATAAATACCTCTTCATTATACGAGAAGATATACTTTGTCAAATATTTTAGCGTGTTATCTTTTTGTATTTATTCTCAATTTCGTACACATCTTTTATACAATACACGTCAAAATACCCTATTTTTCATGGGTGTTTCTTCTGGAGCTCGAGAAAATATGAACTTTTCCAGAGAACGAAGGGGTGGCTTTATAGTCAGAAAATAGTGAAAATCAAATTTTTTTATCGAAAAATCTGATCAAAAAAATAAAAATCAATCTAGTAAAGTAATAGTTCGTCAAATCGGGTAAATATTTTGGGAAGTCAAGGATATTTTTTTGACTTCCCTCTCTCTCTCTGGATACTTTATTAGTGTTTATTTGCGATAATTTTTCTCTTATGAGCAGTATCATCCACGCACCCTTTGCCTCTCGTAATTATTCCGAAAATGATCACGTACAAAAAATAGTTACCGTTTCATCTGCTGAGTTTATCAGTAATTTGTGAACCATTCTTCGTGATAAAGTGGCTGGGCTCATAGAGTCTGATGGACATTGAATGATCACGGTTACTACCATTGAGGGAAGAAGGTAGTTTCATATTTTTTATACTTCAATAATTTATATCGATTATGGCACTACAAAATGTCTTCATTCTCGGAGCTACATGAAACGTATGATCTACTCTTATAGATCAGATAAACTCGTATGACGAATCCAATCACGAGCACACTAATCCTACGCGAATAGTAGGAATAGCAAACTCTAGGCACTATGCACTCTCCACATGAGGCATAATACTCCCTGCAAGTATTTCATGAGAAAATCTCTTACAGGTATTAAAAGATAAGCAAGTGTCTACTCCATACTCTTCTCATGACCAAATATTAGAGTCTGTAAAGAAATCTGGAATGGAGTGAGAAGTTATATTTATCGATGCCACTGCTGATGGAAACTCAATGGTAGAATTTCATAAAAAAGTTATAGGAGATAGCACAAATCGTATAGTTACAGCAAATAAGAAGCCTGCCGCTGCAGAGATGCAGACGTTCGAATCTCTCACTAAAAATCCACATAGATATAGATATAATACGACAGTAATGGCATGAGCTGGAAGTGTACCATACTTTCAGGAAGCACACGGTCTCTCAGAAAAAATTGAGTCAGTGGAGGGTACATTCTCAGGAACTCTCGCATACGTCTGCTCTGAGCTCGAAAAATGAACAAAAAAATTCTCACAAATAGTAAAAGAGGCGCGTGATATGGGTTTCACAGAACCACATCCTATAGACGACCTCAATGGTGAGGATGTGAGACGAAAGCTTCTCATATTATTACGCTCCGCCGGGATACGAATAGATGAAAAAGAAGTAATATTAAAAGGGCTGGTAAGCTCAGAAATGTATACTTGACTCAGTCCGGATGCATTCTTAGAAGTTATCAAAAATGAAGATAATTCTATGGAGGATAGGATCAAAAGTGCTTCACGAGAATGACTTGTCCCTCGATATATCGCTTCTTATAAGAAAAATAGTAATAAGATGGTTGCTGAGGTTGGACTACAGTTTGTCTCAAAAGAATCAGAACTCGGTAATCTGAAGTGAACAGCGAATAAACTTCTCGTGCACACAAGTCAGAGGACTCCGCTATGAAATGCTCCACATATCATCCAATCACCATGAGCATGAGTATGAAAAACCGCTGCCTCAGTTCGGGCTGATCTGCTTTATTTACTCAGTGGTACGAATCTTTGGCAGCACACCTAATCCATCAAAACAAATAACGCCTTCTTCAGATCCTCCTCCCTTACTATGATACCAAGCTCGTGATAGGTAGAGAGCACCTGGATGATATTCACATCGTGGAATGCGAGCCTCTTGCTCACTCTATAGAAAAGTCCAGGTGTGGATATTTCACTATCAGAAAGCTCACCTGTGACAAGTCCTAGTCATGAAACCGTCAGTATCCTGGAGTGAACTGAAAACCTCTCATCCATAGAGAGCGTCAAATCATGATCAAAGATAATATCAATCTCATGCACCCCTTCGATCATCGTGAAAAAATACTTGGTATCTCTTCGTTTCTCTGTCATAAACTGGGTAACTAGTTCAATATTTTTAGATGTCCTAGCAAGAGTAATAATTGCCAAATTGGTTCTTGTGGAAATTTTTGTCAGTCACTTTGATTCAGTACTTAGTAGCACTGTATCTACTCACTCGAATCGTGAAAGTGCCATCTTGATAGCATGGACTGATATGTTTCTTCCGATTTCTTTTTCTATATAAGGCCTGATATACTCAGAAAATGCTGTGAAATTCAGATATCCATACAACATTGCCTCTTCGAGAAAAGGTTTTCCAGAAATAATCTCGGATACAACGTTTGATAATTTCTTCATAATTTTGTTACAAATGAAACATAAAAATATAAAACTATAACATATTAGTCATTTTCTTGATTTACACAAGATTTTTGATAAAAGTCTTTTAACTTCATAATAAACTCAAATCCTATGCATACGTTAACCATACCCCCAATCCGCTATAACTGAAAGGAATTGCGATCAACAAAACGTTTTGATATCTCAGACTGGAATTCAGGAGTCGAAGATATAGATAACTTCGGATTTGAGGCTGAAGGATTTATCATAAGTAGCACCTGAGAGCCACTAGCATTCTCTGATAATAAATTTCATTCTATTCCTAATGACTGAGAAGGTCTCGATAGAATTTCAGGCTATCCAAATGGTGAAGAGGAGATCAATGAAATGGTCAGTCAAAAAGCTGACGTATTTGCAAAAAAGATAGCAAGAATAACACAAGAACTCTATATGCCTAGCATAGAAATATCTTTAGATAAAGGGTATGCTCCAGGGCTGTTATTTCAAGTCGTATTTTGAGCCCTTCAGGGACTCGATATATTAGCCAAGGAGCAGTGATGATATTTCTTGCCCGCTGGAAATCTTCCTGAGTGAACTCCAAACGTGCCCAACTACGCTAATGAATACTATAGGTATCTCTTCGAAGAGAGAGATGGATACGATATTGCTGACTTTAGATGAGCAGGACTACAGCTTCACAAGTGAATTGAAGATAAAAATATGGCAATTTATATCTTTAATAAAATACGTCATATGCTTCCTTTTTTCTTAGCTATATCAGGTAACTCACCACTTCATAATTGAAGATATCGCGGAAACATTTCTGAAAGAACGAGTACAAAATCCTCGTGGAAGATGGTATGAATACCTGATACAATTGATGCCTCTTTTTACAGTCAGCTTCAGGAATGGCTTAATACTACGATAAAATCTGTTACTCCATACTACTACGCGGTAAGATATCCTCGAGTTGACATACGCACAATAGAAAACTGCTCCATGGATATGGTACATGACATATGAGTGATGACGACACTTATGGATATATACTATCGGGTCACAGAGAGACTTAAACAACACTACATTTCACAGGAGCCTCTTCCAGAAAATATTTTCTGAAAAGATACAGGTTGTATGGTAGAAACTAATGTCATAAGAGAAAACTTTCACCGAGCCATTAGAAAATGAACAAAAACAAACTTTGCAATAACATGAATAAATTGAGAAAAAAATTTTGAAGCTTATGCACAAAATGTTCTCGATTGGATAGATGTTGTCCCTTCAATATTCCCTGGAGCAATACAGAAAGCTTTATGAATACCTAATAATACTGACCCTTCTAGATATACACTAAGCGAAATAGGAAGTATAGGAAACCTATGAGAACAGTCTATTAAAAATTTATGACTTCCAAGTAAGCCTGCCTGATGAAGATATATAGAGTTGCCAATTGATGTGATTCGAGAGTACTCAGTAGCCCTAGCAAAACATTTTAGAGCACAACTTAACTCCATTACTGTATAGTCTATGTTACCAAAAATTGGCATCATTGCTTCTTACAAAGCTGAGTCTATAGATACAATCAATAGAGTAGCATTTGACTACACTAAAGCAGTGGAAGAGTCAGGTGGTATACCAATTATCATACCATGCAATATCAAGGATATCAATCCATACCTTGATATAGTCGATGGTGTGATTTTCCCTGGAGGATGAGATATAGATCCCGCATTATACGGTGAAGAGAATACTCATTCAGAAAACCCTATTAGAACAAATGATGAGTTTCTTCTGATGGTTTTACGAGCATGCATGGAACGAAAGAAAAAAGTTCTCGCAATATGCAAAGGAATGCAGCTACTCAATGTGCTACAATGATGAACTCTCACACAAGACATCCAAAATGCACGCATACATAATCAGTATGAAAAACAATATAGTTGGGTGGATAGTATAAAAATCATGCCTGGGAGCTTTCTTCATAAATCATTTTGATCCGAAGAAACAATACCGATAAACTCACTCCATCATCAGGCAATTAAAGATCTCTGAAGAGACCTACAAATTGTAGCAAATAGTGATTTTGACGGAACTGTGGAAGCGATCGAACATATACACTTGCCAGTATATTGAGTACAATGGCACCCTGAATGCCTAGAAGCAAATAAGAAACTCTTCGAATGGTTTATTAAAATCTAACTCCATAATTCCATGAATAGACCTCAACATAGGCTCACATCTCTCGAGCAGATAAGATTCGACAAGCTCAAAGCACTCGAATCTGCGGGCATACTCTGCTATCCAAATAGATACGATAGACAGGATATAGCCTCAATCCGTACGTCCGTAGACGCACTTCTCCCGAGTACTATATCAGAGCTAACAGGCACTGTAGAAACATGAACTGTTGCTATAGCGGGACGTATTATGTGAGTACGGAAATTTGGAAATCTAGTTTTCCTAGATATAAAATGACAGTCTGGAGATATACAAATCGCCTTGGAATCATCAAGAGACTTGTATCTCCTCGATGGAAAGTGATGAGCACATAAGAATATGACTATATGATGAGAGGAAACGTCAGTAGCTGCTATAGTACAAAAATATTTTGATATCGGTGATTTTATTTGAGCAAATGGACAGGCATTCAAGAACAAAAAATGAGAGCCCACTTTGCTCGTGACCCATATACAACTCCTCTCAAAATCCATCAGTCCCCTTCCAGAAAAACACTATGGACTGAAAGACCAAGAAGAGAGATATCGAAAGCGCTATCTTGATATGCTCGATCCTGAGGTACAAAATAGAATAGTGCGTAGAAGTAAGTATTTTTCAAGTATGCGAAGATTTTTCGAAGATGCTTGATTTCTCGAGCTCGATACTCCGAGGCTCGAGAATACGACAGGATGAGCTGATGCGAGACCATTCCAAACACATTATAATGCATACGATACTGATGTATTCTTACGAATATCAGCGTGAGAACTTTGGCAAAAAAGACTCATGGCATGAGGATTTGAAAAGACATTTGAGATATGACCAGTATTTCGTAATGAGTGAGTATCACCAGAGCACGCACAAGACTACATGCAGATGGAGGTGTACTGGGCATATGCTGACTATAAAGACATGATGGGTCTCATAAAAAATATGTATCTCCATGTCATCGACCACACATACGGTAAGAGAAAATTTTCTATCCATGGGCATGAAGTAGACTTCGATAAAGAATGGGAAGTTCTCGACTACCAATCACTCATAAAAGACCGCACAGGGATAGATATATTCACGTCCAAAGAAGAAGAAATGATAGAAAAACTAAAAGAAATATGAGCTCACTATGAGGCTGGAAATAGGCCTAGACTCGTAGATTACCTCTGGAAATCCATCAGAAAGACTATTACATGACCAGCATTCCTGATAAATGAACCTAAGTTCACAAGTCCACTCGCAAAATCAAGTCCGAGTAATCCAGAAATAACTGAGAGGTTCCATATCATCATAGCATGAAGTGAAGTATGAAATGGGTATAGCGAGCTCAATGATCCTGTAGACCAATTTGAAAGATTCGAGAACCAGCAAGCTATGAGAGATGCGTGAGATGATGAAGCACAAATGGCAGATCTTGAATTCGTAGAAATGCTCAAACATGGGATGCCACCAACCGCGGGCTTCTGAGTATCAGAGAGGTTTTTTGCATTTCTTGAAGGATTGCCAATCAGAGAATGTCAGACATTCCCCTATGTAAAAAGAGTATAACATCGTACACATCTTTTATACAATACATACCAAAATACCCTATTTTTCATAGGTTTTTATGTATGTCAAAAATGTGATCTCGCCGATAGCAGGAACGAAGGTCGGCACTATAGTGAGATCGCCTGCGAAAGCAAATGAGAAAAAGTGGAATCACTTGACGCACGAGGTGCTATAGGGTAAAATATGCTCGTAATCGCGAATATTCTCTCACCTTCATGAATATGGCAGATCTCACTCTCACGACCACGAATCAGATCTCATCAGAAACATCAGAAACTCCTAGAACTCTAGAGAGTACTACACGACGACGTCTTGTCGGACTTATGGTGGCAGCATCACTCACAGCTCTTGCTCCTACAGTCTGAGCACAGTCCGCCTCCGCGGACAAAGGGGTTGGGGCATGACAATATGCATCCAATGGGAAGAAATTCGAAGAATTAGCATCTCTGAGTACTGAAGAAATGGGGAAATTGCCAGAGAAAATCCAAACAGAGCTAGAAGCATGGATGGATAAAAAAGAACAATTAAAAAATCAGGCGGCTATCGAGGATGCTCAGAGAATAGAACAAAAGAAACAGGCGGCTATCGCATCTGTGTCAAAGAAATGGGCAGAGCTCTCTCCAATGCTCTCGAAAATGCCACAAGATAAAGTGATAGCCTACCTAAAAACTGACCTCGAAGCTCACAAGCGCCTCCTCCAGTATGTAGTGGATAATAGACTCCCACCCCCAGGTTATGCAGAGTCTCTCCTAGTAAGTCTGAGAAGTGCATAATTTTGCATTAAAACAAAGAAAATGATACCATACACATGTCTGGTATCATTTTTATGTCACTCGATCATCTCTCTTCATCATCCTCATGAGCAGATATTCAGGAAAGAGTCATCTCTCCTGAGATTTCACTATCGAGGCAATCTCTTGAAGTGAAGGCTATAGTAGAGAGAGATCCTATACTGAGAGGTAACCTCGATAAGATCAGCAATCTGGAAGAATTCTTCCAGAAACTCGAAGAGAACAAGCATATATTCACTCAGTTAGACAATCCAGAACCAAAAAAGAAATTCCTCGAGCAACATATAAAGGGGTTGGGGCATTGACAATATGCATCCAATGGGAAGAAATTCGAAGAATTAGCATCTCTGAGTACTGAAGAAATGGGGAAATTGCCATTCGCCATGAGAATGGAAGTAAAAAAATGGAGACAAGAACAACTCGATCAGGCGGCTATCGCAAGAAAGAGTGGAGAACAAGAAATAGATAAGGCGGCTATCGAAATGGATGAAAAACTCGAGAAACTCAAAGGATTTGTCCAGTCAGCACAAGAGTCACTGAATCCTGAGTGACAGAAATTCATAGATACCCAGGTCTGAGAACTCAGAAACAATACCCAAGCACTTACAGCACTGGGGATACCCGAAGATGAGAAAAATAATCCAAAATATGATAATCTCATCCGAGCCTCTGCTATACTCGGAGCAAAGGAGGATCCAAATTTCATGATACAGTATGTGAAAAGTGGAGATCGTGCAAAATTCGATAGTGCTATCAAGAGTATATCTGAACTCAGCATTGCACCCTATGCAGTATCTCCCGAGAAGGTCGATAAGCATATCGATTCCCGCTTTCCGAAGAGCGACTCGACCGAAAGAGCGAAGCGAGAAATCCGAGACTCTATAGAGTCATGAAGTGTGCGAGATATCATCTACGATGGAAAGTGAGAGAAGTATACCCTCCTCGCGAGAGACGGCAAGACTATGAAGGAGGTCTATATGAACCCTCCACGGACGGTCGTGCGAGATGGATACCTCTCGATAGACAGAGAGACTCCGAAGAGAGAGCCGTCAGAGAGTGAAGTGAGACAGGAGGCACTGAGATCGAGGATAAAAAAAGATATTCTCCCCATGTCAGACTCTCCGCTCGTATGAGCCCTCAGTACGTCGCTCATAGATAGTGGGAAGTGAGACTTCTCCATCGCGAGAGACTCAGACAAGCCCGAAGATCAGCTCAGATATACCTATAGTGCTCTCGGGAAAAAGCAGAGAGCCCTCGAGTGACTCATCAGAGAAATGCGAAAAAATGGCGAAGAAAGTGAAGTGAAAAATCTCGAATTCGCGAAAAATCAGGTAGAAGAACAAATCAAGCAAGTAGAGTCTCTCGCGAATGCCTACCAGAAATCCCTCGAAGAGAGAGCTCGCGAACCGAGAGTGATCGATGAATTCGATAGAAGAGCATGAAGGAATCTCGACTGGCTCAGAGAGAAGAAATTCGACAAGATGGGATCTCGCGCAAGCGAAGCACTTACTCGTATCGTCGATGAGGTGAATAGAGGGAGAGATAGAGCGAACCAGATATCCCTCGCGAATAACGATCTCAAAAGCCCGACAGAAACCAGGAAAGTCGCACTCGAAGAAGCATTCGAGAAACTAAGCAAAGGATACAATCTCTCGAATGGGGATGATATCATGAGATTCGAGAGATACATATCAGACTTACTTTCGTATCCTCCATCTCACTCTGACTCTCTCGAATGGAAGATGAGAAAAATAGAACAACCATAAAATCCGAAACGACTCAGTTTCGGATTTTATTGTTTTCTCTTTTGCTCTTTCCCGATTTTTTCTCCTACTTGCTCATCTAGAATCTGTAATCTAGCATCTCGTATCTTCCCTCTACTTCCCCACTCCTGGTGGTGGATCGGAGAGGATGCGTCCATCGTACTCGATGATCGTAGCAACTCCTGGGTTCGCGCCCGCTGTAGGACCAGCTGCCTTAGGTGAAGTAGCCTTATCGAAATCAGGACGGAGTTTCTCGAGGTCGTAGCGCTCTGCAAGTGCTGGAGTACATGAGGTGATAAAGTATGGACATACTTCTGGACTCGTACTCGCTCCTCCCGTCGTATTGGACGATATGAGTGATCCGAATATCATGAGCTGATTGGCTCCAACTGAGGATACTCCATGTTCAGCGAAGAGGGAGACAGAGATATTTTTCACACTCGCATCGATAGTGATATCCCCGCCATTCCCCGCACTATCCGTAAGAGCGATGAGCGAAAGTGGGTGAGATCGTTTCGCGATATCTCCGGTGATATGGATATCTTGGCCGATACTTATGAGCGTGCGCTTCGTAGCAAATGAAGTATCTGTCACCGTAAGTGTCGCTCCAGTTTCGACGAGATACTCGACGTCTGTATAGCTCGTACGATTGCGTGAGAGAAGCGCGATGTCTCGGCGAAGGCTGTTCCAGAAATCTGATCGACTCTTCGAACCAATACCTCCGTATTGCCCACCGAGATTCGACTGACCGAGAACACGTAGTGCTGACTGTCCATACTGAGCACCTCCGAGACTTCCCGATACACTTGGATAGAGAACACGGATCCCTCATTTTTCATACGTGACATAGCTCTTATATGAGACTGACTCTGTCGGTGGAGTCGGAACATGGGGAGTGTAGACTCATGTAAAACTGGTACTATCTGTCGCATGGATGACAATAGTTGGATCCCACCAGTTACACTGATCAGTGCCTACACCGAGATAGTACTTGGTACAGTCAGTCGTGGTAAAATTCTCGAACGATGAGAGAGAATTATCTCAGATAAATGTTTGATAGAGAGCCTGTACCGAAAGTGATGAGAAAGTTCCATTTTGATTCAGTGAGGAGGCGAAAGATACTCCTGTACCGATGACAATATCCCCTACGACCGAAAGTGAAGTATCGTACCATGGTGTGAATGTAAGAGGGGCTTTCCATGAAGGATCCGTAATATCTACACCATCGAAGACGATACCTGAGAGCGAGAGTGTATTAGCGACGTTAGTCGGAGCAATCGAAGAGAAACTATAGGGAATATCTCCAGTGACTGGTGTAGTGAGAGAAAAATCTCCGTAATTATTTATCAGATTTGTGCCGTCTATAGCACATCACCAGAGTCAGAATGCACACTGCTCAAAACTATAATTCGCGTACTCTGTAGGATCGACTTGTAGGTTATTCACTCGATCTGTATATTGGATAGTCACATTTCATCCAGAAGTCGCATTTCCGTACGTATCTCTGATTTTTAGGGTAAAGTTATACGCATCTGTTCCGTTTGCGACCATTGGTGTAGCCGAAGGGAGTTTCGAAAGAGTCATAGCAGAGAGAGTCGCACCATCGGGACATCGAGAGTCCGATGAATTGGTACTACAGAAAGACTCATGTAAGGTTCCAGGGGTTATAGATGATGAAGGTGTAGCTGCTGATACCGTGTAAAGAAAGGATGTCATACTTCCATTCTTATCATATATGCTCACGTTATAGGCAGATGCCATGGAAAGGTCTATATTCGAAAGTGAAACATATGCTACATCAGCATACAGAAGTGGCTGAAAATGATAAGCCCAAGAACCAAGACCGAAGTAGCGAGTCGATCCCGAGATCGAGAGGGCCTTCATGTGATCTGCTGTACTTCCTGTCCCTTCGGCGAAAAATGCAGGAAAAAGGGGAAGTAGAACCCCTGAGAGTGAGTAGTCACCGACGAATGTCGAGAGGGTACCAGTGATTTCTCCAGAAAGTGGATGGAACAGAGCTCACGAAAAAGTCACATCTCCCACTATCTCAGCATAAGCAGTTCCTAAGATAGCACAGTCAGTGGTGAGATCAGAGAGACTCTGTACTCCACAGTCGAGAGAGACACTGTATGACCCAGTAGAAAAATCGACCCACCCAGCACCAGAGAGATAGAACGCTCAAGCAAATTCGCGCGTATTCGTATCTAGGTGCGGCGCAGATACTATAGAACCACTATTTGTGATATCATCTGCCACATCGAAAAATACTCGGTCATTTGCACCGGTCATAGCAATAGTAGGACCAGGAGTGAAGGTGTACCATGAAGCCGCCTCTACGAGTGAAGTAGAGAAAGTGAGAGTGGCACTACCAAGCAAGATGAGAAAAATCCGTCCGAACATACAGAAATCATAGCACAAATATGTCTTTCATGCGAATTTTCGTAGCGAATTTTTGCTCTCTGCTCTCGTTTTTTGCTTGCAGAATATGGATTCTATTTTTTTATATCTCTTCTCTACTTCCCTCCTGTCTTCTCGCATCGGTCGATCATACCAGTAGCATAGAGATCTTTGCATTGCTTGGTATCACCACTTGTCCTCACGGTGCGTATGAGAACCATATCATGACACTGTGTACGATACGCCTCGGTTCGGAGAGTCTCACAGTCAGCAAGAGTTCCAGAAGTGACGAATGACTGGAAGCTCTCTGCATCGAGCTTGCCTTCGAGACTCGCTCGACATGCGTCCATCTTCGTAGACTCAGAAATGCCATCACAGAGGGAGATATCTGATTTCGCTACGGCAGACTGGAAGAGTATCGTATCTCGACACTGGAATCTGAGTTTCTCATCTGAGATGGTATCACACGCGCTCAGATCTCGAGCTTCTATCGCACTCTTATATCATGCGCTGTCATCTTTTACGACGACGAGGCTTTGGCATTTTTCTTTCCATGTGTTTGTCTCGAAAGTGCTACATGTTTCTCGGGAAACCGTACCAGAGGAAGTCAGAGACTGGAGAAGCACTTGTTCTCGTTCTTCGAGACAGTTATTACGGATGTTCTCGAGAGAGATGCTCGCACAGAGGGATTTATCATTTTTCTCGCTCGCTGTGCGGTACGCGATATTGTCCTGACAGAGGCTGATCATACCGCTCGATGAGAGGGTTGAGCATTTTTCTCTATCGAGCCCATCGAGTGCGAGAGTCGCTCATACCATATCGAGGCATCGTGTCTTCTCGGTCGTATCAGTGATCGATGCACATGTCTCTGTATTTTTATTTTTTATAGCTTCATTATAGAGATTCGCATCATTTATAGAATTTTTCTCTTTCTCCGCTTGTTGTTCTTCATATGTCAGGACTTTTTTCTCAGGACGAAATGTCCACATACTCCGATTGTCTTCCTGATACAGCCACGAGAACAGGAAATAAAATCCTGTAAAAAGTACGATAATGATGAAGATATTGATGATATTTTTCTGCATAAAAAAAGATGTGAGATATGCTCACATCTTAGGAAAAACAAGAGGAAATGCAAGACTACCTTCGGATACATCGCACATTCGCCATTTCTGTCTCTTCGCCACCGACGAGCTCGAGTCCTGTCTCACCATATTGCCACTTGTAGCTTTCTTCTCGATAGGCACCATCTGTGCCATCCATACGAGTACCACGGTAGTTCGCACCGAGGTGAAGGATCGTAGGACGCGCCCCATAGATGTTGTCATATGTCGATGACCAGTATGCACCCAGGACACTATCACGAGACTCTACCATGATATCACCATCGCTATCACGAAATGCGCGGTAACTGCCATTGTACGGAAGAGAGAGGAGTGATGCGAGAGTCACACCATTGAGGCGGGCATAGTAGATCGCTGTCTCCCATTCTCCACGAGTCGGTACGCGGTATCCGCTAGCACATGGACCACTATAGCGATCCGTCTGACTGACTTTTCTCTGGAATTCGAGACGACTTCCCCATCCATTGTACGAGAGAAATGTCGGGAGCTTGTCCCCTGCCATAAACCATCCAGACTTCTGTTCTGAACCCTTGTTCTTCGTGAGAGAGTTACAGCTCGACCAAACCTGACCTCCAATCATGAGATCGCTCGTAGCACATCCTGGATAGGCAAACGTGGAAAGTGGAAGCACGAGACTCGCGACAAACAGGGAGAGAAAAAATGATTTCATAGAGTGAAATTATGGAATATATAATTACATAATACACTTATTTTCTATTTGTCAATACTTTTTCCGAAAATCTTCTCAGATATTTCTCTTCGCTTATCCTGATCATGAAACTTGAGCATATTTCGAGTGATGACCACGCCTGCGGGTTTTCATTTTTTCTCATAAGATCTACGGGCTTTCCACTCTCAGAGTGGGCGAATAAGACTATCGAAAAAAGTACCAAATATATCTCACACAGTCATTCGCAAAGGGAGAGAGAGAACTGGTGTTTTGTTCTCCGATTTGACCCAAGTATTGTGAACTAGAAAATGACCCCACGTATCACCTACCACGAGTATCGGTTTCATGTAGTACATCCAGAAGAACAGGTATATATCATCTTCTAGCGCAATCCGAGACATATCCATAGCGTCCTCTTCTATGAAAAATGAGAGACAGAAATTCCCTGCTATGTCTTCTCCATGTCGCCACACTCCATGTATCCAGAAAGAGATCGTCATGAGTACTCGCACGAACCACATGCGATTTTTCGCAGTGATGACGAAAAGGTCAATATCTGAGCCCTCATGCGTCGCATACATCGAGAGAGAGTTCACGACGGCGACCATACGAAGTCCCGGGATCCACGATATTTTTCGGATATAGTTCTCTGCGCGAGCAAAGAACGCTTTCTCATGCTCATTTGGCTCAGGTTTCACTCCCATGAGAGTATCGAAGGATGACTTATAGTCGAGAAAATTCATAGTTATTTCGCAAGTCTCTGGATAGCTTCGATCGTGCGGATCTCGAGTGAGAGCGATGAGTCGATACTCGCGACAATCTCTTCCACTCGGACTTTATCGTATCCCATCTGCACAAGAGACGAGACGAGAGTCATATCCGATGTATTTCTCTGCTTCGCTCACGATGAAGAGGAGTGTTTCGAGAAATCGATCGACCCCTTTAGATCCACGATGATCTTCTGAGCTGTCTTCTTCCCGATTCCTGGGACCGATGAGAGGAGTTTATCATCTTCGAGTTGGATCGCTTTGAGGAGATTTTCTCCGCCAAGTCAGAGGAGATTCAGAGCTGTCTTTCCTCATACTCCGTTGACTTTGAGAAGTTCTCGGAAGAGTTTTTTCTCATCTTGGTCAGTGAAACCAAAGAGCGTCTCTCCAGCGTCGTTGATATTGTGGTGAAGCCAGATATTCGATTTCTCTCATATGCGAATATTCGCAAGAAGAAGTGGAGAAGCGAATATCTCGAGCCCCAGTCCAGTCCCATCGACCAGAGTCGTGATCTGGATAGCATCGATGGAGAGGATTTTTCCTGAGATAAAAGAGAACATTGTTTTTAGTTTCGAAAATATTTTGCTTCTTTCATTTGGCGAATTTTCAGATTTTCTCCAGCGAAGATTTCCGTATAAAATCAGAAACTGTTTGAGCAAAGCGAGTTTTTCTGATTTAGGAAAGCAAGCTCGGACGAAATCGAAAATGAGACAACAAAAGAAGAACTTTTTGTTACTTTTTAGTTATAAAAAGTAAGTACTGTTGCATTTTATAGAAAGATCTTAGAATAACAACATGAAAATAGAAAGCATAGATATCTTCGCGGATATAATAGACAACTATGGCGACATGTGATGGGTACTGGAGTTTCTCATGATGAGCCGACTTCCTGTATCCTTCCGCATCGTGACCGATGATATGGATGCGATGAGAAAGTTCCTCGAGCGGAGTGAATGCACTCTTCCACAGTATGAACTCCTCACGAAAAATGAATATAAGTATCATGAAAGTTCTCCTCTCATCATCCTTGGACTGCATGCGAAAGTAGATCTGGAGAGATTCATCCCCGGAACGAGTATCATTCGTGTGAGCTACTTGAGCTATGATCCGTGGTATCGTGGCTCGCATGAACGTGAACATCTGCTCTCCACCCCCGAACGACCTATCATAGAGCTCACCTACTCTCCCCTCTCAGGTACAGGGTGAGTCTGGCACTATGAGAAATCTGCTATCACACGAGTGCAGTGGCTCGAGAAAATGTGACTTCCTATGACCCTCGAAGGAAAAACATGGATCCCGATTTTTGCGTACGGAGAAACTCTCGAGAAATTCTTTCAAACCCAGGCCAATGATGATGTGATTATTTTTTTCATTGGTAATTGCCCAACCAATTACCAGTTACCAATTACTAATTACTATTTCTCTTGGCTTCCACGAGATGATTTCTGGGATCTCATCGACTTGAGTGATGTATTAGTACTCCGTGGTGAGATATCGTCACTTCGGGGACTTATGAGTGATCGTCCATATATTTGGGATATGTACAAGGATCTCGGTGGCTGGAACCAGGAAGACTCTCATAGTTTTCTCGACTACATCTCTGCAAGCGAAGTATACAGGGAAATTCATGATCGTATAAATAGTGGGCAGGAGTGGAATATCGCTGATATCCTCTCGATCCGAGATGACTGGCAGAGCGTTTCTCGGAAGGAAATCCCGAACTTTCGTAAAACTCTCGAAAAAACTATTGACAAGCTTGGGTTTTCGCTATAATCAGCGGGCAATCTATATTTTCCGCGGAGTAGAGCAGTGGTAGCTCGCAAGGCTCATAACCTTGAGGTCGTATGCCTACGGCACACCACCGCAACAAACATTTGGCTTCCGGTACAGTAAAGATTGATAATGACAATCACAAAAAATACTGTATAAAACACAATCAAAAACTCCTAGAATAACCTGCATCGGGCTAATACTCGACCGCAGGTTATTTTTTAATTTCCTTGCGTATGATTACGATTTGTCCACATGTAACAGTTGAGGAGGATTTTGCAAAGGCTTTTTACTATGAGGAATACTATGCATATTTGCGTATTCTCTGACTCACTCCTGATACGAGAGAATACTATACACGAATGATACACCAGTTTGTGAGATTCTCTTCCTTTACGAGCTATCTTGATTTCACTGTATTTGTGAAACTCAAAATGGCATACTATAATCTCATGGGGAAAAACCTCTGAAATAATACTATCTATAAGCACTATAAGTGTAT